>JBBSJY010000295.1:0-4454 GCA_038256845.1 Verrucomicrobiales bacterium | reverse complement strand
GTCGGGGAGCCACACCACGTCTTGATGTTTCCCCTGGTAATCGGCGGCAAGGGTGATGGAGGCGAACCGCCCGTCGATGGTGGAGCGGTCCCCCTTCCAGCCCGAGTTGAAATCGACTGGTTTCAGCGGGACCGGATCACCGGGATCGACGCCATCGGGGATGCGGAGCTTGGCGATCGCCCGTATCCAAGGGACGAAAAGAGTGCCGGAGTTTGCCCAGTCGTGCTTGCAGCCGTGCTGGAGGCCGAGCGCCCAAGGGTTTCCCGCTGTCACCGAGGGCGCGTAGAAGTTGTCGATGGCGGGCAGCATTTTGAAACCGTCCGGCAGTGCACCGATCACGTACATTTGCGGGATGGCGGCCTGCTCCGGCCCTAATTTTTCCGGATCCGTGACCCACGAGCAACTGACGGCGGTCGTGAGCAGCTTGTCCGGTTCCTCTATGAGTATGGGGATGCACATCCCGCCTGCCGACATCCCGACCCCAACCCGCGGTAACTGGGTCAGCTCGGGCATCTCCGCTTTTTTGGCGAACTCGTCCAATGCGGCCAGCATCCCCTCCCGGAGACGCTTTGGCCGGTTGTTTTGTTTGAGATCGATATGTGTGACCAGGTGGGCGAATCCCAGTTCCCGGCAGAGGCTGGGCCAGCGCCCGTGGGTCTTCATCTCATGGAGGGCCGCATGTGCAGCGAGGAGATCTTGCACGGATTTTGAGAATGGGGAATTGGGAGATGGGAAAGCAAGTGGCAGGGGACCAGGAGAAATCAAATAGGACAGTTCGTGAATGAACAATTTCAGGAATCCTTTAACGGAGGACTCGATCCTTCCCGATTACGAACCAGGACCTGCGACGGTCGCAGACCGACGCTACAGGAGGATTTCTTCCACCCACTGTGGCACGCGCACGGTGGCGGGGCCGCGGCGGGATTCGTCGAAACGGGAGCTGCCGGAGGATTCGTCGAGATTGAGTTCCAAGGTGCGGACGCCGGCCTCGGCTGCCCATGCGACGAAGCCGGCCGCGGGATAGACATTTCCGGAGGTGCCGATGGATACGAAAAGATCGGCTCTGGAGATTGCCGCGGAGATTTCCTCCAGATGGAAAGGCATCTCGCCGAACCAGACGATGTGCGGGCGGACCGTGCCGACTTCGCCGCAGGAAGCACAGCCGCTGCGGAGTCCGGTTTTTCCGCGGCAGGCGACGACCGATCCGCAGGCGGTGCAGCGGGATTTGAGAAGCTCGCCATGCAGGTGGAGCAGCCGCCGGCTGCCGGCGCGCTCGTGGAGGTCGTCGATGTTCTGGGTGACGACGAGCAGATCACCATTCAGCCCTTTCTCCAGGCGGGCGAGCGCGAGGTGGGCGGCGTTCGGCTTCACGCTGCCATCGATGAGGCGCTCGCGGCGCTGGTTGTAGAAGCGGTGGACCAAGTCCGGATCCGCGCGGAAACCTTCCGGTGTGGCCACTTCCTCGACGCGGTGGCCTTCCCACAGGCCTCCGGGGCCGCGGAAAGTCGCGATGCCGGACTCCGCGGAAACGCCCGCGCCGGTGAGGATCACGATGTTCATTTGCCGATGCAGAAGCTGCTGAAAATGACTCCTAACAGATCTTCGGTGCCGACCTTGCCGGGGATTTCCCCGAGGGCATCGAGCGCTTCGCGGAGGTCGATGGCGGCGAGCTCGGGATCTTTGGAAGGATCTTCCAAAAGCACCAGCGCCTCGGCCAAGCCGGTGCGCGCGAGTTGGAGGCTGGCCTGGTGGCGGGCGTTGATGGCCACCGCGTGCTCGCCCCAATCGGCTTCGCTGAAGTGAAGGGCGTCACGGATGGATTCCGATAGCTTTTCGAATCCTTCGCCGGTCGTGCAGGACAGGCGGACCGCTTCCACGCCCTGCCATTGCGGGTGCTCGCCCAGATCCGCTTTGTTGAGCACCTGCAGCCGGGTGGCGGAGGTGGCGGGAAGGACCGCTTGCGACGGCCGGGGCTGGCTGCCATCGGCGATTTCCAGCAGCAGGTCCGCCGATTCGATCTGGCGCACCGTCCGTTGGATGCCTTCCGCTTCGATGACGTCGCCCGCCTCGCGGACACCTGCCGTGTCGACCAGCCGGAGCGGGATGCCGTGAAGATTGACAACCTCCTCGATGGTATCGCGGGTGGTCCCGGCGATTTCGCTGACGATGGCCCGTTCGAATCCTAACAGGCGATTCAGCAGGCTCGATTTCCCCACATTGGGTTCGCCGAAAATCACTGTCCGCACGCCCTCGCGGAGGACACGACCCTGGTCCGCGGTGGCAAGCAGGGAATCGACGGTCGCCAGCACTGCGCCGACTCGTGAGCGCAGCAGCTTCCCCGTTTCGGGATCGATGTCTTCTTCCGGGAAATCGATCCAGGCTTCGAGGTGGGCAAGCGTTTCCAGCAGTTTGTCCCGCGCCTCGGTCGTGCGGCGGCCGAGCGTGCCATCGAGCTGGCTGCGGGCGGCGCGCATCGAGAGGCGGGTTTGCGCGGAAATCAGATCCATCACTCCCTCGGCCTGCGTGAGATCGAGTTTGCCATTCAAAAAGGCGCGTTGGGTGAACTCGCCCGGGCCGGCATGGACCGCGCCGCAGGCGAGAAAGCGGCCCAGCACCTCGCGCGTCACCAGAAGACCGCCATGCCCCGTAAATTCCACGCAATCCTCGCCGGTGTAGCTGTTCGGCGCGTGGAATACCGTCATCAGCCCGTCGTCCAGCACGCGGCCTTCGGCGTCGCGCACTTGGCAGAGCCGGGCGGTGCGCGGGATGACGGAGGTGGCTTTTCCGCCGGTGGCCAGATCGGCGATGCGTAGCGCTTCGGGCCCTGATATCCTCACCAGGGAGACCGCCCCGGTGCCGACCGGCGAGGCGACCGCGGCGATCGTCGCGCGGGAGGCATCTGCGGAATTCTGCATGGAGGCTTCACTTGGTTGAAGCTGTCTCGGGAGTTTCCTCTCCGCCCAGCCCGAGAAACTCCCAACAGATGAACTGGCTCATCTCCAGTTCCGGCTCCGGTGAATCGTCCTTCCAACGGAGCTCCACGGTGGCGGTCCGGGTGATCGGCTGGCCTTCCGCGGATCCGCGCCAGTTGATGACCGAAAGGGCCCGGCCGATCTCCGAATCGACCTTGACGTTCACCCGGGTCGTGTCGCCGCTATTGGCGGGATCGGCGAGGCGATAGGTGCGGGTGCCTGTAACGGCGCGGCCTTTTTCCGGCACGTCTTCGCCGATCAGAACGCGGAATACTTCCGATTGTCCGGGGGAAGGGAGTTCCACGAAATTCTGAAAGGTCCGGTATTTGGTCTGCGCGAAGGTGTCCCAATCCAGCTTCAGCCCTTCCGGAGTGCGCTTGAAGGCGGCGTACACCCGCAGGGGCTCCGTCGCGAAATTCTCCACATTGCCGACGGTGCTCAGCAGCAGATCGGCTTCTTCGAGCCCGAACTGCACTTCCAAGCTGGCGAGCGGCCGGAAGAACTCCTTCATATTCAATTGTGGCGGCTGATTGTAGACCAGCATGAAGATCCCGCTCCGGCGTTCTTCCTCCGAAATTTCATAAACGGAAAATCCGTCCGCCGGAGTGTCCGAGTCGTTGATGATGCCTCCGCCATAGAATGCTTCCATACGCGGCGCAGTCCGGGCCGGGTCGATCACATACGGGAGCTTTTCCTCGGCGGTCGTGGCCGCGAGAAAGTTTCTCAACACCTCATAGGCATCCGCTTTCCATCCGGTCCGGATGTAATTGGATTCCGCGATGGAGTTTGGCGCAGAGGGGCTCTCGGCGACACCGGAACCGCCGCCTCCTTTGCCGGTTTTCATCCCACGGGCGATGAAATAAACGGCCGCTGCGCCGACAGCCAGAAGCAGGAAGCAGACCAGCACAAGGGGGACCACCCTCATTTTTTCACCGGTTTTCTTGGGATTGTTCTTCTGGCGGGTGACGGTCTTCCGGCTGTCAGCCGGTGGGGAGAGCACGTCGGCCGGTCCCGGGTCGGGTGTTGGGGATGGCACCTCTGCTTTCGCCGAGGGAGAAGCGGTTTCCGTTGGCTTTCGCTCCGGAGCGGGACCCGGGGGCTCCGATGGCGGCGCGGGAGGTGTCCTGCGTTCCGGACCTACCGGCGGAGGCGCGGGACGGGTGGCAGCCGCGGGGGGGGCCGGCGGTTTTCCGGGGGTCTGTGATCCGGAGGGCGGTGGGGGCGCATCCGGCCCGGGGGAGGTAATGATCGCATTGCAATGCGGGCAGGGACCTGCCGTCGGGGGCAGATCCATCGGAATCATGATGTTGCCCTTGCAGTGCTCGCAGCTGAACTGTCTCTGATGGCTTGGAACTGAAAATTCTGACATTGTTGACCTTTTCTCCCTGTTGGATTGTTCTAGGGACTCGGAATGCGTGTGTCAAACGCACCCTAATCCCTACGCGATCGCCGGGGCCAGCACTTGGTCGAGCACTTCCAGGC
>JBBSJY010000294.1:0-4459 GCA_038256845.1 Verrucomicrobiales bacterium | reverse complement strand
GCGAGGTCACAGAGGAGCTGATTTACAGGCGTGCAGGGGTGCGGAGGAGACGGGGGAATTGACGCGCGAGGTTCCGTTTGGAAAAGACTTTCCAGAATATCCTTGTCCAGTTCCAACTCATCCCTGACTTGCCGGGACGGGAGAATCTCGGGAGGCAGGATGGCTCCCGCAACGGCCTGGGGCTGGAATCCCCAGCCACTTGCGGCGGGACGGAGGCCGCTACTCTTGGGAAGACGGGCTTATGCGGGTTGGAGGGGGCGGATACTATCGATTTCCTTGCCGTGTTGGCGGTTGGCGAGTTCGAGATCGTGGTGTAGCTGGAGGCGGAGGAAGAATCCCGGGGACATACCGAGGAAGCGGATGCCATGGCGGCGGTCGGGCTTTCGCCGATGAAGCTGCGGCGGGTGTTGCGGGCGGAGTTGGGGCGGGAGCCGGAGGCTGCGGAGCGTCCCTTACACCGGAGTCCGGCGCTGCGGAAGATTTTTCAAACAGGGGGCAGCCCTGGCGTCGGTGGATGGCGGAAGCCTGCGGCCCGCGCGGATAAGAAGGGCAGAGTTTTTTTAGAGATTTGGATTTTGTGGGTTCGGCGAAAATGCCACTTCACATTGAATTACCTGACTTTGACTCCGCATCCAGAAAAAGCCGATCCATCAGCTTGAGGAACTTAAGATACTGCGGCTGCATCCTGCGGAGCTCCGGATAGGTGTAGGTATGAGGACAGTGCAGATTCCCGCCGCCGTCCACCCACGGGTATTCTGCGTTGAGCCGATGCAGGTCGCCTCCGACGGGTGCGAGTTCCTCTATCACCGTGGCCACTGGCAACAGACTTTTGATGTAGGTGGTGAAAGTGGCGGGATTGCTTGAATAGCCCATGGAGTGCCTGATCTGGGGCATGTTCGGAAGCTGGCGCAGTAGGGAAACCAGAGCGCTATGGGTCTTTTGCGGCGCACCAGTGGTGCCGAGACAGGCGTGATACTTCGCGAGTTTTTCCGTGGCCATCTGCAGGTAATGAAGACGATGGCACTCGGGTGTGTCGGGCGAGCTGCCAAGCGATTTGAAGATCGCGTAATCACTGCGAGCTTGGAGGATAAAGGCCTCTGCCCATGTCATTTTTCCGTTTCCCCGGTCAGTTCCACCGCTTCGTCCCATGTGCCCCATTCTGTCGGCAGATTGACAGCACGGTATTCGTCCTCGCGGATCATCGCCACACCGCTGAGAGCGGGCATGCCATGTTCGGGAGCGGGGCGGAAAAATACGGGTTCAATTTCATCCCCGGCTGCGGGAGGCACGTCGGTAGAGAGTTCCAAAAGACGAACTTGTTCCGCATCTGGAAACCAGAAGAAACGGACGATGCTGGAATCCGCGAGCTTCGCCTCATTCGCAAGGAGCAGTGCTTGTTTCTTAATCTCAGGGTAATCGAGGGTGATCATGGGATGGTTTGAACTCAGCAAGAACTAGCACATATCCGTCCCACCATCGAATGTATTTTTTCAAACAGGGGCAATCCTGGCGTCGACGGATGGCGGAAGCCTGCGGCCCGCGCATCTGCTGGTGGCTTTGATCGCGAGTGGAGATACTGTGTACACGGCGGCGGTAACGAAGCTGGGAAATGGGGTCAGTGGGAAATGGGGTCAGTGTGCAAATCTTGACAGAATGCAGGAACGGATTTCGAAGAAGCGAGTGCTGCGACCGCTGGCGGAGAAGCGGGGGCAGATAGCGCGGCCTCACCGCAGGCCGTGTGTTGGGGGTCAGTCGGATTTAAACATTTTCCGCGAGTTTTCTCCGGGTTTCTTGGATTTTTCAGAAGTCGGCGAGGTCACAGAGGAGCTGATTTACAGGCGTGCAGGGGTGCGGAGGAGACGGGGGAATTGACGCGCGAGGTTCCGTTTGGAAACCCCCACTAGGGCAGCTACCGTCGTTACTTCAAGGCTGAGAAAGCCGTTCAATCCTCCAGGTAGAAGAGCAGGTCGCTGAGGTTGTCGAGCTCGTCCTGGAGGGTTTCCCAGTCGCGGGATTCGATAAGGGTGGGAATGCCTTCGAGCTTGGTGCGGATGGTTTCGGCGTCGGTTTCGGCGACGCCGCGCTCGAGGAGGTCTTTGGCACGCCCGCGCAAGCTTTTGGCGGAGGCGATGAGGTTGGCGGACGATTCGGTGGCATGGATCTCGATGGCGTCTTCCTGGTCGGATTCGTCGGGTTCGAAGGCGGAGCTTGCGGAATTTCCGGAATCGTATTCGTCGAACAGGGCGGCGAGGTTGTCGCGCGCGGTGTCGAGGTTGATGCGGTGCTGGCCGGCGGTGTCGATGGTCACGGATTTCGCCAGCCCGGTGGATTTCTCGGTGGCGGTGACGGTGAGCAGTCCGCTGAGGTCGATCTGGAAACGGACGATGATCTGGTTGCCTGCGGGGTATTTGCCCAGACCCTCGATCCAGAATGCGCCAAGTTTCAGGTTTTGTTCGGGGTCGTCGCTCTCGCCCTGGTTCACCACGACCAGGACTCTGTCCTGCTTGTCGATCATGGTGGTGAAGAGGTCGCTCTTGGTTACCGGCAGTGGGGTGCCGCGGCGGATGAGAGGCACGCAGATGAGTTCCGGACCGAGGAAGCCGTGGCCGGTGTCCGCCGTGACGCTGTAGGTGTGGGCGGAAATATCGACGAGGATGGCGGGCGCGGGCTGGCCGGCGAGCGCCGCGCCCTGGATTGCGGCACCCATGGCGACGACGAGGTCGGGGTCGATCTCGTGGCGCGGCTCGATGCCGAGCTTGGCGTGAAGGAGCTGATGGACGGCGGGGGTCCGGGTGGCACCGCCAACAAGCATGACTTTGTCCAGCTCGTGAGCGGTAACGTCGGCGTCGGAGAGGGCTTTCTGAAGGCAATCGAGGGTTTTGTGGAGCCACGGATCGATGAGTTCCTCGTAAGCGCTGCGTTCGATTTCTGTTTCCAGGTGGTTGGTTTCGGTAAGGTATTCCTCGCGGACGTTGGCAAAGGGGGCGTCGGAGAGGGTGATTTTCGCCAGTTCCATGGCACTTTTGAGGCGGCGGTGGGCGGCGGGAGGCAGGGGCTCGCCGCTGCCGAAGCGCTCCTCGCCCAGCCTGGCGAGCGCCTCGTCGAAATCGTCGCCGCCGAGGTGGACATCCCCGTGGCTGGCGCGGACTTCCACCACGCCCTCCTCGACGCGGACGACGGAGACATCGAAGGTGCCGCCGCCGAGGTCATAGACGAGCAGGGTCTGGCCGGAGGTGGCATCGGTCTGGCCGGCTCCGTAGGCGAGCGCGGCGGCGGTGGGCTCATTGATGATGCGCAGCACGTCGAGACCGGCGAGCTTGCCGGCGTCCTGGGTGGCGAGACGCTGGCGCTCGTTGAAAAACGCAGGCACGGTGATGACCGCTTGCCCGACCGGGTGGCCGAGGTGTTCCTCTGCTGCGCGCTTGAGCTCGCCGAGGATGAGGGCGCTGATTTCCTCCGGGCGGTAGGATTTCCCGCCGAGCTCCACGGTGCCGTCGGTGCCCATGAGGCGCTTGACGGAGAGGACGGTGTTCTCCGGGGCGGAAATCGCCTGGTTTTTTGCGGCGCGACCGATGACGAGCTTGCCCGCCGGATCTATGCCGACGGCGCTGGGCATAGTCCGCTCACCGCGGACTGGGATGATTTCGAGTTGACCCTCGCGGACGACCGCGACGGTGGAATTGGTGGTGCCAAGGTCGATGCCGATGACGGTGGGAAGATCGTTGTTCATAGGTGGAGAATTGAGATTTGAGATTAGTGCGCCGGGCGGCGGGAGACGCGGACTTGGGCGGGGCGGATGAGTTCACCGGTGACGGTGCGCCGCCAGCCGGGGAGGAGTTCGGTGAGGACGGTGTGGTCCGGGTGGGTGGCATCCGGAGCGGATTCCACGGCGGTCATCACGGCGGGGTCGAAGGGCTGGCCGGTGGGTCGAAGGCGTTCGAGTCCGGCACGGGTGAGCAGGGAATCGAGGTGGCTGCGGAAGATGCCGATTGCGTCCGCCTGCATGTCCCATGCCTCGGTCCAAGCGGCCTGGCGCTTGCGCGTGCCCGGCCACCAGCCGCCGGGTTCGGGCGGGCGTGAAAATCCGTCGGAGATCCGGGCAAGGCGGTCCGCCATTTCCACCAGCGCGAGGGCCCATTCGCGGGGCAGGGCGTCCTCGGCGGAGCTTGCGGCACCGCTGCTGCGGACGGCCTTGCGGGTTTCCTCCATCATTGCGGAAAGGGAATCGAGCACGCTGCCGAAGTTCTTGAGCACGTCGAGCGTGCGACGGTTCCCGCGGCGGGCTTCGGAGGCTCCGGCCATGAGTTCCTCGTGCAGGGAGTCCAGGGTTACGCCGGAGTTCTCCGGTGCCTGGTCGTCTGGCGTTTCACTCTCCATCTCGAATTCTTCTTCGTTGTAGGGCTCCATTGGTCAGCGTTTTTTCGTGGGTTTCGCGGCATCCCGGCCGGCTGCGGCAGCG
>JBBSJY010000293.1:0-4467 GCA_038256845.1 Verrucomicrobiales bacterium | reverse complement strand
GACCGCCGGCGGGCGGGATCAATGGGCCGGTGACGGGCTCGTCGGAGCCGGGACACCCGGAGCCCCACATTCCGGAGCTCGTTTATGGGTTGAGGCCGGAGTGGAGGGCTCGGGAGACCTGGACGGTGGGAGGGAGACGTGATAGGCAATTAGTCGTCTGCTGCTTGGGTATGCTGCTATACGTGGGCTGCCGGATTGCTCCGACCTATCCAACAAGAGTTTGACTGACTCCGCTGTGCTCCGTCCAAGCAGGAAGGCTTCGCACTATCTGAGCCGCCATGGCGGCGGGGCGTTCACCACTCGACCTTGTCCCAATCTCGTATCGGGCGCTCGGATGACTTTGGCCAAGTGCATCTTATCCCAGAACGTCTGTCGGGTGCTGGTCTGCAAGCGTTTCCCTCTCCCGTCCAGGACTGCAAAGTCCTTGCCGGAAGCATCAGCTTTATCATGGCGGGCGGATGGAGACATGGCCGGGTATTCCCGGGTTGCAAGATGGTAGGGTGGATATGGTTTTCACTTTGATGGTGGTGTGGCAGCGCTTTGCATCCTGAAGCCGATTTGCCTGCGTTCCACTCCGGCCATGCGATGTGTCACGCCCCCGGCGTGATCTTATGATGTCTGCGACTGGCATTCCCAGATGACTCCGGTGAGTTCGCGGGCGATGGTGACTTTGATCTTGTTATGGTGCATCAGGCGGGAATGGAGGGTTTTGAATCGCACTTTTCCCCTCTCCGCATCGGCCTGCCTTTGTCGATTTGATAGAATCGTGAAGGCCCCCGGGTGGATCGGTGAGATCACCCCCCATTTCCCGCCCTCCGGTCTTCGCGAAGGCTTTCTACCGGCAGGCCGTCCGGCTTGGGCAGGCGTAGCGCAGCGGAGACTCCCCCAACGGCTGATTGAAGCAACCTCCCGCCAAAGCAAATTCCTTGTTCGAAACAGCCTCTCAGGCTTCCAGCTCCAGATCCTCGATGGAGGAGAGTGGGATCTGGCAGCCGATGGCATCGGCAATGGCGCGGAGGAGCTCGATCTCGCGACTGGCGAGGATGCCGTCGCTTGCCGCGGCCAGGGCGCAAAGCCGGAGGATCTGCCGCTTCACCAAGGGCGTGGCGGAATCGCACTTGTCGAGCGCCCGACCGATGGCGTCCAGGTCGCGCTCCGGCTCCGGGTGCATTTCCCGTGTTCTCCCGCCGTGTTGTCGGTGTTCGTCCATCGCGGCGGCGTAAGCGCCTTTGGGATCGCCACCGATTCCCGCCATCGCGGAAACGAGAAGGTGGATCTCTGCTTCCAGCTCGGCCATTTGCCGGAAGCGGATCTTCGCCGGCGGCCTCATTCCGTGGGAGGCGTCCAAGTGCCGCTCGACGAGCTTCTGCAGCATGAATTCGAACAAATCCACCTCTCCATCGCTTGCGACCAACCAGCGGGTGAGTTCCTTGAAATCCCGGTAGTCACCGTCCTCCAACCGCCGCAGCGTGGCGATCGACATGTCGGCCAAAGCGATCTTTTGCGCCGAATGAAGCCCGGAAAGCGCCTGATGCGAGTCCGACGCGCGTTCCGCCATCTCCGCGCCCGAACGGCTTTCCAGATGTGCCAGCTCGTTGGCACGGAGAGCCGGATCGGGGGCGAGCAACAATCCGAAAATCAAGCCGCGCGCTCCGTCCATCGAGTGGGCCGCCTCACGCCACTCGTCACGCAGCGAACCGAAGAGCGCCGCACCGGCGGCAAGATCGATCGTGCCGTCCCCGGCAAGACTGGACGGCAGTGGTGGGGGAACCGAAGGGAGGTTGGCACCGCCCGGCGGGCCATCGTGCATCCGCGAGACCCGCCCGCCCCCCGCTGCCCGGGCGGCCGGCACCGGCGGAGGGCCCGCTTGGGCAAATTCCCCGTCCCAATCGCGCTCGATCGCCCGGATGCGGACATCCAGCGGCGGGTGGGTTGCCAAACCGAAGGAAAACATGCCGGCACCCGCGAAGAACAGATGACCCGCCTCCGAGGCCTTCGGAGCCGAAATTTTGCCTCCCAAGGCGCTGCCACCGATTTTCTTCAACGCGCCGGCGATGCCCGAGGGGTCCCGGGTGAACTGCACCGCCGCGGCATCCGCCAAAAACTCGCGCTGCCGCGAAATCGCCGCCTGGATCAGCCGGCCGAAAAACACGCCGATCGATCCGATCGCAAACAACCCGATCCCCGCCACCAGCATGGCGATCACCACTCCCCCGCCATTGCGATCCCGGCCGCCGCGGGCAAATCTCAGCGAGTGGAGCAACATCCGGCCGACGATCGCCAGCATGAGAATCCCGAACAGCCAGCCGATCAGCCGCATGTTCAATTTCATATCTCCATTGAGAATATGGCTGAACTCGTGGGCCACGACGCCCTGCAACTCCGCGCGATTGAGCTGCTGGAGGCAGCCCAGGGAAACAGCCACCACCGCATTCGAAGTATCCGTGCCCGCGGCGAAGGCATTGATCCCCTCCTCCTGATCCATCACCCAAACTCCCGGCGTCACCATGCCGGAGGCGATCGACATTTCCTCCACCACGTTGAGCAGGCGGCGCTCGGCGTGATCGCGGGTATCCGGGCTCACCTCACGGGCGCCGAGATCCCGCGCGACCACCGAGCCACCGCCCGACAGACGCATCATCTTGAACAAGCTGCCGAGAAGGATCGCACCGCCGACCACCACCGCGGTGCCGCCGAGCAGCTCCCAGCTCCACGGCAGCCCGGCCCGCGGGTCTTCATCCGCATAGCCCGAGAGAAAAACGACCAGAGCGTAAACCGAGAGGATCACGCCCGACACGGCGAGCATGAAGTAGAGGACCAGCCACTTGGTGCGCTTCCTCGCGAGCTCCTGGGCTTGGAAAAAGTCCATCGATCCGGCTGCGGGGTTTTCAGACGGTCGCTCAGAAGCTCACCTTCACCGCCTCGCGCTCCGTCTCGTTGGTGATCTCGAAAAGCGCCGCGGGGCCGAAGTTGAACATTCCTGCAATGAGATTGGCCGGGAAAACCTCGCGCTTGTTATTATAGTGCATGACCGCGTCGTTATAACCCTGACGCGCGAACGAGACCTTGTTTTCCGTGGTGGTCAGCTCCTCGCTGAGTTGCATCATATTTTGGTTCGCCTTGAGATCGGGATAGGCCTCGGAAAGGGCGAAAAGCCGGCCAAGCGCGCCACCCAGCCCCTGCTCCGCGGCCACCAGCTCCTTCATCGAGCCGGTGTCGTCGGTGGAAACCTTGCCGCGGGCGCTCTCCGCGGAATTCCGTGCGGTGATCACCGCTTCGAGCGTCTCGCGCTCGTGGGACATGTAGGCCTTGGCCGTCTCCACCAGATTCGGGATCAGATCGTGGCGGCGCTTGAGCTGGACGTCGATCTGGGCGAAGGCGTTGCGGTAGAGATTCCGCAACTTTACGAGTCCGTTGTACTGAGCCATGACCCACAGCGCCAGAATGACGACGACGGCCACGACAATGAGGATGACAATAGTTCCTGTTCCCATGATGATTTGATTGTTAGAGCGTGATTGCGGGATTGGTCCCATGCGGCTGTCGGACAGCGCAGGTTCTGCAATACGGGACACACGAGGACCTTTCCATGAGAAAAAGGCGCTCATTTTCCAACCCGACCTTTTCCGGGCCACCGGCGGGCGCTAATAGCCGTCCGCTCTTCACCTTCTTTGGGGGGCGGACCCGGGTGGAAATCTCCGCTGCGGTTCTCATCGCCTCGGCAAAGCCGGCCTGCTAGACAGGGTCCGATGGAATCGTTCTGGCCACTGCTGATCCTTGCCATACCGCTGTTGTGGGTGGTTTCACCTTCAATTCGCTGGTGAACCGCCGAAACCAGGTGCGCCTCGCCTTCGCATCCACCGACGTGCAGATCAAGAAGCGCCACGATCTGATCCCGAACTTGGTGGAAACCGTCAAGGGCTTCGCCGCCCACGAGCGGGAGGCGCTGGAATCCGTGACACTCGCACGCAGCAAAGCCGCCGCTCCCGGCAGCGGCTGGCAGGCGCAGGAGACGCTGCACCATGAGGTCGCCCGGCTGATCGCCCGGGCAGAAGCCTATCCCGAGCTGAAAAGCGACCGCCAGTTTCTCATGCTCCAGCGCCAGCTCGCCGAGTGCGAGGCGCAGATCGCCGCGGCGCGAAGAACTTATATACTGCCGCGCGTCATGATTTGTGAAATGGCGAAGCCGCAAAGGCAGGGACCGATCTCCGAGCGGTCCGGCGCGTGGCGCGAGAATGAAAAAGCGAATGTGTGGCGCGCTGGCTCCATTCATTCGCGGATCATTCGCATCCCACGCGCCGGACGCCCCGGAGGTGCGTCCCTGCCATCATCGCAGGGCGACGAATGTACGATATTTCCCGGATGCCATGGTCCCCGAGGAGTCATTCAAGCGGTCCGGTCTATTCAACTCGCGGATCGACCGCTATCAGGGTGAAGACTGCTTCCGCGGCAAGGCGGGGGCCACCG
>JBBSJY010000292.1:0-4506 GCA_038256845.1 Verrucomicrobiales bacterium | reverse complement strand
GCGGCTGCCGAGCGAGGCGATCATCTGCTTGTGGAGGCGGTCGAGTTCCTTATCGCGGGCTTTCAGACCCTCGCCGAGTTCGGCATTGCCATCCGTGTAGGCGGTGAGAGCGTCGCGCAGAAGGCTGTCCGCAAGGGAATAGAGCGGCTCCGCGAGGGCGACCTCTTCGAGCGAGGAGGACGTCTTGCAGATCTTCTTGGAGCGCTTGGCGATGTTCACCGCGTGGTCGGAAATGCGTTCGAGATTGTGCCCCATTTTCATCGAGGTGACGACCAGCCGGAGGTCCGAGGCCACGGGGTGGAAGCGCACCAGGATCTCCATCCCGATCTGGTCGATCCGGCGCTCCAGGTCATCCACATCCGAATCGTCCGCAATGACCGAGCGGGCGAGGTCGATATCCCGCTCCAGCAAGGAGCGCATCGCGCGCTCGAGACCTTGGCGGGCGAGGCTGGCCATGGTGAGCACCTCACTTTTGAGGGACTCCATCGTCCTGTCGAAATCCCGGAAAATATGTGGGCCGTTCATGGCGTGAAATTGCGGCGGCGGTTGCGTAAATGAAAGCGGATTTATCCAATCATCCTCCCGGGCGCGAGGCGGCTGCATGGATGCCAGGAAATCGGAGGTTAGAAATACGTCCGGAAGCCACGCCGATAGGTCAGCGCATCGCGTGATTGAGCGGGGGCGAAAATAAGGGAAAAGGGCGAAGGTCCAGCCGCCACGATCCTAATCCGCGGTGTGTCGGGTTACTTTGATAGCCGGTAGAGGTCATTGATATACCGGCGGCATAAGCGGGTTCGATTAGATAATGCCCACGCTGGTCGTTGGAAAAGAAGTGATACTTTCCAACAGCGCGCCGGCGGGATTCGGTTCTTATTCGTGCGCTTATGAAAACAAAATACATCACCTCGTTAGGCGTGTTCGGACTATTTCACACCGCAGCTTTCGCCGGCAGCGTGGCAGCGGAGCTGACCCCGCCGGCTTCGGATGACGCGTTCGCGCAGGCACGCCGGCCGATCAGCAATCCCACCCTGTTCGATCTCGCCCTACCGACGACCAACGTCCATCCGATCTTCCTGAATCATACCCTGCCGGATCGGATTTCCGCAGGCGGCGGCTCGGTTCCGTTAGGCGGTGACGTCCAGCTCTACGCACTGCAGTTTGAAGTGGCGCTGAACGAGCGACTCTCCATCGTCGCGACGAAGGATGGTTATGTGAATATGAATTTCGACAACACGCTAGAGGATTCCGACGGATTCGCGAATCTCGGCGGCGGTCTGAAGTATGCCTTCCTGCTGGACCCTGCCTCACGAACGGCGGTGAGTGGATCGCTGACATTTGAGTTCCCCACTGGAAATTCGGACGTTTTGCAAGGTGAGGGAAAAGGAACCGCCAACCTGATCTTGTCCGGTCTCAAGCTGGTGGACGACTGGCAATTCGCCGGCGGTGCGGGACTTCAGATTCCGTTCTCCGACGAACAATCCACCATGTCGTGGATGAGCGGGCACGTGAGCTATGAGGTTCACAAGTGGTTCATCCCGTTGGTCGAGGTGAACTGGTTCCACGTCCTCGATGCTGGCAATGGTGCAGGCAACTTCGGCGGCCATCTCGGCGGCGGTGTGCCTGGTGCGGTCGAGTTCGAAGGAGGCGACCTCTTCAATCTCGGCGCGTCGGAAGCCACTGCCAATCGCGATTTTGTCTCGGCTGCGGTGGGTTTCCGTTCGCGCCTGTCTGACTCGATCACCGCTGGCGTGGCCTATGAGGTTCCACTCACCGATGAAGAGGACAGCCTGATGAAGGACCGCGTCACGGTGGACCTGGTGTGGCGTTTTTAATCCATTTCCTGGATAAGCAGTAGTAGTAGTAGTAGTTATGTCACCCCGGGCGGTCTTCCGCCCGGGGTGTTTTCCGCGTAGGAGTGCAGGCATCCGCGTTATTGGAAACGGAGAGACGATTTCCAATAGCGGTAATTGGAATCGTTTGAATAGATAACCCGTGCATGAGGGTTCTCCTCTCCTAAAACCGAAAAACGATAACAAACCAATGAAACATCCTCTATTAAACATCCTGATTGCCGGTGCCGTCTGCGTTGCCGGAACCACCGCCCTGGCGTCTACGGCCAAGGCCGAGGCGGCGGCGTCCAAATCCGCGTCCGCAACGAAGATCACCAAGGCTGAAGTCAACGCCGCCCAGCAGGGCTGGTGCGACGCGCTGGTTGCCATCGGCAAAACCCACGATGACGGGGGCGATGCGAAGGCGCTTGCGATGAAGGTGCTCACCGATGCCTACGATTACGACAAGGGTTCGGTTTTCTTCAAACCGACGCTCGCCTACGGCAAAAACACCTTCCGTCCGACCAAGGAAGGGGCGCTTGCCTATTTCGTCGGCGGGGATCCGAATTTCTCTGAGGACAAGGGCTTCGCGCTCAAGCCTTGGGTGAAAGCTCGTTATGACAATCTCGGTGACGGTGATGAGGGCATCCAGATCCACGGCAATATCGCCATCACCATGGGGAATGTCTGGGTCACTGCCAAGGACGGCACCGAAGTGATGGTGGATAAGACCTTTGTCTTCAAGAAAGGCGATGACGGCAAACTCCGCCTGATTGTCCACAAGTCGTCGCTGCCGTATTCACCGGATAAGAAGTAAACATTCACAGGCGTCTGATCCAATCGTCCATTGTCCGGCCCTTCCATGAGGGCGGGGCAGTGGACATTTCTTTTGAAAACAAAGCAGCCGCCCCAAACGGAGCGGCTGTCGTGAATTGGAGAATCAAACTCAGAAGAAGGTGCGGAATGCCACCAGATACGTTAGGGTGCTGACATCGCCGGTAGGGGTGTCGAGTGAGGCATATTCGATGCCGGCCATGATCTTGGCGTTGTCGCCGCAGATGTGATAGTTCAGGCCGCCGTAAAGGGTGTGGAGGTCGTCGCCGCGACCGTCGTTGACGTCCACTCCGGTGCTATGCTCTGCACGGACATATCGGCTGTTATTGCGGATGCCTTCGCTTTCGCTGGCACCGGAATATTGATATTGCACGACGGCCTGGAGCTTGTCCTCGACAATCCAATACCACGGCATCACGACGACTCCGTAGAATGTCCCCCCTTGGTCGGGAGTGCCGTCGGCGTTGTCACCGAGAACGAGGGTGGAAAGCAATCCGAAGCGGTCTTTCTCATAAACCGCGTTGAGGGCGGTGGCCCAGTCATAGCCGAGGAAATCATCGGCACCCGCCTGATCATTTCCGACGAAGTCGAATACAAACCGCCATTCGTCGGTCGTCTGGTGGCTGACCGAGAGGTAGTAGGCCTGGCCATCGTTCCAGCCGCCGATGAACTCGGAATCGTCCTCGCCGCTGAAAACTCCGACCGTGCCGGACCATTTTCCAAGCTCCGCGTCCAAGGTCACGCCGGTAGGGCGGTTGTTAGCCCCGTAGAGTTTATTCGCGATGGCGGAGCGCTCGATGGTGTAGATTTCCTTGGAGGACATGTGCACTTCCTCGGTCATGTTGAACTTAAAGCGCCCGTAATTGAGCTTCAGCGCATCCAGCGCACCCGCTCCGAAGGCTTTCTTGAGGTCGAAGCTGAAAACCGCCTCGTCGAAGGTGTCGTATCCCCACTCCAGATCGGCGCCGGATGGGCGGCCATCACTGACCATGTTGAGTTTGATATTGGCGCTGAAGAACTTGAGGAAGTCGGTCTTGGTTTCGATCCGCACGCGGCGGTATTCGTCGTAGGTGTCATTGAAATCGCGTCCATTGGCATCCTCACCGTCCAGGTAGGCGGCCTGGTACTGGAAGCGTCCCCCGATCTGGAAACCCTGGAGGATGGGATTTTCGGCATTTTTGTAGAGGGTGCCGGGCTTGCTCTGGAGCCAGGTGCACCAGTCACCCGGATTCGACGGAGCGGGCTGGACGGCTGGGCTTTCCGGTCCGGCGGAGGCTGGCAGGTGAAGTCCCAAGGCGAGGCCGAGGGCCATGGGTAGTTTCGGTAAGTTGTGCATCGTGTTGGTTGGTTTGTGACGGAAACGTCAGACGGATAGTGACGGCTCCGTCACCTATGAAGGGAGTTTCTGTGACGGATCTGTCACAATCGGCGGAATTCAGCCTCGGAGAGCCGTCGTCGGCACCTCGCGTGGTTCGGCATTTCACTGCAAGCCTCAAACTGCTTCCCGGGGTGACGATAGCGTCACGAAATCGCTGCGAGGGTCACTGCTTGCACCAGCCCAAGCGGCTCGCTATCGCTCAAAGCGTCACTAGGACTTTCTCCGATGAAAACCTATTTGAAGATCGCTCTCGCATTCATTTTGTCGGCCCCCATCGCTCCCGCTGGGGAAGCCGTGCGCGAGGAGCGGATGACGTATGCCGGGGCGATCTTCCGCGTCGTCCGGCTGGAGCCGAAGCGGGTTCAACTGGTTTGGAAAGACAGCGAAGGGAAAATTTTCCGCAGCTTTGACCGCGTGCAGGCAGACCGGAACGCGAAGGGTGAAACCGTCCGGTTTCTAATGAAT
>JBBSJY010000291.1:0-4560 GCA_038256845.1 Verrucomicrobiales bacterium | reverse complement strand
GTCGCCCTTGCCGTCCTCGAAGACGAGCACGCGGTCGCGCAGGGAGAGGTCGAACTTCTTCGCGCGCTCGGCGTAGGTGAAATTTTCCACCACCCACAGCCGGCCGCGGGCGTCCCAGCTCATGGCGATCGGGTTGCGCACGTCGGGCTCGGCGGCGAAGGCGCTCACTTTGAAGCCGGGCGGCACATGGAATTTCGCGGCCGCCTCCGCGGCTGGCATCGGCGCGGAATGGACATCCGGCTCGGAGTTGTGCGGCTCCGGAAATGCCGAGTCGGCCTGGGCGAGACCGCCAATGGCAAGGAACAGCGGGATGATGGTTCGTGTCATGGTTGGCGATTTTACCGGGATTCCGGTTGGAAAAGCAGCGGCAGGAAATCGGCGAGATAAGTCCGCCAGACCGGCCAGGAATGGCCGCCTTCGGTGAGGTGCCATTGGTGGGTGACGCCGGATTCCTTGAGTTTTGCGATGAAGTCCTCGTTGCGTTTCAGCAGGAAATCATCCTTGCCGCAGCCGATCCAGAGCAGGCGCAGCTTGGCATTCAGGTCTGCGGAAACGGCCAGTTCCGCCGGTGCCGCACCGCTGAACGAGCCGATCCATGCGAATTGATCCGGATTTCCCAAACCCACGGTGAGCGATTGACCTCCGCCCATGCTCAGGCCGACGATCCCGCGTTGGGAGGCATCTTTTTCGAGTCGATAGACACTTTCCACCAGCGGTATTGCGTCCTCGAAAAGCTCCCGACGAAACGCATCCATCGCAGAACCCCGCTTCGCGGCATCACCACGCGAAACCGTGCCGAACGGATGACCATCGAGCATCAACACGACCATCGGGCGGGCTTTCCCGGCGGCGATGAGGCTGTCGAGGATCCAGTGCGCCTTGCCGTGGGCGACCCAGGTTTGCTCGTTGTCGCCCGAACCGTGCTGGAGGACCAGCAGCGGGTATTTCGCCGCCGTGTCCTTTTCATAGCCCGGTGGCGTGTAAACGCGGATTTCTCGATTCCGGCCCAAGGCTTTCGAAAGGTAGCCATGCTGATGGACGACGCCGTGGGGCACGTCCTGAAAATCCCATGGTGCGGGCGGCACGGCGGGAATGTGCAGGATGCTCGTGCGCGGCTCGCGCATCGGCTTCATCGTCACATTGCCCGGATCGAGCATGTTCAAGCCATCCACGCTGAAGCTGTATTCCCAGACGCCGGCCGGGACCGCCGCTGCCTCGGCCGACCAAACGTCGTCCTCGCCGCGGGTGAGCGGCAGCGGCTCCGCCTGCCATTGCCCGTGCACGGAAACTTCCTTGGCGTTCGGAGCCTTGATGCGGAAAGCGACGCTTTTGTCCGCCTTCACCTCCGGCGAAATGACCGGCGCGGGTCGCTGCGGCGGAGGTTGCGCGGAACCAGGCAACGCGATGGCGGCGAAGATGAGAAAGATCGAAAGGCTTTTCATGGAAGGAGTTTGATGCGGACGTTGAACCAAAGGGTCTGCCCTTCGTCCGGCGGCAACAAGGAGGAAGGAAACCAGGATTTTAAGCATGTTCTTCATGGGAGGCGGAGTATTCGGATATATTTCTACTCTTTCGCGGGACCGGACTTCGCACGCCCCGCCGACCATGAGCCGGTTGCCACGCTGCTATCAACGGCGAGCTGCAAAAACGTTCGAGGATGTGCCGCTGCCATAGAAATCGATCATGCCGGAATTGGTGTGGGGGGTGGTACGGTCACGCCCGCAACGGGACGATCGGAGCCGGCATTCCGGTCCACGGATTCGAGTCCTCGAAGTCTTGTTTCTCCAACAACGCCGTGTGAGACAAGCGCACGTGAGGACAAGTGCCACGGCAGGGGCGAGTCCGATTTCAACGATGGTTTTTCAAAAGCTAGTTAGGGGCTGCTAGGAAGTTGCTTTTTGCGGGAGGCTCCCGAAACAGCCTTCGGGCCGGCCCGGGCCGGAGGGCGGGGAAATGGGGGATAGGGAAGTGGAAAGTGCCGAGTGAGCAGTGATCAGGGCAGAGGAAGAGCGGATTTGCCGGGCTTTCATCGGGGGGAATTGCTCGTCGTGAGCGGAACTTTCCGACCCGCTTTGCCAAGATCTCTTCTGGCAGGAAATCACTCCGCTCCCGCAGCCGGATCTCCCCGCCTCCCGCGGCGATTGGATCCGCGCAGCCTTCGCCATCGCGAACGGATCTAATTAAGCAACAGGCCCGGGAACCATCCTCAACGGCCCCGCCGGGAAAACCAGCAACCTCATCACCCTCGAGGAACACGGCGATGTCCACCTCACCGTGGATTTCCTCGTCGCCCGCGAATCCAATTCCGGGGTCTATCTGATGGGCGGGGCGGGAGAATCCGCGGCGGAAAAGGGACTCGAAGAGGCGGTCGGGTTTTAGGGGTGGCCGATGACAATACGCCTGTGGGGAAATGAGATCGAAAGCTTCAAAACGAGTCAAGGAACTAATTGATCCTTTCGATAATCAATACCCAGTCGTTACCTCTTCCGGAGCTTGGAGGGTTGATGGGCAGGTTCGTTCCTTTTGGAAGTGGATGTCCTCCATTTCCCGGAAACTCAACACCTGTTCGAGGGTCAAACCAGATCACTTTAAAAGTTTCTCCAGAAAGATTTTTCAGATCAATTGAAATGGTTTTGCCGTCAGGAAAATAAAAAAGGCCGTAACTCCCGCTTTTATCCCGGGTTGCTGAAACATAAGTCTCATCGTCTTGCTGCTCCCCTACAATCAAACTTTGATCTGGAATCCGTTCAAAATAAGGTCGGCCAAGCACCAAGGATTTCAAGTGCTTCACTTGATTTGCAACTTCCAGATCCAAAGACTTGTGCCAAGGTTTCAGAGGAGCATTTACGGGCTTTGAGTCCGTCCAGTTCTGCCAGTCCCACTGCCTGCACGACATTAAAACCCTGTGCCTTTCGCTTATCCAAGTACATTTTGCTTTCCTCCAGATCCAGGCGATGGAATAGTTCCCATGCGGTATCCGCCAACCAGAAAAACGGCTTGCCTTCTGCATCGGTGAAGTAGCGTTGATTTTCATGAACTTGAAGCGGTCCTGTGATTCGCTGCGCAACGAGAGGCTGAATCATCAGGATCAGGGATACCCAGGTGCTGAAGGTCTTTTTCATCTTGTATAAGGTTGACTACGTCATTAAATCTGAAATAACTTTGGTCAATCAAAAAAGTAGAAGCAATCAACAGCAGCCCGGTTGCTAGTCGCCCTCGATGAGAAGCTTGGCTTCTCCTGCAGGCGTCGGCAGGGACAACTCGCCGCGGCGATCGTAGGCGATGGCCGTGAGCCGCACCTCATCACCGGGCTTCAGATTGGTCTGCGAAATATCCCACGCGAAGCCGAACCCGTTGTCCGAATCGGTGCTCTCGCCGGCAAAATGCCAGTCATAGAAGTATTCCACGCGCTCGGTCCCGGCGGATGCTTCGACGCTGAGGGGAAATGCTTCGCCCATTTTGATCTTGGCGGAGGCTTCGGCCTTCAGGCTCACGGTCGGGCGCTGAACACGCTTCGCCGTGCCGGTGTTCTCGGGAAGGAGATAGCCTGTCGCGAGGATATACCAGGGATGATTCTGGTGGATGGTGAATTCACTGCCGGCAATGGAATAACGGCTGCGCATGCGCTGTTCTCCCAGCGGCCATTTGTCGATGGCTGGCAAGGCGCTGCTGCGGGCCCATCCCTCGCTACCGGGGCCATCGACGTCAAATCCTGGCAGCGCATAGGCGGAGAGGCCGGGGAAGATCGGGTTCCGATAGGCCGGATGATTCAGATCCAGAAGGTACCAGGCATCCGGAATGAACGCGTCCTGCTCCCGCACGAATCCCACACCCGAGAGGCGGGAGCGGCCCTCCTGATTTCCTCCGAGGACATATGCCAGCGAGTGCTGTATCGCATGAAGATACTTGGGGTCACCAGTTACCTCGTGAGCGATGGCCTGGGAGATCGTGCGTGGCACGGTGATGAGGTTCAGCGGCACCCACTGGCCGGGCTCCACTCCGGCGAAGCGAAAGCCGATCTTCTCCGCGTTGTCCGTGACCCGATTTGCCCGTCCGATCGCGCCCGCTTTGATCTTTTCGTAGAACTCTTTGTCGAGGTTCTGGTGTGCCTTCGCGTTCAAAAGGTAAATAGCTGTGGTGAATTGATTGTAGGAAGGAGAGACCCATGCGCCGTTGTCCCGGTCCTTGTCAGCCTCCCATTCGCTTCTAAAGATCTCCTGGAAATCCGCTTCCCCCGTGAGCGCGTAGAGGCTGGCCGCCGCGATTTGCCGCATGCTGAGATCGTTTGCCGAGCGGTTCTCCTGCGCCTCCGCCCACTTGAAAGCATCGCGGGCCTCGCTGAGCCATCCGTCGCTCTCCGGGTGCGGTCCGCTTCCGCCGGAGCGTAGATGATGCTTGTTCAGGCAATGTGCGAAATACGCCGCCGTGCCGGCATAGGAGTAAGTCGTCTCGGCGACGCCTGTATCCACCCACTGGACCCGTTTGTCCGCCCATGAAGGACTCTCGGTAGCTCCGGAATCGCGCCCGACATATCGCGGCACTCCGCCGGTGCCGAGGCCT
>JBBSJY010000290.1:0-4591 GCA_038256845.1 Verrucomicrobiales bacterium | reverse complement strand
CGCTGTCGATCGGTTTCCCAATGCCAAGGCGCTCGGCATCGTCCACGCCGAGACCTCCACCGGAGCGCACCAGCCGCTCGAAGCGATCTCAAAGACCGTCCATGACGCGGGCATGCTTTTGCTTGTTGACGCCGTCACCTCGCTCGCCGGCCACCCGCTCAAACTCGATGATTGGAACATCGATGCCGTTTATTCCGGAACTCAGAAATGCCTCTCCTGTCCACCGGGACTGTCGCCCGTTTCTTTCTCCCCCGCCGCGCTCGAAGTCATGGACCGCCGCACGACCAAGGTCCAGAGCTGGTATTTCGATGTCTCCATGCTGAAGGCCTACTACAGTGGTAGTGGCAAGCGCGCCTACCATCACACCGCACCGGTCAACATGATCTACGCCCTCCGCGAGGCGCTCGCCATCGTCCTGGAGGAAGGCTTGGAAAACCGTTTCGAGCGGCACCGCCGAGTCCACCTCCGCCTCCGCTCCGGCCTCGAAGCCATGGGCATCGGTTATATTCCCGAAAACTCACTCCACACCCTCAACTGCGTCCGCATCCCCGAGGGGGTCGACGACGCCGCGGTCCGCGCGCATCTGTTAGATGAGTATTCGCTGGAAATCGGCTCCGGGCTCGGACCCTTCGCCGGCAAGGCCTGGCGCATCGGTCTCATGGGCCACGCCGCCACCACCGCCAACGTCGATCTTGTCCTCGCCGCCCTGCAAGACGCCCTCGCCTGATCTATTCCTACGGCGGTCCGGGCGGGCGTCATCCCCGCCATCGGTCCCGTTGGGAAGTGGCTTCTCATTGAAACTTGGCACGCCCGGCGATTTGCCCATGCTCGCGTAATGAGAAAGCCTTCCCCCTCCCCGCTCCACCGGTTTCTGGATGAGGTGGGCCCGGTGGACGCCGTTGGAATCGCGGACCGGGTTGCGAAATACGGCACCCGTAGTATCAAGAAGTCTTCGAAAGTCTTCGGCCTCAATCTGGCAGTCTCGATGGTCGATCTGACCACCCTTGAAGGGAAGGACACGCCGGGAAAAGTCGCTTCCCTCTGCCAAAAGGCCCTCCGGCCCCATCCCGGACTCGATGGTCCCGTCACCGCCGCCGTGTGTGTGTATCCCGCGATGGTCAGGCACGCCGCCCGGCACCTCCAGGGCACCGCCGTTAGAATCGCATCGGTCGCCACCGCCTTCCCCTCCGGCCAGGCTCCGCTGAAAACCCGCCTCGCCGAGGTCAGATCCGCGGTCGCCGACGGTGCCGATGAAATCGACATGGTCATCAACCGCAGCGCATTCCTATGCGGCGAACTCCATCTCGTCAGCGACGAAATCTCCGCGGTTGTCGAGGCCTGCGGTTCCGCCACTCTCAAAGTCATTCTCGAAACCGGCGAGCTCGTTACCTACGACAACATCCGCGCCGCAAGCTTGCTCGCCATGCGCGCCATCCGGCCAGGCGATTTCATCAAGACCTCGACAGGCAAGACCGCCGAAAACGCCACACTCGAAAACAACCAGGTCATGATCGAAGCGATTCGCGACCATTTTCTGGATACCGGCGTCGAGATCGCCATGAAGCCGGCCGGCGGCATTCGAACCGCCAAACAAGCGCTCCACTTCCTCGTCGCCGTCAAGGAAACGCTCGGCGACTCCTGGTTGAGCAACAGCCGCTATCGCTTCGGAGCGTCGGCGCTTCTCAACGATTTGCTCCGCCAGCTTCTCAAGGAAAAGACCGGCCGCTACCAAGCGCCCTACACATTCTCCGAATCCTCTTCCTCCTACTGAATCTCCGCCGCTCCGGTTCTTCCCATGCCCGCCCAAAAAAAATCACCGCCCGCCCGCGAACTCCTTTTCGGCGATCTTTGGGAATTCGATCCCGCCCCGGAATCAGCCGATCCGCGGATTGATTCCCGATACAACCTCTTTATCAACGGCAAGTTCGTCGCGCCGAAATCCCGCAAGCATTTCGATAGCATCAGTCCGCGTAACGAGGAGAAGCTCTGCGAAATCGCCCTCGCCGGGCCCGCCGATGTCGATGCCGCCTACCAGTCCGCGGCCAACGCATTCAAAACCTGGAACAAACTCCCCGGAGCCGATCGGGGCAAATACCTTTTCCGCATCGCCCGGCTTCTTCAGGACCGCGCCCGCGAGTTCGCCGTCGCCGAAACGATCGATGGAGGAAAGCCTATCAGGGAATCGCGGGACTTCGATTTGCCGATGGCTGCCGCGCACTTTTTCTATCATGCCGGCTGGGCCGACAAACTCAACTATGTCACCCCCGGCCGCACGCTTGAGCCGCTGGGCGTCATCGGCCAGGTCATCCCGTGGAATTTCCCGCTGCTGATGCTCGCGTGGAAAATCGCTCCCGCTCTCGCTACTGGAAACACCGTAGTTCTCAAGCCCGCCGAGACCACCTCCGTCACCGCGCTCAAATTCGCCGCCCTTCTCAACGACGCCGGCCTGCCGCCCGGCGTCGTCAATATCGTGACCGGAGCGCGCGAAACCGGTGCCGCCATCGTCCGGCACCCCCTCGCCGCCAAGATCGCCTTTACCGGCTCCACCGCCGTCGGAAAATGGATCCAGCACGCACTCGCCGGATCTAGCAGACGCGTCACCCTCGAACTCGGGGGCAAGGCCGCCAACATCGTTTTCGAGGACGCGCCGCTCGACCAGGCCGTCGAAGGCATCGTCAACGGCATCTTCTTCAACCAAGGCCACGTCTGCTGCGCCGGATCGCGCCTTCTCGTCCAGGAATCCATCGCCGCGACCATCCTCGCAAAATTGAAGATCCGCCTCAAATCCCTCCGCACCGGCGACCCGCTGGACAAGAATACCGACATCGGAGCGATCAACTCGATAGCGCAGTTGGGCAAGATCCGCGAGCTCGTCGAATCCGGCACCGCCGAAGGAGCCGAGATCCACCAGCCCGCCTGCAAGCTGCCGGAAAAAGGGTACTACTTTCCGCCCACCCTTTTCTCCGGAGTCACCCAGAGCCAGCGCATCGCCAGCGAGGAGATCTTCGGCCCCGTCCTTTCCATCCTCACCTTCCGGACGCCCGAGGAAGCGATCGAGAAAGCGAACAACACCCCCTACGGCCTCAGCGCCGGCATCTGGACCGACAAGGGCAGCAAAATCCTCAGCATGGCCAGCCAGCTCAAAGCCGGCGTGGTCTGGGCAAACACCTTCAACAAATTCGATCCCACCTCGCCCTTCGGCGGCTACAAGCAATCCGGCTTCGGCCGCGAAGGAGGCAAACAAGGCCTGCTCGATTATGCGGAACTGAGATAAACCAATCAGTTCCGGTGAGCAGCAATGACAATGCTGAAGGAACCGCCCGAGCAATACTACCCTCTTCCACTGATCACTGATCACTCGGCACCCACCAATACCTCACCCTCTTATTCCGACCTTCCGACCTCCGACTCTTCACCTCCGACTCTTCATCTTCCCATGCCCCTCACCATCCCCAAAACCCCCAAATGCTACGTCGGCGGAGCCTTCATCCGCTCCGAGGGTGGGGCAGTATCTCCCATCCACGACAGCGCCGGAACTTTCTTCGCCAACATCCCGCAATGCACCCGCAAGGACCTGCGCAATGCGGTCGAAGCCGCCGCGAAAGCAGGCCCCGGCTGGGCGAAGCGCAGCGCCTACAACCGCGGCCAGATCCTCTACCGGCTGGCTGAGATGTTAGAAGCGCGTTCTTCCGAGATGGCCGATGCCATTTCCCTCACCACCTCATCCTCCGCGGCAAAGGAGGTCCGCGCCACCATCGACCGCATCGTCCACTTCGCCGGCTGGACGGACAAATACGAAGCCATCCTCGGCAGCGTGAATCCCGTCGCCAGTTCCCATTTCAATTTCACCGTCACCGAGCCGATGGGCATCGTCGGCATCGCAGCACCGGACGAAGCCCCGCTGTTAGGACTGCTCACGCTCATCCTGCCCGCCATCACCAGCGGCAACAGCGTCGTCTCCCTCGCTTCGGAAACAGCGCCCTACCCTGCGATCCTGTTAGGTGAAATGCTCGCCACCTCCGACCTCCCCGGCGGCGCGGTCAATCTCCTCACCGGAAAGCGCAAGGACCTCATCCCCACCTTCGCCACCCACGAACACCTGCGCGCGATTTCAGCCGTCGCATCGGCAGATGACGCGACCGTCCTCCAGCAGGGAGCGTCGGAATCCGTCAAACGGGTGAAACTCCACGCCCCGGATACCGATTGGTTTTCGGAAACCCACAATTCCCCCTACCCCATCCGCGATTTTCTCGAATCCAAAACCATCTGGCACCCCATCGGGTCCTGACCTTTGGAGTGCGGTGGCAAAGCGCAGCGACGACACCGCTCTGGATCCGCCCGCCCGCTCCGCAAGACCCCGCCGGGCAAGTCCGCCCTACCCCCAAATCCAAAGCGGCGTGGCGCACTCCAAAGTTTCCGCTTGGTGCGGCTGCGGAGTTGTGGAAAATTCCCCTATTCACTATCAAACCATGAAACCCATCGCTCTCATCTTCGCAGCCTCCATCGCCTGTCTGTCCGCCCAGCAGCCCGCGGATGCGGACATGGAGAAAAAGATCTCCGGGACCATCGTGAACCTCCGTCAGATCGGTCT
>JBBSJY010000289.1:0-4660 GCA_038256845.1 Verrucomicrobiales bacterium | reverse complement strand
ACACATTGATAGACAATAGCACGCCCGACGAGCTGCTCGGCGTTCTGGCCCATGAGATCGGGCACTTCCGCTGCGGCCACATCCGCCAGCGGCTCATCGTGGGTATGGCGCAAATGGCAGCGATTTTTTTCCTTCTCGGCTTGGCAACCCATCCGGAGGGCGCTTTCGCACGGCTACTATTCGACGCTTTCGGTGTTTCAGAAATCTCACCGCACGTGGGGCTCGTCCTCTTCGCGATCCTCCTGGAGCCGGTGGGAAAAGTCCTCGCCGTGCTGTCGAATGCCTGGTCGCGCAAACATGAGTTTGAAGCGGACGCCTACGCCGCCAAGGTCACCGGGGATCCAGCACCTTTGGGCGATGCACTCAAGAAGCTTTCGGCCGATCATCTCTCGCACCCCTCCCCCGCTCCCCTGCGCGTCTGGTTGGACTATTCCCACCCGCCGCTACTGCGTCGTCTGCAGGCGCTCGGCAGAGCGAGGTGTTGAAAAATCCGAGGGCGACGGCTGGTCCGTCTCGGGCCCATCCGCTGCAAAGTTTCTTACCCCCCGAAATTGACTGCGCGAATCGGCTTGCCGATGGATTGAGATGCTCGATCTCGACGCGCGGGAACTCGCCGCCAGCAAGAGCCTTTTCGGTTCCTACTTCGAAGCCCACGCCGCAGCCGAACTTGCAACCGCCAAGGTGCTCCCGGCCGGGGAGAATGCGGACCCGCGGCGGGTCGTTTCGATTCGCATCGATCCGCTGGGCGATCGCCTCAAAGAAGAACGAACGACCCTGCGCAGGGAATTTGTTGAGCTGCTTGGCCGGCCCCGCGGACTCGCCGCCGCCGGCATGATCAGCCGCCAGCTCGGAAACCACGGCCAAGGCGGCGAAGTCGTCACCTTCCTAAGCCATCCGAAGGAAAGCCATTACCGCCTGGAGGTGAAGGGCGTGGGCAACGGATCAGGCACCTCGATCAGCGGCCCGGAATACAACGCGCCCGATTTCTCTCGATTGGCAAGATACCGTCATCTTCAGGTGCTCGTTCAAGAGTGAGTGGGCGAAGCTTGCCAACGTCCTTGGACTGCGGTGGCAAAGCGCAGCGGCGACACCGCTTTGGATCCACTCCGGACGCTTCAAGTTCTCGCGCGGCTCCAGATCGTCTCCATTTCCACCCAAGCTTTCCCGCGCCCCGCCTCGGGTTGGGCTTGGCACTCCCACCCCGACTCTGCCAGATTCCGCGCATGTTCGATTCCGCCCGCTACGACGGCCGCATGCCCTACCGGCGTTGCGGCGATTCCGGCCTGCTGCTGCCGGCCATTTCCCTCGGCTTCTGGCACAACTTCGGGCATGTGGACAATTTTGAGGAATCGCGCCGGATCATGCACCGCGCCTTTGATCGCGGCATCACCCACTTTGACCTTGCCAACAACTACGGCCCGCCCGCTGGATCGGCCGAGGAAAATGTCGGCCGGATCCTCGTCGAGGATTTCGCCTGCCATCGGGACGAACTGATCATCACCACCAAGGCCGGCCACGACATGTGGGGCGGCCCTTACGGCGAATGGGGATCCCGCAAACACCTGCTTGCCTCGCTGGACCAGTCGCTCAAACGGCTTCGCCAGCCTTATGTCGATATCTTCTACTCCCACCGGCCCGATCCTGCGACCCGACTGGAAGAAACCATGTCCGCCTTGGCCACCGCCGTTCGGAGCGGCAAGGCCCTATACGTCGGCCTTTCCAAGTATCCGCTCAAGAAACTCAAGAAGGCGGTCAGGCTTCTCAAGGAAATGGGCATCCGCTGCCTCATCTATCAGCCGCCCTATTCGATTCTCAACCGTTGGCCGGAGGCCGAGGGCATCCTCGATTATCTGCTCGATGAAGGCATCGGCTGTGTCGTCTTCAGCCCGCTCGCCCAAGGAATGCTCACCCCGAAGTACCTCGACGGCGTCCCGGAGGATTCCCGTGCCGGCCGGGCCGAGGGGTTTCTCCAGGCCGGCGAGGTGGTCGCCCAGCAGGAAAAGATCCGTGCGCTCGGCGATCTGGCCGCCGCCCACGGCATGCCGTTGCATCACCTCGCGCTCCAATGGTGCCTGCGCCCGCCCGCCGTGACATCGGCAATCATCGGCGCCCGCACCGTTGCCCAGCTCGATGATTGCCTCGCTGCGATCCACGCCCCAGCTCCCGATGACGCCCTGATGGAAGCCATCGACGCGATCTCGCCGCCGGTGAAGAAAAAGCATGCGGAAGATTGATTTCGCCCCAAGCTCCCCCATGACCTGGAACGAAACCTTTCTCGCCCTCTTCGACCGCTGTGTCCGCCTCTATCAAGGCGGAGAGGACGATCTTGGCGAGCGCGATTTCAGGAATTTCTATCAGCCGGCCGACCTGGAGTTCCTGGAAAGCATCGGCTGCCAGCCGCGCGAGTTTTTCGATTTTGTCGAGGATCTTTGTGAGGAAGGCGAGCCCGCCCCATCCACCGCGCTGCTCGTCGCCTCCGTCCGGCGCGATTATTTTCTCACCGTGCAAAACCGCAAGCCGAGCGGTCGCATCCTCGGCCGGGACGATGTCCCGTCTTTCGGCGAGCAACTGGAAGACATGGTTTATCTTCCCCGGATCCTCGCAAAAGGCAGGGCGAAATTGGCCGGCGAACTCGATCCCGACCTCATGTTCGGCTGCGGGGGCGATCGAAACTTCCTCGCGAAACATGGCGACATCCACCCGGCCGATTTTCTTCGCAACCTCTGGGCCGCCGGTGATGACGACAGGAAGATCGCCGCATGGATCCTGGCGCGGAAATCCTGACGGAAACTCGGTGCTTGCGCGAAAGGTCCTCCCCGCCTATTCCCAGCGCCCCGAAGCCATGGCCAGCACACCCATCATCAATCTCCGCAAGGGACACGCCGTCCGCCACAACAACGAGGTCTGCCTCGTCATCGATCACGAGCTGAAAACGCCTCCGCGCATGGCATCCTATGTTCAGATGTCGATCCGCAGCGTCGCCACCAAAAAGGTGTTCAACCTCCGCATGACCTCCAACGACTCCGTCGAGGGGGTCGTCCTCGAACGCAACCCTCACGAATATTCCTACAAGGACAGCAGCGGCTACCATTTTCTCGATCCCAATACCTACGAGGACGCCGTCGTCTACGAGGATCTCATCGAGAGCGTGAGGAATTATCTGATCGAGGGCCAGCTCTACAATCTTCTGGTTGCCGATGGAGTGGTGGTCTCGGTGGACCTGCCCCTTTCGATGACCATGACCGTCACCGAATCGTCCGAAGGGGTGAAAGGTGACTCCGCCAACAATGTCTACAAACCCGCCACGATGGAAACCGGACTCATCGTGCAGGTCCCGCTCTTCATCAACGTCGGCGAACGCATCAACGTGAAAACCGAAGATGGATCGTATCTGGGCCGCGCCTGAATTTCCCGAAGATTTCCCCAACCTCTCCCGTCAAAGGGCGACCCTCGCCGGTCGCCCTTTTCCTTGGGAAGTAGGACGTCGCATTAATTAAGATTCCTTAAATTCTTCTTGCCCCAAACCATGATTTTTGAAAAACCAATACCATGAAACCAACACTGCTGCTTGCCACCCTGTCATTGGTTTGCGCCTCCCCCACCGCGCTGGCGAAGTCCGAGCTTGAAAAGCTCCGCGAGCTCTGTGCCGAGCAGGACCGGCAGATCCGGCTGCTGGAGGAGGAAAACGCTCGTTTGATGTCGCTGGCAACTCGCGAAAAGACCCGCGCCTTCCCCGAACTCATTACCAACCCGACCCCCGCCGCGAAACCCGCTGCAAAGGAAACCCCGGGCAACACCTACACCGTCGTCGCGGGTGACAATCTCGCGAAAATTTCCCGCAAGGTTGGCGGCACTGCCGATTCAATTGCCAAATTGAACGGGATCAAAACGACAACCATCATTCATCCCGGTCAAAAACTGAAGGTCCCGGGACGTGCGGAATCCAAGCCTGCCGTCGCGCGGACGGAGCCGGCCCGCCCCGCCCCGACCTCGGGCGCGGCAACCCACAAGGTCGTATCCGGCGAGACCTTCTACAGTATTTCCAAGAAGCACGGGATCGATACCGAGGCGATCATCGCCGCCAATCCGGGCGTGAAATCTTCGTCTCTGCGGGTCGGACAAGTGCTCCAGCTCGCCACCCCGTCCGTAGCGAAATCCGCTCCAAGCGAGCCGGCGCCCACACCCGCCGCAACCGAGGCTCCCAAGCCCTCGCCCGCCCCGGTCCCTGAACCGGTCGCACAAACCGAGTCCCCCGGGAACAAACCGGTGATCCGCTCCGTCACCATCGAGGGTGAGATGACCTACGGCGATTTTGCCGCCACCCATGGCACCAACGCCGATCGTCTCAACGATCTCAACGGGCTCGACCTGACTTCCGCGACTGTCTTGGCCAAGGGCTCCGAACTCTACGTCCCCGTCCGGCCATAAGAGGTCCCACGGTCCGGGCTCCATACTGCCGCGCGCGAGGTTTTGTGAAAACGGGATCGTTCATTCGTCGCCCTGCGAGGATGGCAGGGACTCACCTCCGGGGCGTCCGGCGCGTGGGATGCGAATGATCCGCGAATGAATGGAGCCAGCGCGCCGCACATTCGCTTTTTCATTCTCGCGCCACGCGCCGGACCGCTCGGAGATCGGTCCCTGCCTTTGCGGCTTCGCCATT
>JBBSJY010000288.1:0-4672 GCA_038256845.1 Verrucomicrobiales bacterium | reverse complement strand
CGCGGAGCAGGGCCTTGGTGGCGCGGTAGTTGTCGCGCAACAAAAGCTTGGTGACGGGCCCGAAGTCAGCTTTGACACGCTGGATGTTGGGGCTTTCCGAGAAGGTCGATTCACAATTGCAACCAGTCTTCAAGCATGAGGCCGGGAACGCGCAAGAATTCGTCCGAGTTGTGGGTGACGAGGATTCCGCCCGCCGCCCGGGTGATGGCGGCGATCCAGAGGTCGGGCTGGCTGATGATGGAACCCGCCCTTTCGAGCGTGCTTCGGATATCCACATAGTGTTCCACTGCTGCGGTGTCCGGCCACGCGATGGCAAATGGCTGGAGGATCTGGTCCACTTGACGTGCGTGATGTTCGGGCCTGGCGCTCTTGGCAGCTCCGAGTTTCAGCTCGGCCAACACCTGAAAGGGAACGAGGATTTCACCTGGCGGGTGCTGGAGAAATTTCTCCCGGATAGGTTCGGCACGTCCCCGGAGGCAGGCGACGAAGATATTCGTGTCGATGAAACGGGCCATTACGACTCGCCATCGAGGGATTCCACGGCGGAGGGAAGGACACGCTCGGGAGCTCTAAAGGAAGGGTCGTCGATGGAACCGAAGGTGGCCATCCATTCGGCAGAGTAGGTCGCAGCGGGAATTTCACCCGCATCGGCGGCGAGGCGACGAAGCTGCTCGGCAGCCCAGTCCGGCAGGGGCTTGCGGTTGTGCGCGGCAAGGGCATCCAGCCGAAGCTTCAGGCAATCATCCAGATTCAAGACAAGAGTGCTCACGAGTGTCAAAGTAGTGGAATGATCCGAGTATTCAAGGATCAAAGCCGCTAGTGGTCAGTAATTCTCAAACTGATGGGTAGAGCGACTTGAGTTTGATCCGCGCTTTGTCGTTGGTGAATTGCCAGTTGATAGGTTTTGGAGCCTCGTTCTTCCTGTCGAGGTAGGCGGCGATTTCGCTGCGGAATTCCTGTTCCGAGCCGATCCGCCGGTCCAGGCAACTACGGACCAACAGGCCGATCTCGATCTCGGCCGTGTTCAGCCAACTCCCGTGCTTTGGCGTATAGTGAAATTCAAAACGTTCACATAACTCGCGGGCTTTCGCCGGCGGGAACGCTTCGTAGAGCGATGCTTCCTTGTGAGTGTTGAGGTTGTCCATCACCAGGATGATCTTTTCCGCTTCCGGGAGCGCATTGGCGAGGTGATCGAGGCAGGCGGCAAAGTCCTTGGCGGTCCGGCGCCCGTCCTCACCGATGAACACATCCCGGGCGCCGAGATGGGGCATCGCGAGAATGAAACCGCTGATGCTTCCTTCGCGCACGTATTCGTAGTCGTGGCGGGCGACATGCCCACTCGTGGCAGGTATGGGCAGGCGGGTTTCCGATAGAAGCTGTTTGGCGAATTCATCGAGGCAAACCAGCGGCCGGTTGTCGCCCGGGTGGCCTTTGATAGACTTCAAGCACATCTTCCATGGCCGCTACGAAGGAGGCGTTTTGCTTTGGCGGGATGCACCATCCTTCCTGCCGCCAGGGTTTGAGCGCACTTTTTTTAAAACCAGTCCGACGGTGGTGTGTGAGATGCTTTCGATCACTTCGATCTCCACGAGATGTTCGGCAAGCAGGCGCAGGGTCCAACGCGCCGAGCCTTCGGGGGCTTGGGAGCACGCGAGCTGGGTGATGCGGGCTTCGATCTCGCCGGTGACTTTGATTTCCCGGGCGGGTTTGTCGCGAAGCTTGGCAACGAGCGCGCCGAGGGGGCCGGTTTCGCAGCAACGCTGGCGGAGACGCAACACGCTGCTGGGACTCATGCCGACGACCCGGCAGATCGCTTCGTCGGCCAGGGCCGGGCCGAGATGGCCCTCATCGCATGACAGGAGGGCGAGGGCTTTCTTAAAGGTTTTGGCCCTGAGAGAGCCTCGGTCGCGAATGCTTTCAAGCTCACGGCGCTCGTCTTCTGATAGTTTGATGCGGTAAATTTTGGCAGACATTCGCCCGGTTTAGAGGGGTCTCAGAAAAGTACAAGTGCAAAATGCACGACCCGTCAAAATAAGAATTACTGACCACTAGGGCGTTTTGCTCGAAGGGTCATGGAAACGGGCGCGGGTGTAAGGATGAGGTTGATCTCCGGGACCACATCAAAACTTCTCTCCGATTCCCGGCGGTGCTCGATCATCATATTAGCCATCGTGCATGATCCAGAGCGGGTTCGGCCATCGCGATGAGCATGGTCCGTTTCGTCCCCTAGACGGATCAAGGCCTTCCCGCTTCGCCACATCTCGACGAAACCGAACTCCGCTTCACCGCCGATCCCTTCCCGGCGGATTGATTTGGTTACGGGCAGCCTTCGGTAAGTTTCACTGCAGAAACCGGAGCGCACAGGACGTCGACTTTTGTAGCAATCCCCTTGACCGCAAGCGCGGCTGCATTAATGAGGTCAGCGGTGCAATCCGCCAGTGGCTTGATGACCGTCAAACAGCCGTCAATTTTTTGAATAAGCGCTCCGTATTCGAGCGCGGTCGTAGTGCCCATCGGATCGTCCGCGGAGACCGGATTGTTCCCGGCGTAGCGATAGAGATTGTAGTCGTCCGAATCGTAACGGATGGGATCCTGCTGGTGGAAACGTCCGGCCGCGGGATCGTAGTAGCGCCGGCCGTTTTCGTAGAGTCCGGTGGCCTCGTTGAAAAATCGTCCGGCGAAGCGATGCGGGCCGAAGCCCGCGGGGACGGCGGTGAGCGGATTTCCGAAAGCATCATAGTCCAGCCATGCGACCGGCGAGCTGTCGTAGTTGAGGATGCCGTTCACGGTTCCCACCTGGTCGGTGAGATACCACTTGATCCCTCCGGTGCGTGTCCACTCCCCGTAGCGTTTGTTGACATCGGTGAGATCGTAGAAATAGGCCTTGTTGATCTGGGTCGCTCCATCGGCGAATTCGGCGAAAACACCCTCGCGGTCGAGCAGCAGCCAGGTTTTCTGACCGCCTATGGTGCGGGACATGACGCGCCCGCGGTAGTCGTATTGATAGGATGCGACTTGCACCACGGGAGCGGCGGCTCCGGCCTGGTCGCTGACGCCGGTGAGCTGGTTGCGGTGATCGTAAACGAAGCTGCGGATCAATCCGGTGACGGTGTTCATACGGGTGATGACGTTGCCCTCGTTGTCGTAGGTGAAGGTGAAATCGCCACGGCTGAGCAGGCGGTTGTCCGCGCCATAAGCGCCGCCCGTGGGATTCCCGGCGACATCATAAGCGAAGGTTTCATCGGTGCCGACGGTGTTATCGACGGATGTGATCTGCCCCGTCACATCATAGCCGAAGGCCGATGCTTCCTGCGGCGTGGTGCGGGTGAGGATGCGGCCGACCCTGTCACGGGTGAATGCCATTTCGCTGCCGGGGAAGGTGAGCGTGCCGTCGCCGTTTTCATGGCGTATGCTGGAGACGTTTCCTGTCGGGAAATAACTGGTGCGTGTCCTTGACTTCGGCAAGGTGTTGACATTCAGGAGGCTCCCGGTGTTGTCGAACCGTTCGAGCGAGGTGATGCGCCCCATGGGATCATAGCGTTTCCTGACAGAGGCATTCCCCAAGGTCGGGGGGGAAAAGCTCGAAGAGTATGGCCTTGTGCCGACGTAATGGTTGCGGAGTTCAAGCTCGTTGACGATCCTGATCCGGCTGGGGACGTCGTCGCGGGCGGGATCGTAACTCACATCGAACGCGAAGGGAGCCTGGCCTTCATAAGCAAATGAATAAAATCCGGCTTGGGCCTCCGCGGCGAAAAACCCGAAGCCCCAGGTATTGAGCCCGTCGGTGACCGATACGGGGCCGGTGTTACTGCCATAGGTATGGGTGAATTCCCGGACGATTTCATCGGCGGGCCCGTACCAGGTTTCTTTGGTTATCTGGCTGCGGCTGTTGTATTGATAGCCGATCTTTTTTCCGTTGCGATTGACGCGCTCGATCACGCGTCCCTCGGCATCGTAGGTGATGGTCGAGGCTTTGCCGTTCGCATCGGTGATGCTGGTCAGGCGGTTGAGGGGATCGTAGTCGAGCAGGCTGACATGGCCGCCGGGAACGGAGATCGAGGTGACATTCGTCTCGGCATCCCGGACGCGGGTGACAACACTCCCATCCGGGAGCGTGCGGGTGAGTTCGTTGCCCTCCGAGTCCATGGTGTAAGTGGACAAGGCTCCTTCCTGATCGGTTATCATGAGATCTCCTGCCGGATTGAGCGCGAAGACTTGTGCGCCGCCGCCCGGATCGCTGATGGTGGTGGAGCGGGCGGCGTCATTGTAGGTGAAACCAACGCTCCCTCCGGTGGCATCGGTAATGCCCGCGAGCCGTCCATCAGGCGTGTAGGTGAGATCGCGGAAATAGCCGCGGGTCGATTCCTCGCGGCTGCGCTTTCCTGTCACGGGATCGTAACGGTAGGTGAGGGCGACGCCATTCCGGGTCGTTGTTTCCAGTTGTCCGTTCGGGGTGTAGGTGAATTCGCCTTTGGAAGAACCGATAAGGTCAAGCGTCTTGGTGCGGTTCCCTTTTTCGTCATTCTCATAGCCTTCCACATACCCACCGACCAAAGTCTCATAGGTTGGAACTCCCAATTCGTCGTATCTCGTCTCGATGAACCGTGCCCCCGGAAAGCTGGTGGATGTCAAAAGTCCCATCGCGTTGTATTCGAAAAGACGTGTGGTGTTT
>JBBSJY010000287.1:0-4699 GCA_038256845.1 Verrucomicrobiales bacterium | reverse complement strand
CGCGACCCAGAAGGGATCGAGGTCCGGCCGGCGGTCGTATTTGATGCATCCGGTGCCGCGGCGGGGTATGGGCGTGTCGAAGTCGAAGTTCATCGCGGGCGACTGTCGGAGCGCGGGGAACGGGGCACAAGCACAAGCGCGAGTGGCAAGGACCGGGGGGACGGCGGGCAGATCGAAGTAACCTGTCACGCCGGTGGCGGGGGGAGGCTGTTAGGAGAGGCGGTCGCGGAAGTCCGGATAGCCGAATTCGCGGATGATTTCGAGCCGGCCGTCCTCGTGCTGAAGAGCGATCGGCGGATGTTTCACGCCGTTGAAGGTGGTGGTCTTCACCATGGTATAGTGGGCCATGTCGTCGAAAACGAGGGTATCGCCGACCCGCAGCTCGCGATGGAACGCAAAGTCGCCTACCACGTCGCCGGCCAGGCAGGTCGGGCCGCCAAGGCGGTAGAGCCACTCGCCGGAGGTTTTGGCCGGATGGTAGTTTTCGCCATCGAACGCAACCGACGGCAAGGCGTCCGAGGGTGTGGAATCGACGAGAAAAACGTCCGGCCGGTAGGGCATTTCCAGCACGTCGGGCATGTGGGCGGTGGCGGAGACACTGAGGATGGCAAGCCGGTGCCCGGCGGACTCGAACACGTCCATCACGGTCGCGCGGAGGATTCCCGTGTGGATGGCCGCCGCCTCGCCGGGTTCCAGCCAGACCTCGACGGAATATTTTTTGCGGGTCTCACGGACCACTCGGATCAGCCGCTCCCGGTCATAAAACGGTTTGGTGATCCAATGGCCGCCGCCCATGTTGAGGTATTTGAACTGCGGCGCCCGGAGGAGGTGACCGAATTTTTCATCCACGGCGGCGAGGGTGGTTTCGAGGTCTTCCGAGCCCTGCTCACACAGCGTGTGGAAGTGCAGGCCGGAGATGCCGGTGAGATCCGCCCCTTCCAGTTGGCCGGCGGTGATGCCAAGTCGCGACCCCGCGACACAGGGATCATAGAGCGGGGTTTCGCCGGTGGAGCACTCGGGATTGATCCGCAGGCCGCAGAGGAGCTTGCCGCTGAGGTAGCGCGGGTGAGCCATTACGAACTCGCGGTATCGCATCCATTGGCCGAGCGAGTTGAAGTCGAGGTGATCGCTGAACTCGCTGAGCTGCGCCACATCCTCTTCGTCATAGGCGGGCGAGTAGCTGATGACGTGTTTCCCGAAATGATCGCGGGCGAGCAGCGCTTCCCACAGGCCGGATGCGCAGCAGCCGTCCAGATCGGCGCGGATATAGGGAAAGGCTTTCCAGCAGGAAAAGCCTTTGAGGGCGAGCACCAGGTGGCATCCCGCGCTCTCCTTGACCTCCCGGAGTATCGCGCTGTTTCGCTTGAGAGCGGCAATGGAGATGACGAACACTATGCTGGATTAAAGTGGTGCGACACTGGATATCAAAACGACTTGCGCAAGTGCGAGGGGAGGATGTTGAGCTGCTCGCGATACTTTGCAACCGTTCGCCTTGCGACCTTGATACCCTGCTCTGCCAAGGCTTTGGCAAGCGCGTCGTCGGAGAGGGGCTTGGCGGCGTTTTCATGATCCACCAATTGCTGGATCGCTTCCCGCACGCCCGCGTTGGAGACCTCCGCGCCGTCCGAAGTCTGGTAACCGGTGGCAAAGAAGGCCCGCATTTCCATGAGACCTTGGGGTGTTAGAACATACTTTCCCGCCACCGCGCGGGAGACCGTGGTGGCGTGCAAACTCAGTTCATCTGCGATATCGTTCATGGTCAGCGGCCGCAAATGACGCGGGCCTTTGTCGAAGAACAGCGGCTGGTGCTGGATGAGCTTGTGGGCGATTGCGAGAATGGTTTCCTGGCGCAGCGAAATGGATCGGATCAGACTGCGGCCATCGCGGATCTGATCGCGCAAAAACTGGCGGGCCTTGGAATCGGTGCCGTTCTTGCCGATCATGTCTTTATAAAAGTCGTTGATCCGCAGGTTGGGCAGATGTTCTCCGGTGAGCCGCGCGTACCAATTGCCGTCGTCATCTTTCTCGATCACCACGTCCGGGAGAATGTAGGGGTTTCCGGTGGGATCGAAATCACCGCCGGGGTTCGGCGTGAGGCGGCCGATCCGCGACGCCGCCTCGGCAATTCGTTCCACGGTCGTGCCGAGCGCGCGAGCGATCTGCGGGTGGCGTTTGCGGGCAAGATCGTCCAAGTGGTCGCGGACGATCTTGTATTCGATGGTGTCCGTCCCGGATGCGCGTTCGAGCTGGAGAAGCAAGGACTCCGGAATTCCGGAGGCGCCGATGCCGGCCGGATCGAAGGATTGGATCAACTTGAGCGCTTCATTCAGGTAGTTTCTATCGATGCCGAGACGCTTGCCGAATTCCTGGATGGGGAGGTCGAGAAACCCCCGGTCGTCGAGATTGCCGAGAAGGGCCTGGGCCGCATCCCGGATCTCGGGATCGATCATCGAAAAATCGAGCTGCTGCTGGAGGTGTTGTTGGAGGGATTCCGGCGCGACGATCGAATCGTAGAGCCGCTGGCGCCGCTCCTCATCCTCCGAAGTCCATGGCGAGCTTTTGCCTTCCATGATGAGGCGGTCGCGCCAGTCGTCCTCGGTGTCGTTGAGATAATCCAAGCTGTCCGCTTCTTCCGGATCCGGCAGCTCCTCGTCGAGTGAGAGTGTCTCGGTGATATCTTCGAGAACCGGATTGGTTTCCAGCGCCTGGCGAACCAGCTGGGAAAGTTCCAGCGTGCCAGCCTGGAGGATTTCCAGACTCTTGCGCATCTGAGGCGCGAGAGTCTGCTGCTGGGAGAGGGACTGGTGGAGGAAGGCTTCGGACATACCGGCAAGGGTGTTGCCGGAGCGAGTCTAGAGAGCTGTTTCGAAATTGCAGCAACTTTTATGCCACCGGGTCGATTTTCTGACCGGGCGGCCAGGGCCGGATGGGGAGTCACGGTCCACGCGCAATGAATCTGGACACTTCACGCGGCGATGGGAATTCCAGAAATCATCAATCCTGCGCACGATTGTAGGTCGGCCGGTGCGGGGCGGGCTTGAGAGCGGTGAATCCGCGTGGGAGGCTGGCAGCCATGCGAGCCGTGTGGAAGAATCCGTGGATCGCGGGGTTGTGGCATGCCATCGTGGAAATCGGCAAGCGATGGTGGAATCACAATCACTCCCGTTCCGCCGCAGCGCTGGCGTTCTACAGCCTGTTTTCAATGGTGCCCATGCTGGTGGTTTCCACCGCGATGGCCGCGACGATGATTGGAAGCGACAAGGCGCGGGACGAGTTGGAACAGGCTTCCGGAGTGTTCCTGGATGACGGTTCGAGCGATTATCTGGTTTTGCTGTTAGAAGCCCAATCCGATCGGGTGGTGACGGGCTGGGCGTCGCTGGTCGGATTCACCGTGCTGCTTTTCCTGGCATCGAAGGTGGTGGTGGAACTGAGGGAGGTTCTGGATCTGATTTTTGGCAAACGACATCGCAAAGGACGGCGCGGCATGGTGATCGGGCTGGTGTTAGGACGGGCCATCCCCCTGCTTCTGGTGATCGCACTGGGGGGCGTGCTCGCGCTCTCCGCCATCGTCGGGGCGGTGCTCCATTTGGTGGCCGAGCGAATCGACCCGTATATTCCAAGCGGACTGGGAGTGTGGAGCATCCTTCAGCAGGGGGTCGCGCTGGTGGTCGTGACGCTGCTCTTCGCGTTGATCCTCCGCTGGCTTCCAGCGAAGCCTCCCGGCTTCCGCCCGGCCTTGGGAGGAGCCCTGCTCGCCTGCATCCTGCTGGCGGTGTTGCGAGGGTTGATCGGCCTCTATTTCGAACGCGCGGGGGTGACCTCATTCTACGGGGCCGCCGTGACCTTGGTCGTGCTGCTCTTGTGGATCTATTTCACGATCCAGATTTTCTTCATCGGTGCCGAAGCCGCTGGCTACCTGGATCGGCGGAGGCTGGAAACCGGGGTGGCTGGCGCTGCCAAAGGCGGGGAAGTTGGAGCGGTTGACAGCGGCTAGGGAAGGATCGCCTGGTGGGTCCACGGGTGGAATTCCGCGGGGACCGGAGACTCGAACCGGAGCGATTCGCCGGACACGGGGTGGGTGAAGGCGAGGCGCCATGCGTGGAGCATCAGGCGGCCGGTTTCGCCGGAAGTTTTGCTGGGCTTTCCGTAGATGGGATCACCAACGAGGGGGCTGCCTTTGTGATGGAGATGGACACGGATCTGGTGGGTGCGGCCGGTGTGGAGGTGGCAAAGGATGAGAGCGGTGAGGCTGGCGGCATCGGCATGGAGGATTTCGTAGTCTGTGATCGCGGTCTTGCCACCGGGAGGATTGACCACCGCCATCTTCTGGCGATTCACGGGATGCCGGCCGATGTGGGTGAAAATGGTGTCTTTCGCCGGTTTCGGAATTCCCTGGGTTACGGCGAGATAAAGCTTTTCCATGCTGGAGCGCTCGGAAAACTGGGTGACCAGCGATTGGTGGGCGCGGTCGGATTTGGCGATGACGAGGCAACCGGAGGTGTCCTTGTCGAGGCGGTGGACAATGCCGGGGCGCTCGACGCCGCCGATTCCGGAGAGCTGCCCGCGACAGTGATGGAGCAGCGCGTTGACCAAGGTGCCGTCGGGATTTCCCGGCGCGGGGTGGACGACCATGCCTGGCGCTTTGTTGAGGACGAGGAGGTCGTCGTCCTCGAATAGGATATCGAGCGGAATTTCCTGG
>JBBSJY010000286.1:0-4710 GCA_038256845.1 Verrucomicrobiales bacterium | reverse complement strand
CCCTCCAGCCGCACCGGCAAATCCACCGCCCCCACATTCCGCAAGACCACCTCCCCGGGCGGCCGCCATTCCAGCGCCAACTCCACCCCGCCGCCCACCGCCACCAGATGCCGCGCCGAATAGCTCGCCCGCAGTCCCGGCCCCGGCAGCGCGAAATAAATCACCGACCTCGCCCCCGCCTCCCGGGCCGCTTCCGCCATTTCCCGCAACGCTCGCTCCTCCGGCATCCGGTGGACCAGGATTTCCCCCGGTGAAATTCGCGTCCCTGCGACTTCCACCTCCTTCGCCACCCGGAGAACCGTCACCCCCGCCGCCAGCACCTCCGCCTCCAGATCCGGATGAGACACCAACGCCTCATGCGACCATCCACGCAGATGGCCGCGCAGTTTTCCATCCGCCGCGAATACCGACACCCGCTCGAAGTTCGGCAGCCCCGCCCGCCACGGCACCTTGCAATTCCTCCACCGCCGCACCCACGCCACCGTCTCCCCATCCGCCATCGGCCGGAAATTCCGCCGTGCCACCTCCGTTGGCTCGTCCGCCTCGAGGTCATAAAACATCGGCGAAAGAGACGACACCTCCCCCGCCAGCTTCCCGAAATCCGGCAGCCCCGCCCACGACGCCAGCGCCGTCACCGACACCCGCACTCCGCCCAGTTCCATTCTCAAATCCCGCAAAAACTCCGCATAACGCCCCAGCAGCCTCGCGGGACAATCGAAATCCAACTGCACTTCCCCCGGCAGCCCCTCCTCACCCGCCCAATCCCTCAGCCAACCCGCCAGCGCCAACGCCGCCCTCCGGTCCTCCAAAAACCCCGTCCCCGGCTTGATCCTCACCACCGGAAAAACCTCCAACCCCATCTTCTCCGGCTGCCGCCGCGACACACCGGCCACCTTCCAAGCCCCGCTTTCAAAACCCATCTCCGCCACATGCCAAAAAAGCACCCCAACCCCCGCCTCATTTAAATCCGCCACCTCCCGCCCCGTTAGCTCCGAACTCCGGTGCCAAACCCAAAACGCCGGCTCCTCCATCTCTCCCTTTCGCGGCGCCGCAACCTCCCCGCGATCACACCCGGCCAAAATCAATCCCATCAAACAAAATCCGGTTCTCCAGAGAATCGCCACACCCCATCCAACCCGCCCGCCTCACCGAAGACAAGCCACCGCTCAAATGGCACGGGCTTTGACCGTTCAGATCGCAAGCCAGCTCCTGAACCTACTTTGCCGAGATCTTGCGATCTTCCCCGAACTGTTTCAGCGAATGGTATTTCTGGAACATCCGGTTCTTCTGTAGCTGGGTCGCGATCTCAGATGCTCCGTGTCCAAACCTTCCAAGCACCAGGTCCTGGAACTTCGCCAACTCCTCATTTCCCGGAACCGCCGGAGAATTCAGAAGAGCGACGAGCCGTTCCTCCCTGTCGGGTGAAACCATCTCGATCCGTGCGACGAAGACGCGCTCGGTCTTATCCGGAGCCGGTGTGATCTTGAGCGGCAGCATGGCGTCGGTCACCTTGCGCGGGACGAGGGTGAGAATCCGGTCGCCGCTTTCCCGGAACCACGTCTTGCGCCAGGTCTCCACCATTGCGGAAGCCTCCGCCGGAGTCAGGCCGTCCGCTGCGAGAGCCTTTTTCCACCCGGCGGCCAGTTCGGATTCCACCTCGGCGAGTGGACGTTCCGCTTTCGGAAAAGTAATCCGGGATTGGTTCATGGCGGGCTGACCATTCACCGGCCGACCCGGGATCTCCCCGGTGGTAAGCCACGCCGCCTTCGCGCCCCTCACACGCAGCGCGACAGCATACGGGATCGCTTCTTCGCCGCTGTTAGCCACCGTGACGTCATCTCCGTCCATCGCAGCGGACATCGGGATATACGCGTTTCCAGCCCCTCGGTAGAAAATGAATTTCTCCATCTGGGGAAAATTCGGCTGTTCCGTGAGACCGGGAATCTCTTTCAGGTCGGACTCGAAAATCCATGCCTCCGGCACCTCGCGGGCAGCGCCATACGGTTCGGGATCGTTCGAATCCGGAATGGCTGGGATTTTCGCCAGAGCCGCCTTGTCCGTCGGAGGACGGAGCCTGCCTTTCCAAGTCGTCTTGGGCGCCTCCATTCCCGCCGTCGGAACATAGATCGCTCCACCAACGGAACCGTAGGGGAATGTTTCGGTGACATTCCCGCCGCTGAAAGCCACCTCGACGGAAACCGCCATCTCCATCTCCGGATAGAAATAGATCACCGGGGTCTCCATCCGCACCGTTGAGTAGCCGCTTTTGAAAATCGGCGAACTGCTGACGAACTTCGGAAGACGCGCAAGATCAGCGGCCGATGCATACCAAGGCACCTGCGCACCGCTCGATCCCGAGAGCACTGTAAACGTCCCCCACTCGTGGACTTCCAGAGCTTGGGCGAAGCCGCCAAGACCGAGGGCAAGAATAAACGCGGTTTTCATACTCCCATCATGGGCGATGAAAACCGCGCTGTCAGTAAAGGCTCCGTAAATTCCGCGATCCGTGGATCACTTAGTAAGCTTTCCGGGGACGGCCGTCGAGCCTTGGGATGGGAGTTTGGGTTTCAGGTTGCTGCCCGCTTTATCGCGATCTCGTGAGAGGGTGGATCCGGAACTCGCCAGCCACCTGCCAGACTCGATCCTGAATCCGATACTCAGAGTCCATTCCTTGATCCAACGCCTCCTCCCGTAGCAAGTCCTGAAGGATCGGCGGGCCCGGATCCGCCACCAAGGAATGGCGATCTCCGAATCGCCCGTCCATTCACAGCCGATGAAAAGCGAAACGCTCAACCCATTTTTCCCCTACAGTTGAAATGCGAAAGCTGACCTTATTGAATAACCACTTGATTTCAGGGTCGCACCTGGCTCCATTTAAGGTTTGATTTCCAACCCATACTCTTATGCCCGCCCATCCCATTTCCCGCCGCGATTTCCTGCGGCGCAGCTCCATCGCCGCCGCTGCCACAGGCCTGCCGCCGTGGTTTGTCACGCAATCGCTCGACGCCGCGCAACCCGCCCGGCCGCTCTCGGCCAATGACAAGCCGGGCATCGCGCTCATCGGCTGCGGCGGCATGGGGCAACACAACGCGAAGCTGGCCGCCGGATTCGGCAACATCGTGGCGGTGTGTGATGTGGATACGAAGCGGGCTGGCGAGGCATCGCAGCAGTTTGGAGGGGCCAAGGTATTCAACGATTTCCGCAAGGTGTTGGAGCGTGACGACGTTCACGCCATCATCAATGCGACGCCGGACCACTGGCACACGATCATCAATCTTGCGGCCATGAAGGCGGGCAAGGACGTGTATAGCGAGAAACCGCTAACGCTGACGATCGACGAGGGACGGCGGGTGGTGGAGACCGCCCGACAATCAAATCGCATCTTTCAAACCGGCAGCCAGCAGCGGAGCGATGCCAACTTTCGCCTTGCGTGCGATCTCGTGCGCAACGGTCGCCTTGGCAAACTCAAACACATCCAGGTCGTGCTGCCTGTGGGCAGACAGGGTGGACCATTTGCCACGGCGCCGGTGCCGCAGGAGCTGGATTGGAATGTCTGGCAGGGACAAGTGGCGGCGCACGATTACGTGCCGGAGCGGGGTCATGGCACGTTCCGCTATTGGCTGGATTATTCCGGCGGCACACTGACGGACTGGGGCGCGCACCATCACGACATTGCGCTCTGGGGCGCAGGCTATGAGCGCAGCGGGCCGGTGAGCATCGAAGGGCGGCGGCTCATCGAACCCGTCGCCGGCGGCTACGATGCGCCGAGCCAATACGAGGTCCACTACGAATACCCGGATGGCGTGACCCAGACGACGATCAGCACGCTGCGCAATAACTTCGACGGCTCCATCGCGGAGGATCAAAGCCAGGATCTGCCGGAGCACGGCGTGAAGTTCGAGGGCAGCGACGGCTGGATTTTTGTGACGCGCGGAAGGATCGAAGCCAGCCGCCCCGAATTGCTCACCGAGCCGCTGACGGAGCGAAAGGTCGAGCTTTACGTCAGCAACGATCACATGGGCAACTTCTTCGACTGCATCCGCTCACGCAAGGCAGCGATCTGTGACGCGGAAATCGGTCATCGGTCAGCCAGTGTTTGCCATCTTGGGGTGCTGGCAATCCGTCTGGGGCGAAAGCTCAAGTGGAATCCGGAGACAGAGCAGTTTGCTGACGATAAGGAGGCAATGACCTACCTGACCCGTGAGCAAAGGAAACCCTTCAACTACGAAATGTGATAGGAGGGACGTCCTGATTGTTGGCCCGCTTGCGGTGTAGATAGGGTCAGTTCTCGCGGATTAAAAGATCTCCCGGCAGCAGGTATGGACTGTTCGCACCCGAGCCAGCGGGCACCCTATCGGCGGGGGCGCTCGAGGCGCATCGCGGAGGGGCGAATGCCGACATTGGGTTTTTGCGGGTCGATTCCGCCGGGCAGGAGTTCTTCGGGAAAGAGCGACACGTGGCGCTGGAGAATTCGCCCGCCCGCGACGCGGCGGCCCTCAATGATGTTCCAGTAAAGATGTTCCTTGCCGGGTTTCGGGAAAAAGACGAGCGGATCGAGGGCTCACGATCTATACTGCCGCGCGTCATGATTTGTGAAATGGCGAAGCCGCAAAGGCAGGGACCGATCTCCGAGCGGTCCGGCGCGTGGCGCGAGAATGAAAAAGCGAATGTGCGGCGCGCTGGCACCATTCATTCGCGGATCATTCGCAT
>JBBSJY010000285.1:0-4765 GCA_038256845.1 Verrucomicrobiales bacterium | reverse complement strand
GATGTTTCCCCACTCGCCGGAGCCGTCGGCAACACCGGAAAAACCGTGGACCAGCCAACCGCCACCGAACTCCGATCTATACTGCCGCGCGTCATGATTTGTGAAATGGCGAAGCCGCAAAGGCAGGGACCGATCTCCGAGCGGTCCGGCGCGTGGCGCGAGCATGAAAAAGCGAATGTGCGGCGCGCAGGCTCCATTCATTCGCGGATCATTCGCATCCCACGCGCCGGACGCCCCGGAGGTGCGTCCCTGCCATCCTCGCAGGGCGACGAATGAACGATCCCGTTTTCACAAAACCTCGCGCGCGGCAGTATACCATTGGATCAGCTCTGACGAGAGGCATGGGGAAGAATTGAGGAATACAGGGATTCCAACTTCGGCGGCAATCTCCTTGGCCCGGACTACCGTCCCCATCGAGATGGCGAATGGAAGCAGTGGCGCATCCGCCGAAGTAATGAGATCGCGCTGGATTTCCAAAGGTTCCGGAGTCAAAGCGGCATTTGCACCGGCAATGACGAAAAGGGAATTTTCACCGGGGGAATCAACGGAGATGGATTCCTTTCCGCACATTGCCTTTGCGCCGCGGCTCCGACCAAGTGCGGTCTGAATCTCAAAAGGCGACGGTCTCCGGAAACCGGGTTTTTGGCGTGGGGGAGGCGGGTAGGCTGGCGCGGGCGTCGATGGGCAGTTCGAGAATGAATGTCGCGCCGGTGCCCGCGCCGTCGCTGTGGGCGCTGAGGGATCCGCCCATTTCCCGGGCGGCCAGCGCGCCGCTGTGGAGGCCGAAGCCGTGGCCATCCTGTTTGGTGGTGAAGCCATGCGAGAAGATGCGGGTCAGGTTCTCAAGAGGAATGCCCACGCCGTTGTCGCTGACGGAGATGCGGACGCGATTGTCCGCCGCCGTGACACTCACGGTCATTTGGTTGTCCGCGTTCCCGCTGCTGCCGCAGGCCTGCTTGGCGTTGCGGATCAGGTTGACCAGGATCTGCAGCGCCTTGTGCTTCTCCAGAGTGATCTCCGGGACCTTTTCGTAGTGGCGGATAACCCGCACCGTGTGCCGTATCAGGAAGCCTTCGTTCATCCGCAGACCATCCTCCACTAGATCGCTCGCCAGCACGGTTTCCGTCACGCCGGAGAAACTGGCGTGATTTTGCTGCATGGCAACGATGTCCTTGATGTGCTCAATATTCTTGCCGAGCAGTTGCAACTCGCCCAGCACATCCGCCTGTTCCCCGGCGAGCTGGGCCGCCAGCTTGCCGAGGAAATCGGGCAGTTTCCGGCCGGTGGGATCCGCGGTGAGGAACGCGGGGAGGTCGTCCGCGTGGTCGTGCAGCAGCGCGGCGGTTTGGGCGACGCTGCCGACGCGCGATTTGCGCAGTCGGTCCGCGGCGACCGAGCAGGAGATGTTCACGCTGTTGAGCACGTTGCCCACGTTGTGCAGCACGCTCGTGGCCACCTCCGCCATGCCCGCCCGGCGTGACGTCTCCAGCAGTTCCTGATGGACCGTTTTCAACCCGGCCTCCGCCTCCTTGCGCATGGTGATGTCCTGGATCTGCGAGATGAAATAGTCCGGCAGCCGTTCCGCGTCCCGCACCAGCGAGACGCTCAGCGACACCCACACCAAACGGCCATCCTTGTGGAAGTACCGTTTCTCCATCTGATACGTCTGGATCTCGCCCGCCAGCGTCTGCCGGACCAGCCTGAGATCCTCCTCCAGATGGTCCGGGTGGGTGATCTCCTGGAAAGATCCCTCGGCAAACTCCGTCGGCGTGTAGCCCAGCAACTGGCAGAGCGCCCGGTTCACCCGGATCCAGCGCCCGCCGGGAGATACCAGGGCCATCCCGATCGCCGCGTGCTCGAACGCGCTGGAGAACCGCTCCTCGCTGCCGTGGAGTTCGGTCTCCACGAGAGCGTTGGTGGCCTCCAGCCGGGCCCTGCGGGTGGCGACGTCGAACATCTCCCTCAGACTCCGCCGGATGGAAATGATCAGGAAACTGTCTTCAAACAACACCCAGCCCGCATGCTCCATCCAGCGCCACGAACTTGGCGTCAGGATGCCGAAAATCGACTGCGGCCACAGCCAACCGCGCGCGAGATGGTCCGCCGTGACAACCACCGTCGCGGTGAGCAGGACTTTCCAGTCCCGATAGATCGCCAGGAACGCCAAGGAACCGAAAATGTGGAAGTGCGTCTCGATGCGTCCGCCTGTCAGGTGGATCAGCAGCACCGAGAAAAGCATCTGTGACACGGCGATGACGTGCCGGGCCAGCGCCGTGCCCGGTTGTTTCCACGCGAGGAACACCGGCAGGCTGGCGATCGCGCCGCCGAGAAGTATCGCGGCCCAGACGTGCCAGTGGATTTGGCTGCTCGCGCCGATCCAGGTCCTCGGCGAGATGACCAGCGCCGCGGCGATGCCCGCCAGCCACTGGATCACCATCAGATTGGCGAACAGCTTGTCCGTATGGCGGTAGATGGCGTCCCGGTCCTCCCGGAAAAGCTGCAGCGCCCGCGCTGCGACCGCGGGATCCGAATCGGTCAGGGGGAGCATGGGGAATCCTCCGTGGAGCGGCAGTTGCTTTCAAACAAGGCACAGCCGAACACCGGACCCAGGACCCGGTCGGCGGATGGATGCTCCAACAGGGCGGCCACCGCGTCCCGTCCGGGATTGTCGCCCGAGTGGCCGCGGGCAATCGTGATGCCTCCCTGATAGAGCAGCTTGCCCTCGCGGTCGTAGAGCAGGGTCTGACCGGAGGTTTCCGCTTGGAAACGCCGCGCCTCGATCCCGTCGCGGTCGTCATGCACCGTCACGCCGGGAATCGCGGCGGCCCTGCGCCGGAGGTCCGTCTCCGTCCAGTCCGCGGCCACGCCGGACGGTTGAATGAACCAGACCTGGGCGTCGGGTTTGCCCCGCAACGCCGCCATCAGGTTCTCGAGTTCGCCCAGCGTCGCCCGGGTGCACGGGCAGTGCGGATGCGCGAAGAGGATCAGCGCGGGCAGGCCGGCGGAAGGCGAGATCCGGCTGGCGGCCGGCCAGCGGTCCGGCGCCGCACCCGCGGGACTGCCGTAGGATGAATAAGCCAGCATCAACACCATGACGGCGACCACCGCCGCCAGCCAGACCGCCGCGAGAACGGCAGTCGAATGGCTAGGCCGGGCGGATTCCGGACGGGTAATTTCGGACATGAAAACATTCAGGGAAAACATGCGGATCGCCTTTTACCACCACGTTCTCACGATCCGCAATCTTTGCAGGAACCCCACCGGGTTTGCAAATTTTGCCCGTGCGCGGGCGTCGGCCAGGTCGACGTCCCTCCGACCACTCGAAATTTGCTTTTTGCGGGAGGCTCCTGAAACGGCCGTTGGGGGGGAGTCTCCGCTGCGCTACGCCTGCCCAAGCCGGACCGCAGGGCGGGTATCTGGAGGTTATGGGAAAAGGGTGGATTGGGTAGAGCTGAAATGCTGTAAGCTGAAACACTAAAAAGGAGAAAGCTACGCAGTCCGCCTATCTGTATGGGGTCGGTCCTCACTTTCCATCCTGACGCGAGGGGCGGTCGATCATGTGATGGCGCGTGGGCGACGGGGGGAAGACGTTGTTTGAGACCGACGATGACCGTTCCCAGAATCCCGTTAGGTCAGTGCCATTCGGGACCGATCCCGACCGCGTTCGGACGATACTTTGATGAGATGAATGGGGGCGATGTGGGAACTGCGCCATGCCACCCGTTGTTCACGCGATGGTTGTGCGAATTTGATCGCGCGGGTGGGATGCGCGAGAGCAGCATGACGTATGGATTGGCCACCGATTTTGACGTTTGGAGTCGCTACGGCTGGGGTGCTGTTGCTGCTGGCGGGTTTTCTCCATCTGCTGCCGCGGCTTGGCGGTGTGGGTCGGAACCTGGGCGAATGGTTTGTCCGGGCTCCCGGGTTGGATCTGCTGGTGACGATTTTCACGGTTTTGCCGTGGGTGGCGGGTGGCATCTGGTTCGGCTGGGCCGGGGTCCTGGTTGGAGTGGCGGCTCAGGTGGTGGCGACCTATTTGTGGATTTTCGCCCATGAGCGGGCCCATTCCTCCGCGGTGAAAGGCCCACGCATCCTCAAGGTGCTGAACTCGCGCGTCGGGCGCTTTCGCAACTACACCGCGGTGTGGATCACCGCGCTGGCGGTTCCGATGTTCTGGTTGGTAAGACTGGCCGAGTGGGTGGTCTATCCGCCGCTGGTGTTGCTGGTCCGCTTTCCCCGCTATCGATCGGGGGAGTGGGTGAATGTTTCCCGTCAGAAATTCCAAGGCCTGGTAGGCTGGGATCTCATCTGGTGCCTGTATTGCGACTGGATGACCGGGGTTTGGTCGCTGGGCACCGAGATGCTGCGCAATGTCGAGAGCTTCTGGTGCCCGATCCGGTTCCACTCCGAGAAGAAATGCGAGAATTGCAGCATCGACTTCCCCGATGTCGATAGCGGCTGGGTCCGGGCTGGGGATGGCATGGCCGAGGTCGCCAGTTTGCTCGAAGAGAAGTATCCCGAGAACTCCGACAAGCCCTACACGTGGTTCGGCCACCCGGAGCGGAAGGATTGCGGTCCGGGCGGTTGCAAGGGTTGTGATGCGGGAGCGGAGGGGTGAACGGTGGAGGCGGTGGTTGGACGCCGGGCGTAATGTGAAGGCGGTTTGAGACGGCCGGAGGCAGTCCTGCGCGTGTGGAGGACACGCGGCCGGGCCATCCGCCCGCGACGCCTACATGTTCCGTTTGAACATCGTCAAGAGCCTTTG
>JBBSJY010000284.1:0-4851 GCA_038256845.1 Verrucomicrobiales bacterium | reverse complement strand
GACATCCACGAGCGGCTTCATGGCCTAACCGAGCAGGAAGAAGAAGCCATCTTGCAACGCAGTATCGAGGTTCTGGGAGAAGTCGCGGGCAAGCGACCGATTGGCTACCGGGCTCCGTGGTTCGAGCTGAATCCATGGACTCCGGAGCTGCTCCTCAAGCACGGCTTCGACTACTGTGCCAGCGGGATGGGCGATGACATTCCCTATCAATATGCGAATGGAATGATCGAAATTCCCGGGCAGTGGATGCTCGAGGACTGGGAACAGTTCGCCTTCAATGTGGATCCCGCGTGGGGATCGATTCCACAGAATTGTTCATCGGTTTATGATCTCTGGTGGCGGGAGTTCGAGGCGATGCACCAGTATGGCTGCTGCTTTGTCCTGACGCTGCATCCGTGGCTAAGCGGTCGGCCGTCCCGCGTGCAATTGCTGGAGCGCTTGATCCTGGACATGCGCGCCAAAGGTGATGTCTGGTTCGCGCAAGGCCATGAGATCGCCGCGTGGTATCGCAGCAAGTTCGCCGAGCCGGATGGCAGCGATGCGGATTTCAGAATCCATGCTCACGCGCAGCGGTGATGTCGTGGGACAACGCTCCCGATTCGGGTTCCCCGGGTTGAGAGGAGACACGGGCTTGGGAAAGCTCTCATCTTTTCTGCATATCGGAGCGCGGAAGCTTGACGATGAAACTGGCGCCTTTGCCCGATGGGGGCTCGGTGCAGAGGAGGTCGCCTCCCAGCGAGCGGGCGAGACTCCGGGAAAGGGCCAGGCCGAGCCCGACACCCGGACGGGTCTCGGCCGCATCATGGGCGGACTTGTGAAAAGCTCTGAAGATCCGTTGGCGTTCGGTTGCCGGAATGCCGGGACCATGGTCGGCCACACAAATGGAGGTGTGGCTTGCGGTGGAAATGACACGAATCTCAACGAGCGGCGGACTGCTCCCCGATGCGTATTTCGATGCGTTGTCGATCAGATTGAAGAGAATATGCTCGACCGCGTCCGGGTTCGCGTTCACGGGCGAGGCGGTAGTGATTTCCATGTCTAACCGGAGGTCGGCGGTGGCGAGGCGGTTTTCCAAGCGGTGGCGCATGGGTTCCAATAGCTCGGCGACGCCCATCGCGCGGACTGACGAGCGGGGGTTGCCACGTTCGATACCGGAGAATGCGAGAACATTCTCCACGAGATGGGAAAGGCGGGCGGCCTCAAGGGACAGCACACGCACGTAGTGAGATCGTTTCTCCTCGCTGACTCCGGGGCTTCCAAGAAGATCGGAGTACAGTTGGAAGGTGGTGAGCGGGGTGCGCAGCTCATGGGTTACAGCCGAAACAAACGATGCCCGACGTTCGCTCAGGCGAATTACCCCACGGACGAGCATCGAGGCAGCCAGTATCGCGAGAACTGCCGCGCACCAACCCGCGATCAGAGAGAGGAGGATCGGTTCGCGGAGGCCGGGTGGAGGCGAGGATAGGGTTCCGGCGTCTAGTCGGAACGGGAATGATGCGAGCACCATTCCATCATCGGACCGTTCCACCGCAGCCTTCAGGCGCGCTGTTGGCAGGAGGTCGGCGGATTCGGCGAGGAGCAGCTGCTTCACGGAATCCGCATCCAGCCACACGCCTTGGATTGCCTGTGAGGCGCGCGCACCCGGGCTGGTGACCACGCGGAGTAACATCAGCTCGCCGTTGATCCAAAACGGTCGGGGCAGGCCGGCTTGGAGCGAAGATCCGGCGGCGGGCATTTGGAAAGCGTTCTGGGTATCCAGACCCTTTGCCACCGTCTGGTCCAGCATGCGCCCGCGGTTGAGAAGCTCGTTCCGGCCGATCGCTTTCTGGACGACCTCGCTGACGCGGGCCTGCTTTTGCAAGGGCTCGGGGAAAGGGGGCGGTTCGATACCCACAGAAGGCGTGCTCCAATCGGATGTCCCGCCTTCAAGCTTTCCCCAGAGGGCTTGGAAGACGGCCTGATGATCCCGACCCTTCTCCAACAAGACACGCAGATCCGGTAGTAGTTCGGGGTGGTCTTGCGAAACAAGCAGTCCGTTCCGGGCGATCTCGAATCGCATCCGCAGCGGGACGGAGGAGCGTCGACCGGTGGCGAACGCATCCACCGGTCGCTGGCTTTCCTCAATGAGCATCGCCGATCCCGCCGCATCCATCCGCCAGAGTGAAAGCCTCATCCGCTCCTGGAGGTCCGCCCGCACCTCCGCGCTTGAGAGTTCGGCCTCGGATGCGATGACGCCGCGGGTGAGCCATGTCATCGCGCCCAGAATGACCAGAGCGCAGATTGCAAGTGAGATCCAGATCCAGCCTGCGTGGAAACTTCTCATGTGCCGCCGGCCTCCAGCAGGAAACGGTATCCTTTTCCGCGAACCGTAATCAGCACCTGCTGATCCCGGTCCCGCAGCTTGGTGCGGAGATGCATGACATGCATATCGATCGTCCGGGTTTCGGTTCGCGCCGGATCGAGCCCCCAGAGCTGGCGGAGAATTTCCTCGCGGGTGACGAGCCGGCCTTGGGAATCAATCATGTAACGGAGCAGGTCGGCCTCCCTTTCGGAAAGTTCCTCGCGTCCGCCATCCGTGAATTGGATGATCCTGTCGCGAAAATCGGCGGTGCCTCCCGGGATGTCGCGTTGATCGGCCGGGGCGGCGCGTTCGCAGGTGCGCCGCAGCACCGCATCCACCCGCGCGAGCAGTTCCTTCATGCTGAATGGTTTCACCACATAATCGTCGGCCCCGGTGACGAGGCCGCGGACGCGATCGTTCTCCTCGCCCCGGGCAGAAAGGATGATGACTGCCTGGCCCGGCCGCTTCCGCTTGAGCGCGGCGAGGATGTCGAATCCGGAAGGCCCGGGCATCACCAGATCGAGCAGGAGAAGCCGGTAGTTCGCCTTGAGGGCCAGATCCATTCCGGTGTGGCCGTCGGCCGCCTCAAGAGTTCGATATCCGGCGTACTCCAGCACGTCGACGACCCCCCGGCGGACCGCGGGGTCGTCTTCTATCACCAGGATGGGGGTGTCGGTCATCGGGTCGTCCGCAGGGTATCAGCACCGGAGTTCACTCGGCAAGGGGGCTTTGCTTCGGGACGGATTTGCCCTCGAACGGAATTCGCGTTGTTTTCACGTCGAGCAGGGGACCGAGTTCGTAAACGTTCTCGTAGCCATACGCGTGGAGGTTGATGAAGGTTTGGATATTGAGCGCCACCTCAAATCGTTTGCTGGCAAAGTTGACCGGCTCGTTGCGGAAGTTGTTGTTGCAGTAGATCAGCACGCGGGTGGATTTGTCGGGTATAACATCCCTCAGGGCACTTTCGGTGAAATCGGTGAGCGCGAGATGCACCGCGCCCCGGATATGGATGTTCTCGAATTTGTCTTTCGTGCGCGCGTCGAGGATGATCGTGCCGTTTGCGGCCGCCATCTCCAGGAACTCCGCCTCGGTTACGCGGCGACTTTCGCGGATCGGTTCGAGCGAACCCGCTTTCTCGACGAATTTCCGGAAATCGATCGAGGGGTTTTCGATCTCCCCGCCGAATGCCACCGACAAGGCAAGCATCGGAACAAGATAGTGGAACGGTTTCATCATGTCAGGAATGGGGGCGGCAGTTCATTTTTCAAATTCATATCCCAATGCTGCGGCTTGCTGACGCGCCGCATCAACCATGACGTCATCGAGAGTCTTTTCGCCCGATGCCTCTGCCGATTGGCCGCGGCAGTTCGGAGGCGTCCAATGTCCGGGGATCGATTTTCTTTTCGCGGACAGCGTCCACCAGGTCCCAGCCGGCGTTGGAGTAGTTCACGCTGGCCTTGGTTATGGCCCTTTGGACGGCCGCGCCCGACTTGTCATGGGCGGCGGCGTCGTGGTCCGCCTGGGTTTGCTTCGCGGCGGCTTCCTTCCACGCCCGACCGTAGCCCAGGTAGGTTTTGTTCAGTTCGCCGCTGAGATCGGCGATCGGCTTGTCCTGCGGGGCGGGGATGTGGGTTACCGCACGGTCCTGATCGATGATCATGAATTGACCTCCCGCCAAGGCGGATCCTTCGTGCCAGGATTCCGAAATGCCAACGGACCGGCTTCCGCAATGGATCGTGTTGACGACGACCCCTTTTGAAAGGGCATCACGGCAGGCTTGGAGAGGATCGACCGGTCCTTGGGTGAAGGGCTCGTTTCCCGCGATGAAAATGACCTTGTAGGTATCCCGGCGATCATCCCAGCCGAGGTCGGCGAGCGCGCGCCGGATCACCGCGCCGCAGTATTCCTCGCCGCCGTTGGTTTTGAGCGCGAAGAGTTCTCGGCTGATTTCATCGAGGTCGCGGGTGAATGGTTCGATTTGGCGGATATAGTGGTTTCCGATGTGCTGGTCGTTGTTTCCATATTCGTAGAGGGCGACCTCCACGAAGGGCGCCTCGCCGTCGCGGCGCGCATCCACGAAGGTGTTGACGATTTTCCAAAGCTGGGTCTTGGCCTGCCCGATGAGTCCGTCCATGCTGTTAGAAGTGTCCAGCAGGATGGCCAGTTGAATCCGATTGCGACCCGCGGGGGGATCCACGGCCGGGCTGGTGTCCGCCGGCGCTTTTGCGAAGCCGGTGGCGAGGGTGGATGCGGCGAGGGCGAGGATTGCCGGGATGGGTCTGATTTTCATGACACGACAGAATATCCGAGGCTGACCGCTCCGTGTGTAAACGCCATGTAAAATCGGCACCGTGATTTCCCGGGCCCCGAACTTCGTCCGGAAAAAAGGCCGCTCCCCCCCGGGAAGAGGGAACGGCCTTGGAGGGAGATTTGGCGGGCAGCCGGTCAGGGAGTCGGGGCCAGAGAGACTGTCTTGAGAATCCGCGAGGCGATCTGATAGGGATCGCCCT
>JBBSJY010000283.1:0-4887 GCA_038256845.1 Verrucomicrobiales bacterium | reverse complement strand
ATCCCACGCTTGATACCCAGCGCATCACTCACGTCCGGCTCATCGATGTCGTCGGCACCCATGTCCCGCAGTTCGCCACCCGGGATTCCACCGGCCGCATCATCACCGATCCTTACCCCACGCCGTTCAGTTCCGGCGGATTCGATCTCGATGCCGTGGGCGCGTTTCGGGCCACCACCACCAACTTCGCCACTTGGGCCGCGAGCCAGGGATGGTTCGGAAACGAAGCCACCGCCACCGCCGATCCCGACCGCGACGGCGTCCCCAACCTCATCGCCTACCTCACCGGCGGCGGCAGCCTTCGAATGAGCGGCGATGTCCTGACTTTCCCCCGCCTCGCCTACCGCAGTGGAGGAAATTTGAAACTGCAGGGCAGCCCCGACCTCATCGCGTGGACCGACCTGGCGGAATCCACCGGCGGCTCCGCCCTGCAATCCACCAGCACCGTCACTGTTTCGGAAACCGGAACGCATCTCGTGGAATCCAGCGTCGGACTTCCGACCGGCGCGCCGTGGAAATTCTTCCGCCTCGCCGCCGAACTCACTCCCCCCCAATGAAGGTGATTGGGAAAAGTCCTGTTCGCCTTGGTTTCACTCTGGTGGAGCTGCTGGTCGTCGTCGCGATCGCTGCCGCTCTGGCAGCCGTCGGCTTTTATGGTTACCGGACCGCGCGTCTGCGGGCGAATCAGGTCGTTTCCACCACCAACATCCGCCAGCTCGCCGCCGCGAACCTGCTTTACGCCAGCGACCATCAGACTTACGCCCCGGATGGCGATCCGTCCAACCGCCACCGGTGGCACGGCGCGCGGACCAGCGCCAAGCAGAAATTCGACCCCACGAAAGGCTATCTATCCGAATACCTGGGCGGCAGCCGCAGCGTCGGTATGTGCCCGGAGTTCAAGGAACATCTGTCCGACTCCGCCTCATGGGAGGACGGCTCCGGCGGCTATGGTTACAACTCCATCTACATCGGTGGGATGCCAGAGGACAGTTTCAAGCCGAACCGCCCCGCCGCCGTCGCCAACCCGGCCGGCACCCTCATGTTCGCCACCACCGCCTTTGCGGTGGCCGGCGGTCTTCAGGAATACCCGCATGCCGATCCGCCAAGCTGGGTCGATTCGAACTGGCGCCCCCGCGGTCCCCTCCAGCCCAGCATCCATTTCCGCTTCAACGGCCGCGCCCTCGTCGCCTGGTGCGACGGCCACGTCAGCGAGGAACTGCCCACGGGAAACGCCGAAAGAAACATTTACGGTGGAAACAATAACGAAGCCAAAATCGGTTTCTGCGGTCCTGCGGAAAACAACGGCTGGTGGAACCCGCGGAACTAGCAGCGACTCGGGTCGCCGCCTATATCATGCCGCGTGTGGCTGCACTTCACGACTGATGCGCTCTCCGTTTTCCCGCTCGGCCCGCATCAGTTCGTAGTCCAGTTGGAGGCGCAGCCAAAATCCCGGAGAGGTTCCGAAGTAGCGGCTCAGGCGCAGATCGTTTTCGGGCGTGCAGCGGCGGCGGCTTTTTTTCATGTCGGTCAGATGGGGTGAGGGGATGCCCGTCATCCTCGAGACTTCCGCTTGCGAGACGTCCCACTCGTCCAAGGTTTCACGGAGAGTTTCCGCGAAAAAGTTCATCAGTGGGATCAGTTCAGTAGCTCGTTTCATCGTCATCAATGGTAGTCGGTGATTTTTACATCGGACGCCTTCCCGTCATTCCACCGGAAAACCAAACGCCACTGTTGATTGATTCTCAAACTCCAAAAGCACTTGAGATTGCCGGAAAGGGATTCGAGTCGATTGCTTGGTGGAACTCGCAAATCTGCAAGGAAATCGGCCGCATGAAGTTGCCGGAGCTTGAGAAAAGCCCGATCCTGAATTTTACCCGGCAGTTTCTTTGAACGACTGCCATTCCAGATCTTTTCGGTTTCCTTGCACGCGAAAGCCTCAATCACCTTCGAATCGTTACCATTATTGGGAACGTCCGCAACCGGCAAAATCGGCTGTTTTGTGAACCGACAAAATTCTCCTCAGCGGAACTTCACCCCAAGCTCCTTCGTCAGTGCCACGAGCACTTTCTGGTGGGCGGCGTCGATCTCTTCCGTTTTGAGCGTGCGGGTGGCTTCGCGGTAGTGGAAGCGGTAGGCGACGGATTTTTTGTCGGCGTCCAGCTTTTCGCCGGAGGGGTCGGTGAAGACGTCGAAGCACTCGGACGAAACTAACAGGGCCTCGCCGAGTTTGGCGATGACGGCCTCGATCCGGGCGTTCGGCGTGGTGAGGGGAAGTTCCATCGCGGCATCGCGGGAGGAGCCGGGGAACTGCTGAAGATCTTCGACGTGGCTGATGCCGTTGAGGAGTTTGCGTAGTTTTCCGAGATCGAGCTCAGCGACATAGACGGGCGTGGTGAAATCGAGTTCGCGTTCGCGGGCCGGTGTTAGGCGGGCGAAGATGCCGATGTTCTGGTCAGCGACCTTGATGTCGCTGGCGAGGACGAAGCCGGGGCGGTCCTTCGGGGTGAAAGAGATTTTCCGGTCGCCGAGCAGGGCGGAGAGGATGCCTTTGAGATCGTGGAGATCGGCGCTGCGGTCGGCTTGGGACCAGCCGGTGGGCTGGGCGGATCCGGAGAGTAGCAGCGCGAGCGTTTCGCTTTCCTGATCCCTGGCCTTGCCGCCGCCGGCGTTGCGGAAGACGCGGCCCATCTCGAAGAAGCGCAGGGACTTGGCCTGTTGGCGGACGTTTCTAGCAGCGGAAGCGATCAGGCCCGGGACGATGCTCGGGCGCATGACAGCGTGGTCCTCGCTGAGCGGAAGTTTCACGCGGATGACATCGCCGTCCTGCATCGGGCGCAGCGGGAGGGTGTCGGAAACCTGGGCGTCCGAGATGAGTTTGATGGTCTGGCATTCGTGCAGGCCGAGCGCGGCGAGGCGACGGCGGAGGACCATGTCGGCATCGTAGGCGGCATCGACCGCGCTGGCGGGGACGAAGGTGCCGAGGAAGCGCGATGGCACGTTTTCGAGGCCGTGGACGCGCGCGATTTCCTCGACGAGATCGATGTGGCGCTGGAGATCGGCGCGGAACGAAGGGACGTCCCAGGTGCCATCGGCCAGCTTGGTTAAGCCGAGGCGGGTGAGGATTTCCCCGGCATCCTCCAGAGAAATGGAGCCGCCCATGAGCTGGTCGAGCTTCTTGGCATCGAGCGTCACGGATCGGACGAGAACGGGAGCTTCGCCAGCGATTTGCGTGTTAGCTTCCGCCGTGCCGCCCGCGATTTCGAGGATCAGTTTCACGGCAAACGACGAGGCAGTTAGCACGTAGGCGGGATCGACGCCGCGCTCGAAGCGGTAGGAGGAATCCGAGGTTAGGGCAGTGCGGCGCGAGGTCCGGCGGATGCCTTGCGGGGTGAAATAGGCGGACTCCAGCAGAATGTCGGTAGTGTTCTCCGTCACGCCGCTTGCGGCTCCGCCCATGACGCCTGCTAGGGCGAGAGCTGCACCGGTTTCGTCGGAGATGAGGAGGTCGTCCGGAGTGAGGACGTGGCTGGATTCGTCGAGCGCAAGGAAGGTTTCGCTCTCGGCGGCGTGGCGGACAATGATGCTACCGGTGAGTTTCGCGGCATCGAAGGCGTGGAGCGGTTGGCCATGTTCGTGCAGGACGAAATTGGTGACATCGACGATGTTGTTGATGGGGCGCAGGCCGATGGATTCGAGGCGCTGTTTGAGCCACGCGGGGGATTCCTGAATGGTGACGGCGGAAATTTTAACGACGCTGTAAAACGGGCAGGCGGCCGGGTTTTGGATCGAGATCGAGGAGGCGGGAGACACGCCTTTCCAACTCTCGACTGGAACGATAGAGCTATTTGCTAAAAGCGGCGTCTTCAGCAAGGTCGCGAGCTCGCGGGCCATGCCGCGGTGGCTGAGGAGGTCGGGGCGGTTCGGTGTGACTTCGAGTTCGAGCAGGGTGTCGGAGTCGAAAAGCTGTTTGACGGGTTTTCCGATTTCGGAATCCGGAGGGAGGATGAGCAATCCGTCCTCACCGGCGGGCAGACCGATCTCGCTGGCGGCGCAGAGCATGCCCTTCGACTCGACCTTGCGCATGACCGTTTCCCCGATGGTGAAGCCGCCGGGAAGTTCCGCGCCGGGAAGGGCGCAAGGGACCTTATCGCCGACCTTATAATTCTGCGCACCGCAGACAATCTGGCGGAGCGTGCCCTCGCCGCAATCCACTTGGGTGACTTTGAGGCGGTCCGCATTCGGGTGCTGGACGGCTTCCATGATTTGGGCGACGACGATCCGTTCCGAGGCGATGCCTTTGGAAATGATGCCTTCCACTTCGACTCCGGCGAAGGTGAAGAGGTCGTCGATTTCCTTGATGGATTTACCGGATAGATCGAGATGGGTGGCGAGCCAATTTAAAGAGACGTTCATGGAAAGAGAAGAAGAGTGTAACCGCAGGTGGTAAATGGGATGAAGAGTTTGAGGCACCGCGAATCTAGCGAATCCAGCGAATCTTCAGACTTCTTATTCGCAAGACTCGCTGGATTTGCGGTGCCTTTTTAAATCTTAATCAGGCGAATTGTCGGAGGAAACGGGCGTCGTTTTCGATGAGCAGGCGGATGTCCTTGATGCCCCAGCGGATCATGGCGAGGCGGTCGAGGCCCATGCCGAAGGCGAAGCCGGTGACCTTTTCGGGATCGTAGGCGTTGTCCTTGCGGGAAACGTTGATCGCTTCGAAGACGGCGGGATCGACCATGCCGCAGCCGGCGATTTCGATCCACTTCGGAGTTTGGCCTTTGACCGTTAGTTTCACGTCGATTTCGAAGCTCGGCTCGGTGAAGGGGAAGAAGTGCGGACGGAATCGAACTTCCGTCTGCGTGCCGAAGAGTTCGCGGAGGAAGTATT
>JBBSJY010000282.1:0-4902 GCA_038256845.1 Verrucomicrobiales bacterium | reverse complement strand
TTCCTCCTCCCATCCCTCACCTTCGCGGCCTGCCTGACGTGGCTCGCCCTGCAGCGGAACCGCATCGCCGCGACCGAAAGCGAATCGGAAGTTCTTCGCACCCGCCTCGCATCTCATGCCGCAAGCGCGTCCGCCACCCGCGCTTCACCGGAACAACCCGAGGACTGGACCGGCATCGCCAGGCGTTATTCCAAATTGAGGTCGGTGGACCGTCAGAAGTTGAGCGACCGGTTCAAGTCCATGACCAGCGGCGAGATTGCCGACCTTCTTGAGAAGATCTCTTTAAAGAGCAACCCACCGCCCCTCCGCCCTCCCTGCTCCATGCCCTGATTTCACATCTCACCGCAACGGATCCACAGCTTCTTCTGGAGCGGTTTACTGAGATCTTGGTCAACAACCCGCGTTCGCTTCTACAATTCTCGAAAGCACTGGGCCGGTGGGCGGACGACGATCCCACCGCTGCCATCAGTTGGTACGACCAACAGCTCGCTAACGGCGCCTTCGACACCAAGTCGCTCGACGGACGCAGTTTGATCATGTCCGTCTTCCTGGGTAAGCTGATACCGGCGCTTCTGATGGCAGATCCTGCGGGAGCCCGGCAACGGGTTGCGGCGTTGCCAGCCATCCACCAGCAAAGGACCCTCAGCCGCAGTGACTCCAATCTTCCGGAGGGTGCGTTCGCTCCGTTCGCCAAGTTCGTCCGCGACCTACTCCCCCCGGGCCAGCACGGCTCCGTCCTCGCCAAGCCCGCGGAGTTTATCGTTTCCAGCGGGAACCTTAAGGATGTGACCGCCTACCTCGTCCGGATCGACGCAAGCCCCGTGGAACGAGAGGCCGCCGCCCTCGCAGCGGGAGGCGGGGAGGTCGATAAGATCATACGATCGAGGCCGATCCTGCGGACAGACATCGAGGCCATCCGTCACTGGGCCGTCTCCGAAGCGCCCGAGACAGCGGATCGAGTCGCTGGTACCGCACTCGCCCATGCCACCCTGTCCGAGCTGAACCGCATGGATTTCACGACAGCCACCGGGATTGCGCTCGAATATCATGAACACGGCGGCAACGACGAGATCCTCGGTTGGTTTCTCGAAAAACTAATCGGAAGCCGGCAGGACCCCGCTACCATGCATGCCCTCGCAGGAAAACTTGAGAACGAGGAACGCCGCGGTCGGATCCTCTCAGCTTGGAAATAAGGTGAAAGTTGGCAAACACATGAAGTCTTCGGTCGCCGTCTCGCTTCTCATGATTGCTGTCACAGTCGGCATCGGCTGGATTGATTCCAAGCGCCTCATCTCCGCCCGCGACAAACGCGCGGCCCTCGCCGCGCGGGCTGTCGAACTGGGGCTGGCCTCCACCAACGGAACTGAACGCATCCAGCGACCCGACCGCGAAACCGAAGCCCGCCGGTTCGCCGCCGATTACCTCGCCTTCATCCTGAAAGAGAAGATACGGTTTCAAATCGACACTCCTGAAGATGAAGATTTCATCCACCGTTGGGACGCACTTCAGGAGCGCACGGCGACGCTTGATGCGAAGCAGCTCGGAACCCTCATCGAGGAGTTGCGCGCGGCAGACGACCTTGAGGAAGACGTCATTCGTAGTTTGATAGGCGATATCGGCTTCTACATGGCACGACTTGATCCACGCGCAACGTTGCGACTTTTCGACGAACCTCCAAGACCCTCTGATACTTTAGCCGAGCAGCTCCTCGGATCAAGCCTTGGTTTGCTGGCAAAAACCGACCCCTCGGCCGCCATCGATTGGCTGCGGGAAAACTCCGTCAATCATGCCGATCTCATCAATGATCGCAGCAAAATGTATATCCTCAAGGAACTTGCCGAAATGGATCCGATATTGGCCTTCCACTGGATCGACAAGCTGGACCTCACCAACGCAGCGGAAGGCATCTGGACGGTTGCCGCTCACGCGCAGACCCCGGAGCAGCAGACCGCCGTTCTATCGGCGCTTCGTTTGCATCTCGACTCCGTTCAAGACAAGAATGACCGGGATCGCATGCTGGAAACTGCTCTCGTAGGCTTGATATCAAATGCCGCGAAACAAGGTTTCGAGCCAGCCAGCCGGTGGATCGAAACGGCCAACCTCAAGGATGAGGAAATCCGTTCGATCCATCAGTCTCTGGAATCTTCGATCCAGCCCGGTGACCGCAGTCAATGGATCGACTGGATCGGGCAGCGCTTTCCGGAAGAATCATCCAAAAGCGGCATCCGGGGGATCTTTCGTTCCTGGACGGCCAACGATCATCGCGCGGCTGCCGAGTGGATCGGCTCAGCTCCACAAGGCCCGCTGAGGGATCACTCCATCCACGCATTTTCCGCAGCCGTCGCCCCCTACGAACCCGAAACAGCCGCCCAGTGGGCGCTTACCCTCGCCCCCGGCGACGCACGCGAAGGCACCCTCCGCGAGATCCACCGGAACTGGATCAAGTCCGATCCTGCCGCCGCGGCCGCCTTCGCCGCGGAGCACGGCCTCAAGTAGCGGCGATCACCGGTCGCCGCGACGTGAAGGCGGTTTGCAACCGCCAAGCCCAATCCCAACGAATCGCCGTCCCCGTCGCCCCATATCTCTGCCAGACGCCCGCGAATCGGCGTCTCTGCCACGGAGTCACTGCCTCACCTGCTTTTTTTCTCCGATCCTTCCCAATTCAGGCACTCCCAATGCTTGAATTCGGCGGCGCGAGCGGTTTCCCTCCGCCCACATTTTCCCATGGCCATCTGCCCACCTAACGGAATCGCGATCCTCACCTCGGGCGGAGATGCCGCCGGCATGAACCCGGCGGTGAAGTGCTGCGTCGAATACGCCACCCAGCGCGGCCACACTCCGTTTCTCGTTTACGACGGCCTGCGGGGCCTCATCGACGACCAGATCGTCCCCGCCAACCGCGAGCTGGTTTCCGGCATCCTCCACCGCGGCGGCACCGTCCTGCGCTCGTCCCGCTCGAAACGGTTTTTCGACATCACCTTCCGGCGGCAGGCCTACGAAAACCTCAAACGCCACGGCATCGGCAAGCTCATCGTCATCGGCGGCGACGGCTCGTTCCGGGCGCTCAACGAGTTTTACAACGACTTCGGTGTCCCCTTCGCCGGCATTCCCGCCACCATCGACAACGACATCGCCGGCACCGACTACTGCCTCGGAGTCGATACCGCACTGAACGTCATCCGGAATTCGATCGATTCCATCCGCGACACCGCCAGCTCGTTTTCCCGCGCCTTCGTCGTCGAGGTCATGGGCCGGCACTGCGGCTACCTCGCCCTCACCAGCGCCCTCGCCTGCGGAGCCGAAGTTTGTCTGGTCCCGGAAACTCCCTACAATCTCGACACCATCGGCGCGCGCCTCAAACACGACATCGCAAACGGCCGCCGCTACGTCCTCGCCATCGTCGCGGAGGGCACGAAAATGGGCGACTACCTCACCCGCTGGATCAACGACTCCATCGGCATGGAAGCGCGCCTAACCGTCCTTGGCCACGTCCAGCGCGGTGGCTCGCCCACCGTTCTCGACCGCATCATGGCCTACAAATTCGCCGTGGCCGCCATCGATTCGCTCGATGCCGGCCAGACCCACTCGATCATGGTGTATCGCGACGGCACCTACGACCACCTTCCCATCCACGCCGTCACCGATTCCAAATACAAGATCGACCCCGCCCTGCTCCGCCTCGCCGGCCCGCTGGCGTCCTGACCCTTGGACTGCGGTGGCAGAGCGCAGCGTCGATACCGCTTTGGATCGGCCCGCCAGCTCCGCGACCCTTAAATCCCCCGGTCCGCCTTACCCCGCAATCCAAAGCGGCGTGGCGCTCCGCTTCCGCGCACTCCAAAGCCCCCTTGGACTGCGGTGGCAGAGCGCAGCGTCGACACCGCTTTGGATCGGCCCGCCAGCTCCGCGACCCTAAAATTTAAATCCCCCGGTCCGCCCCACCCCACCATCCAAAGCGGCGTGGCGCTTCGCTTCCCGCCGCACTCCAAGGTTACCAATCCTCCGAAGGGGCATACTCATCCAGCACCTTCAGCCGATCCGTCCTAAAGCTGTAAATCGTCTTCACCTGTGCTGCCGTAGCAGTTTTCTCAAACCATCCCGCCGAACACCACGGATACGCCTCCGGCGTCAATACCAGTCCGTGCTTCACCGCATTCCGATGCACATAGTGAAGCCGGGCAAGATACGATTTCTCCATCGTCAGCCGCGTCTCGAAGAAGTTATGCCAAACTTTTCTTCCCGGTATACGGTCAAGTCCATTCACCCATTTCGCCGTCTTCTCGTGCAGTTTCGATAGCATCGGCGTCAGCGTGGCGGAATCCTCCGGTGAGTGTCCGATGAAATGATAATGGTTGGAGAAAACCGCCCAGGCCTCCAGCCGCCATCCGGACTCCGCCGCCACCGCTAACAGCCCTCGATGCAGGACCTGCAGCCGTCCCGCACCCGCGAAATGATGCCGCTTCTGATAGGTTCCAGCCGTCACCAGATAGGTGCCTTTCTCTCCCAGCCGGTGCGGCGGCGCATGGGGCCAGTGAACTTCGGGCATCTCAAGATCAGGTCGTTCCCAGCGTGATCCGTCGAGCGAAATCCCGGAGTGCGGTGGCAAAGCGCAGCGTCGACACCGCTTTGGATCCGCCTGCCAGCTCGGCAAACCCTTAAATCCCCCGGTCCGCCTTACCCCACCATCCAAAGCGGCGTGGCGCTTCGCTTCCCGCCGCACTCCAAGGCCCCCTTGGACTGCGGTGGCAGAGCGCAGCGTCGACACCGCTTTGGATCCGCCTGCCCGCTCCGCGAACCCCTCCACCCCCGGTCCGCCCCACCCCACCATCCAAAGCGGCGTGGCGCTTCGCTTCCCGCCGCACTCCAAGGTTACCAATCCTCCGAAGGGGCATACTCATCCAGCAC
>JBBSJY010000281.1:0-4937 GCA_038256845.1 Verrucomicrobiales bacterium | reverse complement strand
GCGGCACGCTTGGTGGCATCTTTTCCGAGGGCTTTTTGGATGGATTCTACGAGTTCGGCTTTGTTCATGGCAGCAGCTTTAATGGGAAGGCGCGTCATCATTGGCAAGAGAAAATCCATGGGGTCGAAAAGGAAAGTTTCCTTGAGTTTGCTTGACTTGGAGGGCGTCCCGGGGATCGGAATGCCGGTGGTGACAGCCGGTAATTGCTGTTAGGAGTTGTTAGATGCGCGGCCGGTTGACGCCGGACGGGGCTTCGCCGCATTCTCGCCGGATGGTAAAAGAGTCGTCCGATGCCGCCGAGAGCGTCAGCCGCGGCGTCTCTGCGGTGCTTGCCGCGGCAGCGGCACTGCCCTCCGGCGAGGACCTCGCTGACGAGTTGGAAAAAATCCGGGAAGCGACCGTGCGGGGATACTTTCCACCCGATGATGAGGAACGTGTGAGGCTACGGTACACGCAGTATTTGGCGCTGCGCGCGGCCTTGCTTGAGACGGTGGCGGAGCTCGGCGCGGTGGCGGGCAGGAACAAACTGGAGTGGGCGGAACGGTTGCCCGTCTTCACGACGGCCTTCGCGGCTGCATGCATCCTGATGCGGGCGACTCGCTATTTGATCGATCTTGCGGCGGTCCGGCCGGTGCTTTGGAAGAAGCTGGACGAGGAAGACGTCGCGGCGGGGCTGCCTGCGAAGAGTTTCACCCGGATCTATCAGGCGGCGACCGGCAACAACCAGAATCGTTTTCTGGCGGCTGCGGATTTCCACTTTGCCAATCGCGAGGCCATTCTGCGCGACGAGGGACCGGATGAGTGGCGGGAGATGGTGAGGTTGCTGGCGGACGAGGAGCCATGGATCGAGCGGAGGCGTCGCGACGCGCTGAGGCGCTCGGCCGGATACCGCTGGTTTTCGTTTCTGCGGGGTCAACGGTCGGCCTGGCGGCGCGTGATGCTGGGGTTTTTCGAACTTTCCGGGCGGGCGATCGCGGAGATGCGCCAGCCGGGCATGAAACCCCGCGACGCGCCGAAACGGATTTCCACCGAACTCCGCGCCGCGGTGCTGGACAAGGCGAAGCCGGGCGATCTCTTCGCCACCCGCCACGACGATGCGATGAGCAATCTATTCCTGCCGGGATTCTGGCCTCACGCCGCGCTTTACCTGGGCGATGCCCAAGATGCGGCGGCGGCCGGATTCCCGCTGCCGGAGGGATTGCCGGACGAGGGGCCGTGGTTTTTGGAGGCGAAGAAGGATGGGGTGAAAATCCGGTCCGCCGGGGAAACCTTGCAAGTGGACGCGCTCGTGTTGCTCCGCTCTCCGCTGGAGGCGGAGGAGCTGGCCGCCGCCGTGAATCGGGCGCTGGGACATCGGGGGAAACCGTATGATTTTCTGTTCGATTTCCGCCGGGCGGACCGGCTCGCCTGCACGGAGGTGATCTACCGGGGATTCCATGGCATCGGCCCGATCCGATTCGAACTCCGTGAGGTGGGCGGACGCCTGTGCCTTCCGGCCGAAGAGCTTCTCAACCAAGCTCTCGATTGCGGCTTCCGCCTGGTTGTGACGGCAGGCCTGCGAGGAAATCGGATGCTTGGCGGGATGGCGGCGGAGATCGCATTCCACAGCGTCAGGCAACCCGTTTGATGAATCCACAAAGGCATTGGAATCAGATGGTTAAATGCGCTTGTGAAATTTTTCACAAATAGCTCTTGCGGAACGATGGGCGGCTCATTTATAGCCCTTTGCCCGCGCGACGCGGCACTCTTGAAATGCGTTTTATCACCGCCACTCTCGCCATCTGGCTCTTTGGAATGATTTCCACCTTCGCGGCGGAAGGCGGGCACGTGCTGCCGCTGGACGCGCAGCGGATCCATCCGGCGATTCCCATCACCAGCTCGATGCTGATGATCTGGCTGGCAGTGGGCTTGATCATCCTTTTCTGCCGTGCGGCGACGAAACAGATGACGCTGGTGCCGGCGGGCCTCCAGAATTTCGCCGAGTGGGTGGTCGAGTCACTCTACAGTTTCCTGGAAGGGATGATCGGCAGCCACATGATCAAGCGGACCTTCTGGTTCTTCGGCTCGATCTTCTTTTTCATCCTCGTGTCCAACTGGATGGCGCTCATCCCCGGAGTGGGCACGGTCGGAGTGGAAGCAGTGTATCCCGACGGCGAACACCGGTTCCTGCCCTTCCTGCGCGGCGGCAATGCCGACCTCAACATGACCGCGGCGATGGCGGCCACCTTCGCCATCCTCTGGTTCTACTGGGCGCTCACGGAGAACGGCGTGAAGGGTTTCCTGTCCCACATCTTCGCGCCCAAGGGCCACTTCAGCGGAATCATGCTGGCCGTGATGATCCCCGTCTTCCTCTTCGTCGGCGTGCTTGAGCTGATCTCGATCGCGATCCGGCCTGTCGCCCTGAGCTTCCGGCTGTTCGGAAACATCTACGGCGGCGAGCAGACGCTGGAATCCCTGATGGCGCTCATGCCGCACAAGGCCCTCGCCTTCCTGCCCGCGTTTCCTTTCTACTTCATGGAGCTGCTCGTCGGCTTCCTGCAGGCGCTCGTCTTCACCCTGCTGTGCGCCATTTTCCTCAAACTGATCACCGATCACGGCGACGAGGCACACCATTGACCCTTTCAGCAGCCTGACCATGGCAAGACCGTGGGGGCTGCCGGAAACCCCAACACCAACACAACACAACACAAACCATGTTATTAACCAAAGCATTCGCAGTAGGCCTCGCCGCCATCGGCGGCGGAATCGGCATCGGTATCCTCGGCGCGAAAGCGGCCGAAGCCACCGGCCGCAATCCCGGCGCAGCCACCCCGATCCTCGTGATCTCGATCATTCTGGCAGCCCTTATCGAGGGTATTTTCATCCTCTCGGCATTCGCCGTCCCCTACTAAGCATCATCCGCCGCGCGCTCCGCCAGTCGGCGCGCGCGGCACCCACTTTTTGAGCCATGTTCACCCTTCTTGCCCAGGCACAACCCGGAATCGCTGAGACGATCCGCACCACTTTCGGTTTCCACGGCTGGTTCTTCCTCGCGCAGTTGATCAACTTTGTGCTGGTGATCCTCGTGCTCCGGAAATTCGCGTTCGGCCCGGTGCAGAAGATGCTCGAGCAACGCCGCGGCCGCATCGCGGAGGGCGAGGAAAAATTGAAACGGATCGAGAAGCAGCTCGCCGAGTCGGAAATCACGACCGCCGCCGCCATCGCCAAGGCCAACGACGAAGCCGTCCGCCTGATCAACGAGGCCAAGGAGGGCGCCGCCGCATTCTCCGACCAGAAATCCCAGGAAGCCATCTCGCAGGCCCAGCAGATCCTCGCCAAGGCCGAAGCCGCCGCGCGCGCCGATCGCGACCGGCTTTCTCTCGAACTCAAGCGCGAATTCGGGCGCCTCGTCGCCTCCACCACCAGCCAGGTCACCGGCAAAGTGCTCACCTTGGAAGACCAGCAGCGCATCAACGAGGACGCCCTCGCCAAGGTCGAAGCCTGATCCCGCTTTCCCGCTCCCGCCTGTCCATGAAAATCTCGAAAGCCGCCACCGCCACCGCCCGCCGCCTGTTCGGGCTCTGCCAATCCGGCGGCCGTCTCGATGAGGCGAAATTGCGCGCGGTTACATCCCGGCTGGTCGAGACCCAGCCGCGCGACTACCGCGCCATCCTCGCCGCCATCCATCGTCTCGTCCGCCTCGAAATGGACCGCCGCAAGGTGATGGTGGAAAGCGCCGCCGATCTGGATACACCGACCCGCCTACGTGTCGAAACGGGCCTCGCGCACCAATACGGTCCGGGTCTGGTCGTTGGCTACCGCACGGCCCCCGAACTTCTCGGCGGTCTCCGCATCCGCGTCGGCGACGACGTTTTCGACGGCTCGGTCAAAGGCCGCCTTGACCGCCTTGCCGCCGCATTCTGATTTTCTTCTTTGCTGAAAAACCGAACACTGAAAACTAGCAAACTCTCTCCATGAGCAGCATCCTCCAGGAACTTGAACAACAGATCGCCGGCGTCTCCTCGTCCGTCGCGAAAACCAATGTCGGCCGCGTCCGTCAGGTCGGTGACGGCGTGGCGAAGGTCGAAGGACTTTCCGATGTCATGCTCAACGAGATGATCGACTTCGGCAACGGCGTCACCGGCATGGCCCTCAACCTTGAGGAGAGCGAAGTCGGCGTGGTGCTCCTCGGCAGCTATGGCGCCGTGAAGCAAGGCGACGAGTGCCAGACCACCGGGAAACTGCTCTCCGTTCCCGTCGGCGAGGCCGTTCTCGGCCGTGTCGTCAACGCCCTCGGTCTGCCGATCGACGGCAAAGGCGAGATCGTCGCGGCCGCTTACTATCCGATGGAGAAAATCGCTCCCGGCATCATCAAGCGGAAGTCGGTTTCCGTCCCCGTGCAGACCGGCATCATGTCGATCGACGCGATGATCCCGATCGGCCGCGGCCAGCGCGAGCTCATCATCGGCGACCGCGCCACCGGCAAGTCCACCATCGCCGTGGACACCATCATCTCCCAGGCCCAACAAAACAAGGCGGCGGAAAACGGCAAACTCCAGAACCACAAGCCGCTCTATTGCATCTACGTCGCCATCGGCCAGAAGCTCTCCAACGTCGCCCGTATCCAGAAGACCCTCGAGGACGCAGGCGCCATGGAATATACAACTATCGTTTCCGCATCCGCTTCGGACGCCGCAGCGATGCAGTTCCTCGCCCCGTATGCAGGATGTTCCATCGCGGAATACCTCATGGACAAGGGCCAGGACTGCCTCATCGTTTTCGACGACCTTTCCAAGCACGCCGTCGCCTACCGCCAGGTTTCCCTCATCCTTCGCCGTCCCTCCGGCCGCGAAGCTTATCCCGGTGATGTTTTCTACCTGCACTCCCGCCTTCTCGAGCGCTCCGCCCGTCTCTCCGAGGCAGCCGGTGGCGGCTCCCTCACCGCGCTTCCGATCATT
>JBBSJY010000280.1:0-5148 GCA_038256845.1 Verrucomicrobiales bacterium | reverse complement strand
TTTCCAACTCGTCAGCGAGGTCCTCGCCGGAGGGCAGTGCCGCTGCCGCGGCAAGCACCGCAGAGACGCCGCGGCTGACGCTCTCGGCGGCATCGGACGAATCTTTTACCATCCGGCGAGAATGCGGCGAAGCCCCGTCCGGCGTCAACCGGCCGCGCATCTAACAACTCCTAACAGCATTTACCGGCTGTCACCACCGGCATTCCGGCCCCCGGGACGCCCTCCAAGTCAAGCAAACTCAAGGAAATTTTCCTTTTCGACCCCATGGATTTTCTCTTGCCAATGATGACGCGCCTTCCCATTAAAGCTGCTGCCATGAACAAAGCCGAACTCGTAGAATCCATCCAAAAAGCCCTCGGAAAAGATGCCACCAAGCGTGCCGCCGACGAAGCCCTCGAAGCGGTCCTCGATTCCATCGCCAAGGGCGTGAAGAGAGACAAGAAGGTCCAGATCATCGGTTTCGGCACCTTCGAGGTCAAAAAACGCGCCGCCCGCATGGGCCGCAATCCGAAGACCGGAGAGTCGATGAAAATCTCGGCATCCAAGTCGGTGGGCTTCAAGCCCTCCTCCGTGCTCAAGGCCAGCCTGTGAAGGGCGCACCCCGATCTTCAAAAACCCAACCCGAAAAACCCCGGCCGACGTCCGGGGTTTTTCTTCGGCCTCCCGCGCCGCCGCCGGAATTCAGAACCAACCCTTGCGGCCGGTGATGTAGGTCGCGACAAATTCCTCGTCGGTCTTGGTCAAATAGATGATGCCTTCGATGATGCCAATGATGCCGCCGACGCAAATCAAGCTGAGAACCAGTTGGATGATTCCTTCCTTGGTGTATCCGAGGTAGAACTTGTGGACCCCGAAGGAACCGAGCAGGATTGCCAGGATGCCGGCGACCATCTTCTTTTCGGCACCGGCGGGAGCGGGGCCACGGGCGGGAGTAACGGGTTCTGTGGACATGGTGCTTCCGATCTACTAAGCCGCGCGCGTCAACGCAAGCCGCAAGCGCCATGAAACCAAGAACCACACTCGCCGAAACCCTACTGCCGGATGGCAATACCCTCGCCCTCCAGGAGCACGACGGGCAGCGCTATCTGTTAGTACACGGACAGCAGATCTGCGGGCCCGCCACCCGGGCCGCGGAAGAAGAAACGGCCCGGCTCGCCTGCGCGCCATTCCGTCCCGCCCGCCAACCGAGGATTTTTTTCGTCGGCCTCGGCCTCGGCCACACCGTGGCGGCCGTGGCCCGCGAGCTGCCGCAAAAGCGGGCGACCTTCCTTGTCGCCGAGCCGCTGGCCGAGCTGGCCGATTGGCACCATGCCCATTTCCCCGACAGCCCGCTGCTGACCGACAGCCGCGTGGTGCTGGAAGACGATTGCGGTCCGGGCGCTCTGCTGCGTCACGCCGGGATGCTCCACGCGGTGATCCTCCACCTCGACGCCTCACCGACAGGCCCGCGGAACCGTCCTTGGGTCGATGAACGGCGCTGGCTCTCCGCCTGTTTCGAGTCGTTGCAAGCCGGCGGCCTGCTCGCGATCGGCGGCTCGCGTTATGTGCCGGCGCTCACCGGCCGCCTCCAGCGGTCCGGCTTCGAGGTCGCGGAATTCACCGTCCCGGCCTCGCCGCAGGCCCGGAAGCCGCGGCTGCTCCCCATCTGGCTGGCGCGAAAAGGTCGAGCTGCGGATTGATCTCCCGGGGGAAGCATGATTTCCTGCCGCAGACCATGGCACGCATCACCCCCTTCCATCTCGTCCCGGCACTTCTGGCAGCCGCCACCCACGCCGGGGAAGTCACCATCGAACCGCGTCCGTTTTCCGTCCGCCACACCTTCACCGCCACCGCCCTTCCCGGTGAGGAAAGCGTGCTGCTCGAACTTGGAGGGCGCACATGGACGGATTACAGGATCAAGAGCATCATCCCGCATGGCAGCCGCGTCGCCTCGGGCGATACGCTGATTGCGTTTGATGCCGAGGACATCGATCGGAAGCTCGATGATCTGCGCCGGAAGCTGGAGGCGGATGCCTTGGCCTTGGAGCAGGCCGAGCTGGAATACGACCATCTGGTGCGGACCGCTCCTCACAAGCTCGAAGCCCTCCGCCGCGCCGCGGAAACCGCGAGCGAGGACCACGGCTATTTCACCAAGACCCAACGCAAGGCGAAGGAGGAATCCGCCGCCCAGTCGCTGAAGCGATCCGAGCAAATCCTCGCCAACCAGCGGGAAGAACTCAACCAGCTCACCAAAATGTATGAGGCGGACGATCTGACCGAGGAAACCGAAGAGATCATCCTCGAGCGTCAGCAACACGCGGTGGCCGCCGCGGAATTCGCCCTGCGGATGGAGGTTCTCAATCACAAGAGAACCCTGGGAACCCTGCTGCCTCGTGAGGCCGAGGGACTCGCAAACAGCGAGCGCGACACCGCGATCCTTCTTAAGAAAGCGGAAGAGGAAGCTCCGCGGACCATCGAAATCAAGAAGGCGGAGATCGCAGCAATGAAAACATCGCTTGTTCGCGAGAAGGAGACCCTCTCCGACCTGGAAGCCGATCGGGCCGAATTCGAAATCAAGGCTCCTGCGGACGGCTGGTTTTATTACGGACCCATCCGCGATGGCCGATGGACGCCGGCGGAACTTGCCAAGGTGCTTTTCGTCAACGGTACCGTTCCGCCGCGCAAGCCCTTCGCGACCTTCATTCCTTCGGCCGCCAAGCTCGGGCTGGTGGCATTCGTGGACGGGACGATCGCCCGCTCGCTGGGTCCGGATGCCACCGGTGCGGTGAATCTGACCGGCCGCGAGGATTTGGAAATCCCCGCCACTTTGGTGGCCCTCGCGACCACCCCGGAGCCGGATGGCACTTTTCGCGCGGAGCTTTCCGCCGCCTGGCCCGAGGAGTTTCCGCCAGTCCCGGGAACTTCGGCGGAGCTGACGATGATCGCCTACGAGCAGCCCGCCGCCGTCGCCATCCCGACGAAAGCGCTCGATTTCAGCACCTCCGGATGGACGGTTGAGGTGAAGCTGGCCGATGGCAAAACCGAGCGCCGCCCGGTGGACCGCGGCCGCGTCTCCGGCGAGGATACCGAGATTCTTTCGGGACTCGAGGCCGGCCAGGTGATAGTGGTCCCATAATTCCGCCCCGATCGGTCGTCCCATGTGCAATTCCCGAATTCCAGCCATAGTGGCCCTTCTCGCTCTCGCGCTACAGCCCGCGCGCGCCAAAGACGAGGCCCCGCCGGCGCTGACCCAGGCCTCTCTCCAGTCCTCGATCACCCGCGGGGTGGATTTCCTGCTCGGCTCGCAGAATAAGAACGGCTCGTGGGGAAGTCCGACACGGACCAAGGGATTGAACATCTACGCACCCCTCCCCGGCGCGCATCACGCCTTTCGTGCGGGGACGTCCGGTCTCGCGCTCTCCGGCCTGATCGATGCTGCGGACGACCGCCCTGAAGCCCAAGCCGCGATCAAACTTGGCGCACAATGGACGGCCGCCGAGTTGCCGAAACTTCGCCGCGCCGATACCACCACCACCTACAACATCTGGGGCCACGCCTACGGTCTGCGCGCGATGGCCCGCCTCCATGCCCGCGAGCAGGATCCCGCGAAAAAAGCGGAGTGGGTCGTCCTCGCCCAGCAGCAGGTCGATCTTGCCAACCGCTATCAGGACGTCAACGGCGGCTGGAGCTACCTCGACCTGTTCGACGAGATCGCCACCCAGCGGCCATCCGGCATCACCACGTGCTTCACCACGGCCACCATGCTGCTGGCCATGGACGAGGCCCGTCGCACGATGGGGGTGACGCTCGATGAAAGGATCGTCAGCCGCTCGGTCAAATCCATCAACCGCCAGCGGACACCGGATTTCTCATACACCTACTCCCACGACCACATCTACCGTCCCCGCTCCCCCATCAACCGGCCCGCCGGGTCGCTCGCCCGCTCGCAGGCTTGCAATGCGACGCTCCGGGTTTTCGGTGAGAAAATCGTGACGGATGAGGTCATCACCGAGTGGGCAGACCGTTTTCTCGCCCGCGAAGGATTTCTGAGCATCGGCCGCAAGCGCCCGGTCCCCCACGAGACGCATTTCCAGATTTCAGGCTATTTTTATTACTACGGCATCTATTACTTCACGGAGGCCGTCTCGCTGCTGCCCGAGAAAACGCATGCCGATTACGCGCGGAAGTTGGCCGCCCTCCTGCTCGAACGGCAGGAGGCCGATGGCTCTTGGTGGGACTATCCGCTCTATGATTATCACCAGCCTTACGGGACGGGCTACAGCCTGATGGCCCTCGCCTGGTGTCGGACCGCCATCGCGCGAGATGAGCAAGCGGCCGTGGTGAAGGATCCGGTGCCCGCCGCGATGGTCCCCGAGCCCGGCGAGCCAGCCTCAGAAGTCCGCTGAAATGCCAAGAAGTGCGGCGGACGAACCGGAAGAAAACGCGAATTCCCATCGAGCGCAGAAGATAGGCGTTGCTTGATCGGGTCCTCCACACGGCCTACATCAGGGCATGAGAACGCTTGATCCGCCGCCGCTCGCAAAGTCGGTGCTGTCCTTTGATTTTGACGGCACGCTGCATCATCCGGCCGACACCCCTGCGGTCCCGGAAGCATTTTTCGAGTTGATTCGCGGTCTTCGCGAGGAACACGCCATCGTTTGGGGTATCAACACGGGCCGCTCGATGCCGCAAATGATCGAGGGCTTCGTCGAGAGCCGATTCCCTTTCCTGCCGGACTGGATCGTGGCACGGGAGCGGGAAATCTTTTTCCCGAACGCCTTCGGTCGCTGGATCCCCCACGACGAGTGGAACGCCCGCTGCGAGCGCGAGGTCGCGAAGCTGTTCAAACGATCCCGCAAACTGCTGGAAATCATCCGCCATCAGGTCCAGGAACACACCGGGGCGCAGTGGATCGAAATGGCCGGCGAACCGGCGGGGATCATCTCGCGCACGGAGGAGGAGATGGAATGGATCGTGGAACGGATCGAGCCGATCGCCGCCGCGGAGCCGCAGCTCGGCTGGCAGCGGAACTCGATCTATCTCCGCTTCGGCCACCGCGACTTCCAGAAGGGCAGCAGCTTGGATGAGGTCGCCAAGCAATATGAACTCACCGCCGCCAATTGCTTCGCGGTCGGTGACAGCCACAATGACATTGAGATGCTCGATCCC
>JBBSJY010000279.1:0-5187 GCA_038256845.1 Verrucomicrobiales bacterium | reverse complement strand
TTGCTTCCCGGATCATCACAGAAATCAATCAGCCGTTCATATACGATTTTTGCGCGGGCTTCTGCAGCGATGTTGCTGCGAAGATCCACATCCGGCTCGCCGGTTATTTTCAGGTAGTCCGCTGTCCACGCATTGCCTTGCGAGTTGAACAGGCTCACCCCTCCGCCACCAGCGATAGCAACAAGCGGATCAGCTTCAGCCGCTTCACGGCCTGTTTTCGTCGGCTTGAGATGCATCCTCGCAAGCGTACCAATGATTTCCAAATGACTCAATTCTTCCGTTCCGATGTCCATCAACAAGTCTTTCAGGCCGATGTCTTCACAGTTGATACCTTGAATGGAATATTGCATGGCCGCAGCGAGTTCGCCGTTGGCGCCTCCAAATTGTTCCAGCAACATATTGCCAAAACGCGGATTGGGCGAATCCACCCGGACGGTGTACATTAACTTTTTGATATGGTGATACATGATTTGGCGGGTTGGTTGATTTGATTGACAGTGATTCAGGGGGTGGGGAGGCACCTTCGGGAATGGGACCTTCTGTCCCGTTCTTTAGCGAGGGGCGTGCCACTGCTGAATTTTCAGATTTTCAAGATGGTTTTGGTGCTGGAGTCGGAACTGCGGGTGGCAGGATGCAACCCCATCATGCATTTAATACCGGGGGTAAAAGTTCATGGTTCAGGTCGATGGATCTGTCCGTAGCCGCGATCCTGATCGAGAAGCCAGTCGTTGGCCACAGCCGCCTTCAGCCCTCGGCGGTCGCGACCGTCGCCATTTGGATGCCCTCGCCAGCATTGTCGGCAACGAATCGCCCGGGGACCCCGGTGCGACCGTCATCCGCACAATCCACCTAGCTGCGATCCACCAAGTCGCAACCCAGCTTTTCAACGGCTTCCAGTGGTATTTTACTCGTCTTCGCTCGCCTGGGGAATCAGCATTTCCGCGAGGGCGGTCAGTGATTTGTCGGCAGCGCCTTCCTCGTCAAGTGTGGTCTGTAGCAGCTCCACCACATCGGTTAAGCCGAGGGCTTCCGCCAAGGACCGTGCGGAGCCGTATCCCGACATTTCATAGTGCTCCACCTTCTGCGCGGCCGTAATGAGGGCAAGATCCTTGATGGCAGGCTTGCCTTCCTCCTCGATGGCCTCGGAACCCTCTTCCACCAGCCCCTGCATGGCCTTGCACACCTTTCCTTTCGGTGTCGTGTCGAGCAGCTTGGCGACTTCCTCAAGGCGCTCCACATGCACCTTGGTTTCCCCCAGGTGGGTGGTGAATGCCTCTTTCAAAGCCGGATCGCTGGCTGCCTTCGCCATCTTCGGCAGCGCTTTCACGAGTTGGTTTTCGGCATTGTAGAGATCCTTGATTTCTTGGACCAAAAGAACATTGAGAGAAGTAAGTTTAGGCATGGTAGTTCGGGGATTCGCCATCCCATTGCGTATTCCGTGCCAGCAGAGCCCACTTTGCCAGGCCGTTTAAGCGGTATTTTCGACGGATTACACAAAGAGGAGGAGCGCTGACCGGGTGCTTTATGCAACATGTCATGTCGGACGGAATTGAAAAATGCACGGCGAAGACGATTAGAGGGGAACTCCACTCATCGATGTCGCTTCAGATCGGGTCCCGGCGCTGGCATACGCCTTGCAAAGGCATTGCACCGTTATGAACACGATGCCCTTTTGGTTTGAGAAGCGCGAGCATGCCCGGCATCCCGCGCTCAATGATAATTTGGAAGTGGACCTCTTGATTGTAGGTGGCGGAATTACCGGGGTCACCGCAGCCTACCTGCTCGCCGGCGAAGGAGTCTCCGTTGCGCTGTTAGAGAGGGAAACCCTCGGGGGCCGCGATACGGGGCACACCACGGCGCACCTCACCTACATGACCGACACCCGCCTTTCCGAATTGGTCGCCACGTTCAGCCGCAGGGAGGCAGGTCTCGCGTGGGACGCCGGGCGCGATGCGATGGACTTCATCTCTAAGACGGTGGCCGACCACGGGATCGAGTGCCACTTGAAAACCGTGACAGGGTATCTTGCCGCAGCCACGGGAGCGGATGTGAACCAGGAGGCCACCCTGCTCCAGCAGGAAGCCCTGTTGGCCCGGCAGATGGGATTTGAATCCCGTTTCATGGACTCGGATCCCGTGACCCATCAGCCGTGCATCCGGTTCGAGAATCAAATGGAGTTCCATCCGCTTCTTTATCTCGACGCCTTGGCCCGCCTCGCTGTGGACCGCGGCGCGAGGATTTTCGAAGGGACCTCCGTCAGTGAATTCCCTGAAGCAGGCACGGCCAAGGCAGGGAGTTTCACCATCAAATACAAGCGTGCTTTCATCGCCACCCATGTCCCGCTGCAAGGGGATTCGAACATCGCGGGTGCGGCGTTGTTTCAGACCAAGATGGCGCTTTATTCCACCTATGCGATCAAGGCCGACCTTTCAGGAGCCTCGCCCTCCGACATGATCTGGTCCGATACAGCGGATCCATTTCTGTATCTTCGAGTACAAGGGGATGGAAGCGACCGCTCCTGCATCTTAGGGGGAGAGGACCACAAAACCGGCCAGGAACTACACCCTGCCGACCGGTATGAGGCGTTGGAAATCCAGCTTTCACGGATCGTCCCGGGCGCGGCCGTCACCGACCGGTGGTCGGGCCAGGTTGTGGAAACGGTGGATGGTCTGCCGTTCATCGGCCCCACCTCTGACGATCAATTCATTGCCACGGGCTTCTCAGGCAATGGCATGACCCTCGGGACAGCTTCGGCTCTGATGCTCCGGGATTGGATCATGGGCGGGGATCGGCCGTGGGAAAAATCATTCGATCCCTCCCGCAATTCGGCCTCCTCGCTCGGGGAATACCTCCGGGAAAACAAGGATTACGCGGTGCGGATGATCACCGATCGACTCCACGTGGAGGAAGGGGATCCGGAGAGCATTCGGCCCGGCGAAGGAAAAGTAATCGAGTATGAGGGCAAGCGGGTGGCCGCCGCCCGCGGCCGGGATGGAACACTCTCCATATGCAGCGCGGTTTGTCCTCACCTGGGTTGCATTGTGGCTTGGAATGAAGCTGAAAGCACATGGGACTGCCCTTGCCATGGCTCGCGCTTCGAAGCCGGGGGGAAAGTGATCGCCGGACCCGCAGAAAAGGATTTGGAAGCCCTCTAGAATCTTTTGCTGCTGGGTTAGGTGCCTGTGACTTCCGTCGCTTTTCATCAAACCGCTAACAAGGCGCTTCAAGCCCGTGGCGCCGTATTGGGCACCTTGGGGAGCGCTCCACGAAACGGGGCTAACAAAGACGATCTGGCCGTCCGGGGCACACCCGACCGTCTCTTGGTTCAAAACCCGGGCCAGCACGCCGACAAATAAATGAACTCACGCGTCAAAAGTGCCACTGCCTCACTTTTCGAACCCACAAATCAATCCATTTCGGGGCTGCTCGCTCCCGTTTGCATTCTGTCATCCGCGATTGCAGGGAATGGGGTGCTTTGCGACGGCTCTACGTATCTTCGGGGAAAAATGGGCTTCCACGTGTGCGGGAACGATCGCTTGCGGTGGCTCCGCCGATCTTGGGTGCGATGATGGCGAAGTTCGCCTTTTCCTTGATGATCCCGGCCTGGACCTGGGCGAGAAGTTGCATGTCAAATCCATCGGTGATGAGTATGCCCGCCTTCCGACCCTGCAAGGTGGCCGGATCATTGGCAATCATGCTGAGTGCGGGAGACGGCGGCAGATCGCGGGGAGACACCGCCGGGACGATGGTTTCTGCCTGACCTTCCATGCCAAGTGCGGCGGCGACAATGTCGTGGAGAGCTTCGTCGACAAGCAGGAGGTGGCCCGGCATCTTCTGGCGGATGCCTTTGAATTCCACCCGCGCCAGCTCGAAGGCCAAGGCGAAGACCTGCACGCCAAACTCCCATTCCGGGAAATCCCCGCAATCGATGGCTTCCCACAGATCGCGGCGATGATAGTCGGGATCCGCACCGGTGATTTTCATCGCTTCGTCCCATACGACGGCCGCCGGGCCAAGCTTGGGACGCCAATGGAATTTCAAAAAACTGGACACGTCATTCGCATCGATGACGGAAGGTTTGGACCCCGAAGCCTTCCATCATCCGCAGGGAACGCGGGATCGCCCGGTCCGACATGATCCACATGATCATGTGCATGCTCTGATGGCATCTTCCAAGACGTCGAAATAGTCATTTCCGTTCGGAGCACGCATGACGGTGTCCGCCACGCGGGATTCGAGATCTTTCGGCAAGGCGGCGCGCAAGGCGTTCACGTGGCGCGGATGGCCGGCCAGGATCAGATGGTTCAGCCCCCGCTTGGACATCAGGCTTCCGATGATCGTCACTTGATCCTTGAGGAAACGGCGGTCATTCTCGCGTTTCCACTGGTGAAAATGTTCGCGCGTCCATTCGCGACCGATACGCTCGCGCATCTCCGGGCGGGTGGCCAGAATCTGCTCGCTGACGGCGCCGAGCGTGATCTCGAAAATGCGCGAGCTTTCCTCGGTGCGGATCACCACCACGAAGCGATGGAACCTGTCCTTCAACTGCACCAGCGGAAATATAGCGGGGAGCGAACCCACGCTGAACTGCGTCTCAAGATGGGCACTGAAGGGCATCACAAGCGACAGCGGAGATTCCCCGGCCCGGACGAAAATCGCAAGGCTGCGGACGGATTCCGGCCACTCCCTTTTCAGGATCGCTGCCACCTCCGCTCGAGCCGCATTGAAGGAATCCCGCTTTTGGGCGGGCGTGGCGACCACCGCTGCGGCACACCAGAGGGAAAACTTCGAACGTAGCGCATCCAGCGGGGGGCTGAGGTTGAGATGGATGCTTAACAACGGGTCGCCATTTTCCGGGAGGGTGGCGAGAACGGTGAGGTGTTGGTGAAGGAGGTTGATATCCTGCAACGAAGATGGGGTATCTGAATTCGCAATCATACCTGCGACGCTACCCGGATTCAGATATATGGATAATGGAAACATTCCCAAGTTTTCCACTCACCTCCCGACGCCCACGAATTCGAGGATTTTCGGATGCTGCCGGTTCTCGCGGATCCGCATGGAATGGAAAAACCTTCCGCGATCCCCGCGGGGACGGCTCCGGCGGGCAATCACGGTTCGGCCGGTTCTACCACGGGATTGACGATGGCTTCTTTCACCCCTTCGGCAGCCTGTTCCATCCGCGCC
>JBBSJY010000278.1:0-5231 GCA_038256845.1 Verrucomicrobiales bacterium | reverse complement strand
GAGTAGCCGATGGCACGAAATGATCGCCCGATGCTCGTCCGGTGCACCAGCACGGCGATCCCGACCGCCACGGCGATGAACACCCAGATCTGCCGCGGCATTCCCAGAAAGTCCGAGTTGCCGAGTGCCAGAAATGACGGAGGGAATCCCGAGTAGGACTCGAAGCCCTTGGTGAGCGCCTCCGCCAGCCCGCGGAACAGGGAAAAAGTACCGAGCGTGACAATCAGCGGCGGCAGGTTCAGACGCGTGATCAGGAGGGCGTTCAGAGCTCCACCCAGTCCGCCGAAGAGGATCGCCGCGATTCCCGCGGCTGCCGGGGAGAGACCGAAATCATGGGTCAGCATACCGAATAGCACCGCGCACAATCCCATCATCGATCCCACGGACAGGTCGATTCCACCGGTTAGAATCACCGGTGTCATGGCGAGCGCAAGCAGCCCGATTTCCACCGAATGGCGGAACGCGTTCGACAGGTTTCCGCCGGTGAGAAACCGGCGGCCGAGAATTTGAAAGAGGATCACCTCCAGCACGATCACCCCGACCAGCACCGTTTCATGGCGGGCGAGGAGCGACTTGGGGGAAAAGGATCGGACGTCGGTCATGGTTGGGTCAATTGGCGTTTCTCCTCTTCCGGCCGAGACCGACGGCCACCACGGCGAGCAGGATCACCAGGCCTTGGATCGCCTTTTCCCAATAGGGAGGCTGGTGGAAATGGGTGAGGGCGGGATTGATGTTGGTGAGCAGAAGCAGGCCTAACAGCACACCCCAGAGCGAGCCCCGTCCGCCGGTGATGGCCACCCCGCCGACGACGGCCGCGGCGATGACTTTCAGCTCCAGGCCGTCGCCCGCGTTCGGTTGGATTTGGGGAGATTGGACAAGATTGAAGACGGCTGCCAGGCCGGCAAGCAGTCCCATCATGACAAACACTCCGAAGGTGGTGAGCTTCGGATTGATACCGGCAAGCCTGGCGGCCTCGATGTCGCTGCCGGTCGCATGAACGAAGCGGCCCGCGGCTAGGTTTCGCATGGCCCACGCGGCGGCCGTCAGGAGCAACAGCGCGAGGCCGATGACCGTCGCCTGCCCGGCCCCCTGGCTGAGGCCGAACCATTGGAAACCATCCGGCAGCGGCAAAAGACGACCCTGTTGCCAAAGCCGCAGCGCTTCCTGCCAGGTGACCATGGTGGCGAGCGTGACCACGATGCTCGGCAAACCGAGATAAGCCACGAGCACCCCGTTGATGGCACCCATCAAACCACCCGCAGCGAGCGCGGCGAGGACTGCGACGCCCAACGGCAGGCCGGCCGTCGCGGTGACACCGGCGACGACGGCACACATGCTGAACTGCGAGCCGATGGAGATGTCGATCTGGCGGGAAATGATCACCAAAGCGACGCCGATGGCCGCCACCAGCGCGGGCATTTGGGAAGTGATCCGGCTTGCCAACGGCTGCCATTGGAAAAAGTGCGGGGCAAAGGTTGCCAGCGAAAGCAGCAGCAGCAGGAGTGCCGCCCCTACCGTCAGCTCGCGGGAATAGCGGTGCATCTAACAGGTCTCCTTTCCCGTGGTGCCCAATGCCGCGGACATGATCGTTTGCGCGTCGGCTTCGGTGCGATCGAATGTGGCCGCCAGTTTTCCGCCGCGCATCACCGCGATCCGGTCGCTCATCCCTAACACCTCGGGAAGATCGCTCGATATCATCAATACCGCGAGGCCCTCCCGTGCGAGATTGCGGATCATCTTGTGGATCTCGCTCTTCGCCCCCACGTCCACGCCCTGCGTCGGCTCGTCGAGGATGAGAAACGTCGGTTGGGTTGCCAGCCAACGTGCCACGCTTACCTTTTGCTGGTTGCCTCCGCTGAGGCTGGCTCCCGGTGCGTCCGGTCCGTAGGCCTTGATTCCCAGATCGCGGATGAACCCGCGGGCGAGCTTGGCTTCGGAGGACAATCTCAGCCATCCGCTAGGAAACAGGACGGGGTGAATCGCCATCGTCATGTTCTCCGCGATGGGCATTTCGAGAATGAGTCCGTGGCGCCGGCGATCCTCAGGGATGTAGGCGACGCCGTGTGCGATCGCCTCGCGGGGACTGGTGATGGTGACTTTGTTTCCATGAATATAGATTTCTCCCGAATCGGCAGGCGTGATTCCGAATAGCACCCGCGCCAGTTCGGTCCGTCCCGCGCCGACAAGGCCCGCCATGCCGACGATTTCTCCCGCCCGGATTTCCAAGTCCACACCGCGCACACCGCCCGCCTCACAGCGGATATCTTTCAGCGAAACGGCCACTTCACCCGGTTTCCCGTCGGCCGGCGGATAGATCGAGGAAACCTCCCTCCCGATCATCAGCCGGATCATCTGGGCCTCCGTGAGGGAATCGACCGCGTTGGTCCCGACGCTTTCCCCGTCTCGCAGCACCGTCACCCGGTCGGCGAGCGCGAAGATTTCCTCCAGCCGATGGGAGATGTAAATCACCCCGACGCCCGCCTCCCGCATGTCGCGAACCACCTTGAAAAGCAGATGCTGCTCTTTCTGCGTGAGCGAGGCGGTGGGCTCGTCCATGATGACGATCCGGGCGCCGGAGCCCAGCACGCAGGCAATCTCGACGAGCTGTTGCTCGGGCATCGAGAGCAATCGCACCTCCGCATCCGGTGACATCGCGGCTCCGATCCGGTCGAGCAAGGCGGCGGCCGTGCGGCGTTGTTCCGCCCAGCGGACACGGCGCGCCGGGCAGTTCCCGTTGAGACGCAAGCCGATGTTTTCCGCCACGGTAAGATCCGGAAACAGCGCGGGCTGCTGATAGATGCAGGCGATGCCCAGGGCGCTCGCTTTGGCGGGGGTGAGTGCGGAAACTTCTCCGCCATCCACGACCATTGTCCCCCCATCGGGCGCGTGGGCGCCGGTGATCACCTTGATGAGGGTGGATTTTCCCGCGCCATTTTCGCCAAGCAGCGCATGGATCTCGCCCGGGTGCAGGTCAAAGGATACCCCCCGCAAGGCGCGGACGGCGCCAAAGGATTTCCGGACGTCGGTGAGGGCGAGGAGGGTTTTCAATCCGAGGAATCAGGGGAAAGGTTCAGGCTCGTTCGCCGAGGACATTTCTCTCGTACTGGCGGACATCTTTCAACCAATCGCTGCCGACCGGCACTCCCTGGGATTCGCAATGCGCGTCCCAAACGGCTCCCCAGGGCATGCCCTTGAGTTCCTCCATGAGCGCCAGCCGACCGGTGAGATCGCCCGATTTTTCGGCTTCCCGGAGGGCCGGGGGCTCCAGCAGAGCGATCAGCAGGGCCTTGAGCGTGTTGCGCGTGCCGATCGTCCAGGCCGCGATGCGGTTGATGCTCGCGTCGAAGAAATCCAGGCCGATGCGAGTTCGCGGGAGAAGTTTGTGCCGGGTGAGTTCCGCCATCATCGCCTGCAACCCGTCGTCGAGCGTGACGACGTGATCGCTATCCCAACGGACGCCGCGGCTGACATGGAGGAGGACACCCGGGAGATGCATCAGGACGGCGGAAAGCTTGTCGGCAATGCTCTCGGTGGGATGGAAGTGGCCGGCATCGAGACAGAGCATTTTCTGATTCCGGATGGCATATCCAAGGTAGAATTCATGCGAACCGACCACATAACTCTCGCTGCCGATGCCGAAGAGTTTGCACTCCACGGAATCCAGCAGGTGCTTCGGGCTCAGGTTTTTGGCGAACACCTGGTCGAGCGAGTCCGCCAGGCGTTGGCGCGGGGACAAGCGGTCCACCGGAGTGTCCTTGTAGCCATCGGGGATCCAGATGTTAGTGACCGTGGGCGAGCCGAGCGCCTTGCCCATGGTTGCGCCGATCTCACGGCAGGCGATGCAATGCTCGATCCAGAACTGACGGATTCCGTTGTCGGCGTGAGACAGCGTGAAACCGTCGGCCGCCATGGGATGGGAAAAGCAGGTGGGGTTGAAATCCATGCCCATTCCGCGGTCTTTTGCCCAATCCATCCAGGAGCGGAAGTGCCTCGGCTCGATTTGGTTTCGTGGCACCGCTTTGCCGCCGAAATCGCCGTAGGACGCATGCAGGTTCACCCGGTGGGTGCCGGGAATGAGCGACAGGGCCTGATCGAGATCCGCCCGCAATTCGTCGGGGTTGCGGGCCTTGCCGGGGTGATTGCCGGTGACGGCGATGCCCCCGCCAAGCGAATTCCCGTTGTTTTCAAATCCGCCGACGTCGTCCCCTTGCCAGCAGTGCAGCGAGACGGAAATGGCGGCCAGGGCCGTCATCGCCGCCGCGGTATCGACCCCGAGTCCGGCGTAACGTTCGCCGGCCAGTTGGTACGAGCGGGAAACCGATTTCGAGGGCTTGGCCATGCGAAAGGGTTTAGAGGGATTCGCCACCATGACACTACCCAATTCGAGGTAGGGCCCGATTGGGAAAGGAGCCTCCGCGTTTCCCGAGCTCATAGGCGGTGCACGTGACCGAGGATAGACGCGGGTTCAAACAAGGCTGCCCCATGAGGACTGCTGCACGATTCCCGGGCACAAAGAGCCATGCGGTCGATGGCAGTGGTGTTGCGACCCTTTTGCATCCACCATGGCGGCGGTGCCCCTTGTTGTTTTCGTGCTCGTGCTGCTTCTGATCATCCCGGTGATGATCCTGATCGTGCCATGGACGGTTGCCCGGCGTTATCGGGCCGGGACTGCGCAACGGCATGCCCGTGGATGGGCGGCCCTCTCGAACCTGTTCGGATTCGGCATTTCGGCCGCCATCATTCTGACGGTCGCTGCGATCGGCAGCATCTGGGTTCCGAGCACCTTCGCCTACAGCGCCGCGGGTCTGGCGGGTGGGGGGGCATTGGGGGGCGTCGGCCTCTGGCTGACCCGCTGGGAAAGAACCGAGTCGGGGCTCTTGTACACGCCCAACCGGTGGTTGGTCCTTATCATCTTGGTGGCGGTCGTCTTGCGGCTTCTCTACGGGCTCTGGCGGATTTCGCATGTTGGCGACCGCGACGGGACATGGCTCGCGGCTTCCGGGTTGGCAGGATCTCTCGCCGCAGGCGCGGTGGTGCTGGGCTACTACCTTGCATTCTGGACGGGCATCTGGATCCGCGCCCGGCGGCGGTATACTGCCGCGCGTCATGATTTGTGAAATGGCGAAGCCGCAAAGGCAGGGACCGATCTCCGAGCGGTCCGGCGCGTGGCGCGAGAATGAAAAAGCGAATGTGCGGCGCGCTGGCACCATTCATTCGCGGATCATTCGCAT
>JBBSJY010000277.1:0-5279 GCA_038256845.1 Verrucomicrobiales bacterium | reverse complement strand
GGACCTGTGGAACCGTCCGGCGTTGGACCTGCGGGGCGGGACGCTGGACCTGTGGAACCGTCCGGCGCTCGACCTGCGGGGCGGGACGTTGGACCTGTGGAACCGTCCGGCGCTCGACCTGCGGGGTGGGACGTTGGACCTGGGGAACCGTCCGGCGCTCGACCTGCGGGGCGGGACGCTGGACCTGTGGAACCGTCCGGCGCTCGACCTGCGGGGCAGGACGTTGGACCTGTGGAACCGTCCGGCGCTCGACCTGCGGGGCAGGACGTTGGACCTGTGGAACCGTCCGGCGCTCGACCTGCGGGGTGGGCCGCTGGGCCTGAGGGACCGTCCGACGCTCGACCTGCGGGGCGGGACGTTGGACCTGTGGAACCGTCCGACGCTCGACCTGCGGGGTTGAACGGGGCGTTGCTTGAGGCGTTTCACGGCGTTCCGTCCGGGGAATGGCCCGTCGGGTGGCCCCGGGGATTTCCACGCGCTCCGCCGGGCGGCTGTCTCGAGATGCGATTCCAGGAGTGGGACGATCTTCCGGCTGGCTGCGGGAGCCACGGGGCGCTTGCGGGCGCTCGGATCTTTCGCGCCCTGGCATGGCACGACCTTCCGACTCCCCGCCAACCCCTCCGCCTGGCAGCGCACTTGCCGCAGGCGCTTCCTCTCGACCCGCGGTCCGCCCGGGAGTCCGGCTGGCCGACCTTTCCGCACGGTCTTCACTTCGGGGAGCTGTCCCGCGACCCACAAGGGGCGAACTCCTGCGAGCCGCTGTCGTCACCGCGGTCTCACGGTCCGGCGTTCCCTCGCGGGGAACGCTGCGTTCGCGGGTTTGTCTTTCCTCGCGGAAACGCCCGATGTCCCGGCGCTGGGCAACGATACGCTCGCGGGCTTCACCACTCACCGCACGGAATTGATTGCTCGCGTCACTACGGTCCGCGTACTCGGCCAAGGGCTGTGCCAGGAATGAATTCCGGTCACGCCGGGCGCGATCCGGACGTTGTTGCAGTGAGGCCCACGTCCGCGGAGGACGTTCACTCTGGTTGTCTCGGAGATGGTCGTAATGATCGCTCCAGCGCCGGTCCCAGTCGCGATCCCCGCGGTTTTGCCAGCGTTGATGGGCAAAGATCGGATCATAGCCGCGGCGCCCGCCATGAAAGTGATGTGGCGCATAGTAACCGGAACGGCGGTAATCCGCGGCGTAGTAATCGCCGAAGTAGTAGTGGCGATAGCTCGGCCGCAGAAACAGGTGATCACTGAAGATGGACAAGCTGATGACGACCGACGGCGAATAGTGAAAGCCGGGACGCGAGTAAACCCCATGGCCGAAATGCACCGGTGCGAAAATGACGCCCCGATGGGGAATCGCATGGTCCCAGAAACCATCGACATAGATGTAACCGCGGGGAGTCCATGAATAATGGCAGGGCGACCATGACCAATCGTCACGCGCTTCGACCCAATATCCGGGCCTCCAGTTGTAGCGGGTTTCGCGCCACCTCCACGACCCCGGGATCCAGCTGTGATTGGCGGACGGCGCCGCTATGTTGGCACCCACCTCCAAGGTCACCGGAGGCTCGGGCAAATAGGTCACTTCCTCCACACCGGCATCGGCCCAGTATCCCGAGGTCCATTGGTATCCCGTGGTCACCTGGCTCCAGTATCCCGGAACCCACTCGCGACCGGGCGGCAGATTTCGCCATACTCCGCTGATCCACAGGAAATCCGATCGTTCATCGTCCCAGCCCCAATACCCGGGAATCCAAGCCACGTTCTCGCCCACCGGTTGTTGGCTCGGCGGCAACTCCTCGATTGCCTCGGGCGGCGCGATCGTCACGACAATTCCCGGCTCCGGGTTATAAAGGACGGTGGAGGCGAAGGCCTCGTGGATCGGCCCGCGGGTGAGGATCTCGATCCCTTCGACTCCGGCAGGGACGGCGGATACGCTCGTCGTCACCAGGCAGGCGCCTGCGATCCAAAGGCCGAGGGCGCCGAGTTTTGAAAATTTTCCTAGGTTCATATTTTGGTCTTTCCGCTGCGAGTGGTTCAAAGGAGAGACGTCGGGCTGGCTCGAACCATTCGAAGTTTCCGGCACACGAGTGGATTGCATCGCTTGCGGCGCTTCACGCTTGGCAAACCCGGCCGGCATGGGACGGTGGATGGCATGGCATCCGAACTCGGCCGACATCTCATATTCCATCGCACCGGGCCACCCGCGGAAGTTCTCGAAATCGCTGATTTTCAGGTCATCCCACCCGCACAAGGGGAAATTCTGGTGCGAATCCTCGCCGCCCCGCTGAATCCCGCGGACCTCAACTTCATTGAGGGAACTTACGGGGTGAAAGCGGAGTTGCCGGCCGTGCCGGGCATCGAAGGATGCGGGGTGATTGAAATGAGCGGGTCTCCTGATTTCGAGGCGGGAGATCACGTGATCTTCCTGCGCCGGGTTTCAACCTGGTCCACCCACGTAACCGTCTCGGCGGATGCGGCCTTCAGATTGCCGCAGGGAATCCCCACACTCCAAGCCGCCCTCCTCAAAGTGAATCCTGCCACTGCCTGGCGGCTCCTACACGGTTTCGCGAAATTGAAAGCAGGCGAGTGGATCGTCCAGAACGCGGGAAACTCCGCGGTCGCACGATGCGTCATCCAGCTCGCAAAAACTCTCGGAATCCGGACCCTCTCGTTCATTCGCCGACCCGAATTGGTTGCGGAACTTGAGCATCTCGGAGGCGACCTCGTCCTGTCAGACGACGAATCCGGACACGCGGCCGCCAAGCTGGCCCTCGGGAGCCAAGGGGCAGCGGTTGGGTTCAACGCGGTCGGCGGCGAGAGCGCCCTGCGTCTCATGAAGCATCTCCGGGCCGGAGCCGCACTCGTCACCTATGGCGCCATGGGCCGCAAGCCGGTCACGATTCCCAACGGACTTCTGATTTTCAAAGACATTCAGATTCGCGGCCTCTGGATCACCCGCTGGATCGAAAACGCGCCGAAGGAGGAGGTCCGCTCGGTCTACGGGGATCTCGCAAGGCGGGTCCTCAATGGCACGCTGATCCAGACGGTGGATTCGGAGTTTTCCTTGGATGACTTCCCCGACGCGCTGGCACGCCTCGATTCGCCCGCGCGCTCCGGAAAAATCCTATTCACCCCCTGACACCCTTGCGTCCGCGGAGGTCCGCCGCTAAACCTCCGCCGCCATGGCCACGATCAACGCCAACTTCCTCAAGCTCAAAGCGGGTTATCTGTTTCCCGAAATCGCCCGGCGCGTGAAAGCGTATTCCGAAGCCCACCCCGACCAAGCCGCGCGGATCATCCGCTGCGGGATCGGCGACGTGACCGAGCCGCTGCCCCCCGCCGTCGTGGCCGCGATGCACGAGGGTGTCGATGAAATGGCCGATCGCGACACGTTCAAGGGCTATGGTCCCGAGCAGGGATATGAATTCCTCCGCCAGGCGATCGTCGATCACCAGTTCGCCACGCTTGGCATTTCCGCCGACGAAGTCTTCATTTCGGACGGTTCCAAATGCGACACCGGCAACATTCTCGATATCTTCGGCGAGGGGAACACCATCGCCATCACGGATCCGGTCTATCCCGTGTATGTCGACACCAACGTCATGGCGGGCAACACCGGGGACGCCGATGAAAAGGGTGCCTACAGCGGCCTCGTTTACCTCCCCTGCACCGCCGAGAACGGCTTCGTCGCCGAAGTCCCGCAAGAACGGGCCGACATCGTCTATCTCTGCTTCCCCAACAACCCGACCGGAGCCACCGCCACCCGCGCCCAGCTCGAAGCCTGGGTGAAATATGCCAGGGAAAACGATGCCATCCTCCTCTACGACGCCGCCTATGAAGCGTTTATCCAAGACCCGGACATCCCGCACTCCATCTTCGAAATCGATGGCGCGAAGGATGTGGCGATCGAATTCCGGTCGTTTTCGAAAAACGGCGGCTTCACGGGCGTCCGCTGCGCCTATGTGATCATTCCGAAGACCGTCACCGGAAAAACCGCCGATGGCTCCCGCATCCCGCTCCACCAGCTCTGGAGCCGCCGCCACAGCACCAAATTCAACGGTGCCAGCTATCCGGTCCAAAAAGCCGCCGCAGCCGTCTTCTCCCCCGCCGGCAAAGCCCAGGTCGCCGCGCTCATCCGGCACTACATGGGCAACGCGAAACTCCTGCGCGAAGCCTGCCAGACCCTTGGATTGACCGTCTTCGGCGGCGAAAACGCGCCTTATGTCTGGGTCGGTTGTCCCGCCGGTCTCAGCTCGTGGGACATGTTCGACAAGATGCTCCACGAGGCCCAGGTGGTCATCACGCCCGGATCGGGCTTTGGCTCCGCCGGCGAGGGGTGGTTCCGCATTTCCGCCTTCAATTCCCGCGCGAACGTCGAGGAAGTCTGCCGCCGCCTCAAGGGGGCCGTCGCCTGATACGATTTCACGCGCGCGACCACGCGCCGATCCCCGTTCCGGTCTCGAACAACGATTTCACCGAGGGGCGCTGGAGCACCACCAGCGAGAAGACGCCAAGGATCGTTCCCAAAGGCATGAACGCGCATTCGATGCAGGACACCACGAAGCAGAACGCGTGGTTCCTGCGCGCCGACAGCCACCGGCCGCATAACAACATCACCACCGCCAATCCCCAGCCTCCGACGATGAACAAAGCGCCCATCCCGATGAAGAGCCAGCCCATCGAGGCCGCTTCAGGCGGCATTCCTCCCGGGCCACCTGGAAATTTTCCGCTTACCATCATCACCCCGATCACGACGTGCATCAGTGGAAAGCAGGCGAAAAGCGCCGTTAGGGATCCCAGCACGTAATGCCCGATCGCGAGATATCTCAAATGCTCCGCGTCTTGGAAAATCCGCGGATCCGGTGGCATGGGTGGCGCCTGCATCCCGTATTCAAGATCATTTCATCCGCCCGAAGACGAGCGTGATTTTCCGCGCTTCCCTCATTCCTCGCCGCCCCGTTGCCGGGGATCGCTCACCAATCGCACGGAGAGGTCATCGAGCGCCAGATCGCCCCCGTTCGCGTTTTCCAACCGCATCCCGCCCAGGGAGGCGCCCGCCCGGGTCCGCACCCCCGCCAGCAGCGGCCCTTCCGAGAAACTGCCACGAAACAGCAGAATGCGGAACCTCGATGCGGATTCGGATGGCGGCCGCCCATGCGGGCCGCCCGGATGATCGTGATTATACTGCCGCGCGCGAGGTTTTGTGAAAACGGGATCGTTCATTCGTCGCCCTGCGATGATGGCAGGGACGCACCTCCGGGGCGTCCGGCGCGTGGGAT
>JBBSJY010000276.1:0-5290 GCA_038256845.1 Verrucomicrobiales bacterium | reverse complement strand
CGCGAAATCGCCGCCGCGACCACTTCGGGATCCGCCTGCACCTCGGCGTGGATCCGTCCGGCGGTGCGCATTTGGGAAATGAGGTTGCCGGGGGTATCGGCTGCCTTGATGACTCCGCCGTCGATGATGATCACCCGATCGCAGGTCATCTCCACTTCGGGGAGGATGTGGGTGGAGATGAGGACGGTGTGGGATTGGCCGAGCTGGCGGATCAGCTCGCGGATCTGGCGGATCTGGTTCGGGTCGAGGCCGTTGGTCGGTTCGTCGAGGATGAGGAGTTCGGGGTCGTGGACGAGCGCGTCGGCGAGGCCGACGCGCTGGCGGAAGCCTTTCGAAAGGGTGCGGATCATTTTGCGGCGCACATTCGCCAGTCCGCAGGTTTCGATGACCTCGCCGACGCGGCGGCGCATTTCCGAGGATTTGAGGCCCTTGATCTGGGCGCGGAAACGGAGGTATTCCCGCACGCGCATGTCTTCGTAGAGCGGCACGTTTTCCGGCATATAGCCGATTTTGCGGCGGGCTTCCACGGATTGGCGGAAGATGTCGAATCCGGCCACGGTGGCGGTTCCGGCGGTGGGGGGCAGGTAGCCGGTCAGCATTCGCAGGGTGGTGGTCTTTCCCGCGCCGTTCGGCCCGAGGAAGCCGACGATCTCGCCTTTTTCGACGGAGAAGGTGATCCCGCGGACGGCTTCGTGGCGTGCGTAATGCTTGGTGAGTTGTTTGACTTCAATCATGGTCCTCGAAGGGTCTCCGCGTCCGTTGAAAATCCCGCTTGAACGGTTGACGTGGCAGGACCGGCCCCTTAACTAAGCGCTGTGCGTGGCGGGCCAAGCGGGAAATTCGCGGGCGGTCCGCCGAATCATCTCCTTTGCTCATGAACTCATCGGTCTCGGCGCGGCTCAACGCGGATTTGCTGGAAGACAAGTATGCCCAATGGTGCGAGGACCCGCGTTCCGTGGAGGCCACCTGGTCGGCGTTTTTCGAGGGTTTCGAGCTGGGCGCCGCGCAGGCCCGCCGCAAGGAGGAAACCGCCGGCGCGGAACCGGCCGCTGCCGCCGATCCCGATCTCGCGTTTTACGGCAAGGTGGTCAGCCTGGTGTACAATTTCCGGACCCTCGGTCACACCCAGGCCCACATCAACCCGCTCGAAGAGGAGCCGGAGCGCAACCCCCGGCTGAGTCTGGAGCAATACGGGATCACCGAAAGGGATCTCGACCGGGAGGCGTCGAACCCGTTTTTCCGACATGGTGACAAGATGAAGCTGCGCGACATGGTCGCCGCCCTCCAAACGACCTACTCGGGCAAGATTGGCTTCGAGTTCATGCACATCCACAACACGACCGTCCGGCATTGGCTGCGGGAACGGATCGAGCAGCATGCCGCGCGCGCGGAGGATTATCCCGAACGGAAGGTGAAGTCGCTCCGCTGGGTGCTGGAGGCGGAAGCATTCGAAAATTTCCTCGGCAAGAAATTCCTCGGTGAGAAGCGGTTTTCACTGGAAGGCGGAGAGGGCGCCATGGTCGTTCTCAACGCGATTCTGGAGAACTGCCCGGCGCAGGGCGTGCTGGAGATCGAAATGGGAATGGCGCACCGCGGCCGTCTGAACATTCTGGCGAACTTTGTCCGCAAGTCGCTGACCACCATCCTTTACGAATTCACGCCGAACTATGAGCCGGACCTCGTGGCCGGTGATGGCGACGTGAAATACCATCTCGGCTACGAAAGCGTCCGGGATCTGGATGACGGCAAGGTCCGGGTGAGTCTGGCCGCCAACCCGAGCCACCTTGAAGCGGTCAATTCAATCGTCGAAGGCAAGGCCCGCGCCCGTCAGCGGGTGCTTGGCGACGATGGCGAGGCGACCGACCGCAAGCAGGTCCTGCCGATCCTTCTCCATGGCGACGCCGCGTTCGCCGGGCAGGGATCGGTGGCCGAGGTTCTCAACCTCTCGCAGCTTCCGGGCTATCGCACCGGCGGCACGATCCATCTGATCGTCAACAACCAGATCGGCTTTACCACCGTGCCCGCTGACGCCCGCTCGTCGGCGTATGCCACCGATGTTGCGAAAATGATCGAGGCGCCGATCCTCCACGTGAATGGCGAGGAGCCGACGGAACTCTACTGGGCGGCCCGCTTCGCCTTGGAATTCCGTCAGAAGTTCGGCCGTGACATCGTCATCGACATGTATTGCTACCGGCGGCAGGGCCACAACGAGGCCGACCAGGCGGCCTTCACGCAGCCGACGATTTCCAAAAAAATCGCCGCACGGGAAACCTTCGGCCTCGCCTACAAGAAACTGCTCGTCGTCCAGGGCGTTCTCAGCCAGAAGGACGCCGATGCCTTGGAGCAGGCCATCTGGGACAAGCTGGAAGACGGCTATCAGCGGATGGTGGAACTCAGCGAAGCCGGCGACCGCACCGTGTTCAGCGGCTCGACCGCGATCATCCAGCCGGAATATTCGCACACGCCCGTTCCCACCGGGATCGGTCGCGAGATGCTGCAGCACATCGGAAAGGTGCTCACCACCATTCCCGACGGGTTCCATCTCAATCCGACGCTGGAGAAGCGATTCATCCCGCGCCGAGTCGACGCGCTTGCAAACGGCGGACCGATCGATTGGGCCATGGCCGAGGCGCTTGCTTTCGGATCGCTGCTGGTGGAGGGGACCCCGGTCCGGCTTTCCGGACAAGACAGCCGTCGCGGCACCTTTTCCCAACGGCACGCCGTCTTTTACGATTATGAAACGCGGGAACGCTACATCCCGCTCGCGAATCTCAGCCCGGACCAAGCGAAGTTCTGCGTCTATAACTCGTTTCTCTCCGAATTCGCGGTTCTAGGCTTCGATTACGGCTACTCGCTCAGTTATCCGAGCATGCTGTTGATGTGGGAAGCCCAGTTCGGCGACTTTTCGAACGGCGCGCAGGTCATCATCGACCAGTTCATTTCCTCCGCCGAATCCAAGTGGCAAACCCCCAGCGACCTCGTGATGCTGCTGCCCCATGGATACGAGGGAATGGGTCCCGAGCATTCCAGCGCCCGGCTTGAACGCTTCCTCCAGCTCTGTGCCGAGAAAAACCTGATCGTCGGGAACTTCACCACGCCCGCCCAGTATTTCCACGCGCTGCGCCGCCAGAAGCGCCGTGATTTCCGCAAGCCGCTCATCCTCATGACGCCGAAGAGTCTGCTCGGCCGGCCGGAAGCGGTTTCACAGGAATCCGATTTTCTCGAAGGGAGTTGTTTTCAGGAAGTGTTGCCGGACCCCAATACCTTCGGGAATCCCGAGTCGGTGGACCGCATCGTTTTCTGTAGCGGAAAGGTCTATTACGATCTCGCCGCCCATCGTCAGGAAAAGGGTATCGAAAACGCCGCCATCATCCGGATCGAGCAGCTCTATCCCTTCCACCGCGAAATGCTTCAGGCTCTCGTCAGCCAGTATCCGAACGCCTCGAACTTCGTCTGGTGCCAGGAGGAACCGCTCAACATGGGTGCGTGGACTTACGTTTTCCCGCGTCTGGAGAAAGCGGTGGGCCAGAAGGTCCGCTATGCCGGCCGGCGCACCGCATCCAGTCCCGCCGCCGGGTCGAAGGCGATGCACTACCGCGAGCAAAAAGCACTGCTGGCCGCAGCCTTCCAGATCTGACCCGTTTTTTCCGTTTTCCTACGACCGATCATGTCCCTCGACGTCAAAGTTCCCGCCTCCGGTGAGTCCATCACATCCGCCAATGTCGCACGCTGGCACAAGAAGAACGGTGACTCGGTCCGCAAGGGCGAGGTGCTTGTCACGCTCGAAACGGACAAGGTCTCCAACGAGCTCGAGGCAGCGACGGACGGCACGCTCGAGATCCTGGTCGGGGAAGGCAAAGAAGTCGCCATCGGTGCGGTGATCGCTCGGCTGGAGGAAAGCTCGAATCCTGCGGCCGACAAGCCGTCTCCGCCGGAAACCGTTTCGGAAAAGGCCTCGCCCGCCCCGGAAAAGGTGGAGGATTCTCCCGCCACCCCATCGCCCGCTCCCACCCCTGCGAAGGGCGAACTGATCCAGCTCAAGGTCCCCGCCTCCGGAGAATCCATCACTTCCGCCAACGTCGCCGCCTGGCGCAAAAAGGACGGCGATCCGGTCGAGAAGGGGGAGGTTCTCGTGACATTGGAAACCGACAAGGTCTCCAACGAGCTCGAAGCTCCCGCATCCGGCATTCTTAAAATTCTCACTCCGGAGGGGGAGGAGGTCGCCATCGGAGCCACCATCGCGACCATCGATCCCGCGGGGGCAAACGACGCGCCGCCACCGGCCAAGGAACCTGTCCATCCCCAGTCAGCCCCCAAATCGGCACCGGTCGCCGCCGTCGAGAAGCCTGCGGAAACCCCGCGCATGAAGCCCGATCTCACGGTTCTGAACGCCCCGGCCGAGAAGGATACCAAGCCCGCGGAAGAGGGCGACGGCCGGACGACCCGCCGGAAAATGTCGATGTTGCGCCGCAAAATCGCCCAACATCTTGTCAACGCCCAGCAGACTGCCGCCATCCTCACCACCTTCAACGAGGTGGACATGACCGCGGTCATGGAGCTCCGCAAGCAGGTGCAGGAGGAATTCATGAAGAAGCACGGCGTGAAACTGGGTTTCATGTCGTTTTTCGTGAAGGCGGTCGTGCAGGCGCTCAAAGATGTCCCGACCCTCAACGGCCGGATCGAAGGCAACGAGGTCATCCAGAACCATTTTTACGACATCGGCGTCGCGATCGGCACGGAAAAGGGCCTGATCGTTCCGGTCCTTCGCGATGCCGACCAGAGTTCTTTCGCCGGGGTCGAAAGGGAGATCCTCGAATTCGCCGGCAAGGCGCGCGACGGCAAGATCACCATCGAGGACCTCCAAGGCGGCGTTTTCACCATCTCGAACGGCGGGGTTTACGGATCGCTGCTCAGCACGCCGATCCTCAATCCGCCGCAAAGCGGAATCCTCGGGATGCACACCATCCAGCAACGCCCGGTCGCGCTGGACGGGCAGGTGGCCATCCGGCCGATGATGTACCTGGCCCTCAGCTACGACCACCGTCTCGTCGACGGCAAGGAGGCGGTCACCTTCCTCATCCGCATCAAGGACTGCCTGGAGTCCCCGGCGCGGTTGCTTTTGGAGATGTGAGCCTGGACTGCGGTGGCAGAGCGCGGCGGCGACACCGCTTTGGATCTGCGGCGGGCCTGCGGAGTCCCTCGCAAGTCCGGGCTGGGAATGACCGGCCGGATGCAAGGGGCAATCCAAAGCGGCGTGGCGCTCCGCTTCCCGCCGCACTCCAAATTTTCG
>JBBSJY010000275.1:0-5299 GCA_038256845.1 Verrucomicrobiales bacterium | reverse complement strand
TGTCGGGGGACGATTCTCCGGTCAGCGCCCGGATCGAATGGACGGACGGTAGCGTGGAGGATCTCGGCGTGTTCCAAAGCGGCAGGTATCACCGGATCAAAAAGGCGGATCCGGTCATGCCGGTCTCTTCTTCCTCCGGATCAGGAGTCCGGCGATGAGGCCGATCACCAGACCGGCTCCGCCGACGCTCCAGATTTTGGCGCGTTGCAGCGAGTCGATGATCGGGTTGGAAACCGGGTCGATGGTGGCGTGGATGCGGACGAGTTTCCAAGCGCTGCCTTGTTTGCGGGCGATGGCGGTCCATCGGGAGGTGAATTCCAGTTGCCTGCCGCTGCCGAGTTTCACTTTTTCCAACGCGCGGCCTTTGGCGATGGCGAGATTGCCCTCGAAGATCGAGTCGTCGGGATCGACGCTGACCTGATAGGTCCCGCCCTCGCCGATGAATTCCTCCACTTTCCCCCAGTAGGCGACGATGCCTTCGAAACCTTTGACTTCGTCCGCAGTGATCATCACGGCGGAGAAGTCGTCCGCGAGATGGGGTTTCAGGGCGTCGAGATCGCGTTCCGCAATGGCCTTTTCATAGATGGCGCGGAGCTCGCGGAGTGCCTGCTTGTCTTCTTCGGTAGCGAGCGCGGGCAGGCAGAGTGCCAGCAAAGCAAGGATGATGGTTTTCATGATGGTTGGCGGATCCGCTTGCGATCCTTCCATGTTGAGAACGGCGGGGAAATCAAAAACGCGCGGGTGGTTTCGCCGGCTCCGATCACGGTTCCGGCGGTGAGCAGTGAATAGCCGCCGATCATCGCGCCGTCACCGAGGGTCACCGGAGCGAGGGATAGGAACGTCTCCCCATCGCGTTCCATCACATGCGGATTCAGGCGAACGCCGGCACCGAACACGACGTGGTCGCCTACGTCAAGAAAACCGCGGTCGAGAATGATGGTACGGGGAGCCCAGTAGGTGAGTTTTCCGATCCGCGATCCCCACAGGCGGAGCCAGAACGAGTATAGGCCGGGGACGCTGCGCAGGATTTCCTCAAATGCCGGGAAGCGCAGGAAAACGACCTGGCACTGGAAGGCTGCCCACCATTTCAAGAAATCCGCCGATCCCATCGGGATTCGGGATGGCGCGTGCCGCAGGGATTCCCGCAGCAACCGCCCCGGCAGAACCGGTGCGAGATAGAGCATCGCGGCGGCGCTGGCCACCCGGGCCGGCCATGACCACGGCAGGAACAGGCAGCTAACAGTTGCTGCGATGTGAAGCAGAGGTACGAGGTTGAGCAACAACATCGCGAGCCGTGCGCCCTTGAAATCAGCGGATGATTTTTCCGGCATGGTGGTTTTCGACATGTTCGTTGGTGAAACTCGGGCCTTTCCACATCATCAAATAGGCCGTTAGGAGGCGGCCACGTTCGCCGTCGCCTTCAGCACCGGCTTGCGGCAGATCGACCCATGGCACGGTGGGTTTGGCGTGGTGGTTGCGGTGCCAGTTGTGGTTCAACCACAGCGCGTCGAGCCATTTCCAGGTGCGGAGGTTTCTGGCACCCTTGAGCACGTCCCGCTCGGTGCCGAAATGGTGGACGTATTGCAGCGCGGACCAGAGCACTCCGAAACTTCCTAACAATATCAGGTATTTCCAAACCGGCACGCCCCACAAAACCATCCAGCCCGCGTGCAGCGCGAAAACGGCCAAGGCCTCCAACCGGATGAGGCGGAAGTAGCGTGGATTGAGAGAATCCAGCAGTGCGCGGGTCGGTCGGTCGAAATCCGCCCAGCGCGCCTTGAGCCATCGCGGATGGACCAGGGCGATGAGGTTTCCCAGTACCACGGCGAGGTAGAAGAACCCGGTGAGGATTCCGTAAAGTTGGAGGGTTTTCCACAAGCGGCTTTCGCCCTCGAAGTAGAAATCAAATGCTTCGTCATCCGACCGATTGCGAAGATGGTGGCCGATGTGTCCCTGGCGCAGCAGGTGGAATGGCGCGGGGAAAAACAGGGCGAGTAAGACGCCGACGAAGTCATTGAGCCTGCGACAGTCGTGCAGCAATCCATGCTCCGCCTCGTGCAGCATGGCGTAGGCGGAGTTCATCACCAGGGCATAGCCGATGGCCAATGCAGCAAGCACCCACGGCGAGGAAACCGCGCCGGCGGCGGCCAGCAAGGCGAGCATCGCGACGATCTGTCCCGTGGCGATGATCAGGTTGAGGCGGGACGGCAATGGATGTTCCTGATTCATTGGCGTTGGTAAGCTGGCAACACTCGTCCGATGTTCCGGAACTCCGGCAATGCATCGAAAAGTGCGAAGCAGCGCGGGGTGGTTTCACGGCTGTAGAGACTGGCATGATAGGGAACCGATGACGCGAGATCCGCGAGCTCGCGGAACAATTGATGGTCTAACGAGCCAAGCTCTGGAAATTCATCAATCAGCGCCCGCAGGACCGCTCTGGCCGAGCGCTTCGGCGCGGTGAAAAACTCCGCCATCATCGTACCGAATAGTCGCGCCTGCACACGGCGTTTCCAGGTTGGCATGGGCAGCCAGACCCGTTCGACCAGTTTGATGTCCCATTGGACGTGGCCGATTTCATCCGCCATGTGTTTTCGATGCAATGCGATGAATGCGGGTTCCAGGTCTTCCCCGCTTTTCAGGCATTCCCTTGAGACGGCGACGGAGCGTTCCTCCTGCAGCAGCATCAGCCAGATCCAACAGGGAAATGCGAATGGCCGCCGGGCGATCCAGCCGGTGACGGCCCGTGTCAGCGCCCCGGCGGGCACGAATGCGTAGGTGCCTTCCTTCAGCCCGAAACGCGCGGGATCGACGCGGTGGTTGAGTTCGCGAAACCACCGGGAGTGGCGTGTTTCCTCGACCTCGAAGCGCTTCAAATCCGCCGCCAGATCTTTCCCGATGCGGTCTGGATTCTGATAGAACGCCGGCAGGACATTGGTGGCCAGCAGTTCTTCGAAAAACACCGTCTGTTCGTTGTGATAGAGTGCGTAAAGCTGGGAGTAGCGAAGTTGATGTCGCCTCTCCAGAAGCCGCCACGATGGTGTGTGCGCCAGCGCTGTCAGGCGGGCGGGGAAAAACGGCAGCGAGAAATCAATCCTACGATCCGTGACGACGGGTTCAGCTTGCATCGGACAAACGACGGCTTAACAGAATTGGTGGAGAAACCAATCGAATCCGCTCGGTAAGTATCCGCTTGGCGCGATCAACCGTCCGGATCAAGCTGGTGGACCGGAATATCAATGTGACGGGCAGCGCGTGCGAACGTGGTTGCGGCATCTCGCCGCAACACTCCTCTTTCTGGGACGCTGCGGCGAGACGCCACAACCACGATCCCGCACGGTCATCCGCCAATCTTAGCTTTTTTGATGTGAATGCCCCTGTGAAACAAGGATTCCATTCCATCCGGTGCCTGCCTAGGCTGGCGGCGTGCTCAGGGGACACTGGTATATTGCCTGCCGATCAAAACAACTTGCTGAAAAACCGCTTGGCCGGACGGTCCTCGGTGAGGCGTTGGTGGTTTTTAGAGACGCCGCTGGCGAGCCGGGGATTCTGGCCGACCGCTGCCCGCACCGGAATCTCGCGTTGTCGCGTGGCAAGGTGACGGCTGACGGCCTGCGCTGCGCTTATCATGGCTGGAGCTGGGGTGTGGACGGGCATTGCACGAAAATACCCTCATCCTGTGGCGGCTCGTGCGAGGCGATCCGGGTGAAATCCTATTCCGTGAGAGAGCAACAGGGATTCATCTGGGTCTGGATGCCATCTGTGGAGTCACCGGCCCCCCATGGGCCGCCATTGCTTTTCCCACATTTCGATGAAAGCGGATGGCGGCATTTCATCATGGAGCGGATCTTCGCGGGCAACGCGTTCCATTGCGTGGAGAATTTCCTCGATGTGCCGCACACCGCGCATGTGCACCGGGGCTTGTTTCGCGGCGAGGAGAGCAAGGAGATTGAAATCGAGATCACCTCGGGGGCGGATTGGATCGAAGCGGAATTTCTTGGCGAGGAGCGGATGGATTCATGGATTGGCCGGCTGCTGGTGCCGAAGAACACGCGCATCCGGCACGTGGATCGTTTCCAATTACCCTACGTCACGCGGGTGGACTATCAGATGAGTGAAAAACGCCGGTATGTGGTGATGAGCCAATGCACGCCGGAAACGGAAAACCGCACGAGCGTTTTCACCTATCTTGCATTTCGCTTTGAGCCGTTCGGAGCTTTGATCAAAAGGGTTTTCCAACCCTTTGCCGGAGCGATCTTGAATCAAGATGTGGAGATCATCCAACAACAGACGGAGGATCTTGAGCGCACCGGTGGTGCGAAGTTTCTCTATCATGAGACGGATGTCATTGCGCGCGGCATCCGCGATCTGATCGATGGAGTGTCGCTCGCGGAGCGTAAACCCGAACGCAGGAAGTTGAAAGTATGAGAGAGATGTGGCAACTGGCGGTGGAACGGATGCCATGGTGGGTCGCCGTGGTCATGCTGCTGCTGCAATTCGCGGCTCCCGCTTTTCATTACCATCAGAATAAACCTCCGCAACGGCTCGGCGGGCCGATCTCCCGGGCAAAGGCGGCGTGGCTGGTGCTGGCGGTGAATCTTTGGTTGTTCCTGCCCGTGCTGCTCTGCTGGCAGCATCCGGCGTATGCCTGGCTCGCGGGATCCATGCTGCTGCGGACGGCCGTCGAGCTGCCGCTTTGCGCGAAACAGAAGTGGAGTACGAATCACGGACTTGCCCACGATGCCCTTCATGCCGCCATCGCGCTCTATTGGCTGCCGCTGGTGCCTGCGGATGTGAGGCTTTGGATCCTGCTCACCTTGTTCACCCTCGCGGTGGAGGTGGTCTTCGTCCTGCGCTTCAGGAAAACCACGGAGGGTCCGGCCAAGGGGATCTACTTCGTGCCCGACGGACCTGCGCATGCTAAACTCAACTTTCTAACAGACGTCATCCGCATGCCCGTCCAGTATCTGATGATCTCCATCCTCATCGCCTCATGTTTGAGCTGAAAAGCAGTTCCCGAAGTGTCGCATCGCTCGAACCCGCGGAAATGCGGGCAATGCACAAACTAATGAGCGCCCATTACGAGGCGGTGCCGTGGGAGCGGTTTGAAAAGGACCTTTCCACCAAAGATGAGGTGCTGATGTTATATGATGTCGTTGGAAATCTGCGGGGTTTCACGACGATCGCATGGAATCCATCCGGGCATTGTGAAGAGGGCGATGTGATGTTTTCCGGAGACACCATCATTGATCGGTGTTGTTGGGGCACTCAGGAACTGGTGCGCGCCTTTTGCCGCCGCGCC
>JBBSJY010000274.1:0-5550 GCA_038256845.1 Verrucomicrobiales bacterium | reverse complement strand
GTTGTCACCGGCGGGCGGCTCGTTGCCCTGGCCGCGGTCGGTCCAGTGGCGGCCGGCGTCCATGAACGCGCCGGTCCAGATCATTTCCGGGGCCATGTGATCGGCGGAGTAGGCCAAGTTCACGCCGCCGGGAAAACCGACTCCGATCGCGCGTGGCGTCGTGCCGGCGATGAAGTTCCGGTAAATCACCGGTCGGCCGGTCACCGGGGCGAGCGGAACGATCGGGCGGCTGCCTTCGCTGGTGGTCTGGTGGTCGGTGAGTTCATTCCAACGGCCTTTGCCATCGACCCGCCAGGCGAGGCTGATTCCTTCCTGTCCCTTGTCCTCAAAATATTCGATGCGGATCGGGTGCAGGCCTTCCGCGAGTTTCACTTTCCCGCGATTGGCTCGGTTCCCGCCCATCGGCCCGGTGCCACGGACTTCGGCGACGGTTTTGCCGTCGATGGCGATCCGGGCGCCGTCGTCGGCATCCAGGCGGTATTCGTATTCACCCGCGGCGGTCGCCTCGAATTTCCCTTCCCAGACGATGCCGAAATGGTCCTTCCGCGGCGAAATCGAGAGGCTGATCACGCCCTTGTGCTCTTCTTCGTAGATCTCGGCTTTGATCTTGTCGAAGTCCGGGAGGTTGTTCCACTCACCGAGATAGACCCGCGAAACGAGGTCCTTGAGCGCGGTTTCTTCCAATGGCAGCGGATGGAGTTTGAGAAGTTCCGCGCTTGTCCAATAAGCGCTGCGGTCGGCGTCCGCGTCCCGGATCGCCTTGATTTGCGACGCTGCCACTGCCGATTCCTTGTTTCCCCAGGAGGTGCGGACGTGGGTGAGGACGGCGGCGATTTGCTCGTCGGAAAGCACGGCACCCTGCGGAGGCATGGCGAGATTGTAGGTTTTCCCGCCGACGGTGACCGGTCCCTCAAGCCCGTGCAGGATGATTTTCGCCGCGCGGTCGGGATCGCCCTTGATCCAAGCGCTTCCCGCGAGCGGCGGGAAAGCACCTCCGGTCGCTCCGGCCCCATCAGGGGCGTGGCAGGCGGAGCAATAGGTGGTGTAAAGTTGGTCGCCGTCCTGGGCGGCGAGCGGGAGCGTGAGGAGCAGGGAAAGGATCGGGAATCGCATGCGGACTCTGGAAAACGCGCCGCCCGCCCTCAGCCTTTCGTTTTCGCGGCAGCGGATTGGTTTTTCCCGTCCGCTCCGGCGCGGCGGCGGTGTCCTCCGGATGATGATGGCAAGTGACTCCGGAAGCTGCGGCTCCGCTACATCCGCGAACGCTCGGAAACCCATTTCCGCGAGCTGGTCCGGCAGGCGGTCCCCTCGGCTGCGCGGTTGAGGGATCCATCGTGTGGAGTGCGGTGGCAGAGTGAGGCACGAACGGCGACACCGCTTTGGATTCTGCGGCGTCTGCTCGGCCTGATGGTTCCCGTTCATGATTCGTCGATCCAAAGCGGTGTGGCGCTTCGCTTCCCACCGCAGTCCATAGGTCGTTCCACCCGTACGCTTCCAACACGGCGGCATCGAACTCGTCGTGGTCCGGCGGAGGACGGTGACGAGACCTTGGTCGTGGATGAGCTTTTCCAGCACGTTGTACATGCCGGTGAGTGTCAGGCCGGGATGTTGCTCCTGCTGCCGCTTGCGGTGCGAATCGAGCCGCTCCCCGAAATCGCGGATGCGCTGCTTGAGTGCGCGGGGAATGGGAAGGGTTCGAAACAATTGGATTTGATGTAGCGCGGGCGATTTTCGAGGGTGGCCGCGCAAATTTTTCAAGAAACGTGAAGAAGCGATGTTTGCTGGTTACAACAGTTGCAATATAACGAGGCAGCCCCGCGAGCTGTTCCCGCAGTTTCTTGTTTGGTTCTCCGAACGACCACCACATGGACTTTCGCACTGCGCGTGCGTTCTGATCACGTCCAAGTTTGACGTGAAAAAGAAGATGTTGATAGACGCCAAGGTGATTTATTTGAAGCTCTTCGGTAGGAAATGGAAACGCGTCGATGCGAGGTTAAGTGGCAGGGACCGACCTCCGGGCGGTCCGTGGGAATGAGGTGAGGATGGATCGTCCAAGGAATGACCTTGGGGGCTTTTCTTGGGCTGGGTGATCCGCTTTCCATTCGCCGGACCACCCGGAGGTCGGTCCCTGCCCTTTTCTCTCAGGAGACGCTATCGGCAGGAGTGGAACGCGGGGTGGTGAACGGCGGCTGCCCGCCGCCTTTCGTTTTTGTAACGGTGGAGGATTTTTCTGTCCGCTCCGGCGCGGCTGCGGTGTCTTTCGGATGATGATGGCAGAAGATTCGCGCCCGTTCCTGATCCGGTATGTCCGCGAGCGCTCCGAGAGCGCCTTCCGCGAGCTGGTCCGGCAACACGCGCCGCTGGTCCATGCCACCGCGCTGCGGAAGCTCAACGGCGATGCGGCCGCCGCCCAGGACGTCATGCAGGAGGTTTTCACACTGCTTGCCGAAAAGGCGCCGCGGCTGCGGAACGTGGTGCTTGCCGGCTGGCTCTACCGCCAGACCTGCCGCCGGGCGGCGAATTTCGTGCGCACCGAGCGCCGGAGGAAACATCGGGAGAAAATCGCCATGGAATCGTTTGCCACTTCTCACGACGACGCGGCGGGCGGACAGCTCGCGCGGGAGCTCGACGACGCGCTGCTGGCCCTGCCCGAGCCGGAGCGGGTGGCGCTGGTGCTGCGATTTCTGGAGGGGCAGCCGTTTGCGGCGGTCGGGCGGGCCCTGGGTGTTTCCGAGGAGGCGGCGAGGAAACGGGTCCGCCGCGGATTGGACCGGCTGGAAGCAAATTTCCGGCGAAAGGGAATCGTAGCCGGCGGCGCGGGGCTCGGAAGCTCCCTGTCCGGCTACGCGGCTCCCGCCTTGCCGGCGGCGATGGTGACGAAGATCTCATCCCGGGCACTGGAAGCCTCGCCCGCCGCCACGCCTTTCGCGGCGGCCGCCCTGCTCAAACCGCTCGCTATGGGCGTGCTGGCCGGATCGCTGGTGTCGGTGCCGCTGCTGGCTGTGCAGCGATCATCCACGCCATCCGCCACGGAAAGCGCACAGGCCGCAATTTCCCCGAGCCGCCGCCCGCAGCCGCGCATGCGGATTTCCGCGGGTGAAACATCGCTGGAATCGATTATCCGCCAGCTCAAGCAGATCGAGGCCGGGCCGTCCAACGTGGTGACCTCGCTTCGCCGCGACGCGCTGCTCGAGCAGATCCCGTTCGGTGAGATCCCGGTGTTCATGGCGCTCGCGAAGGAAATGCTCACTGCTTCCGAGAAGGTGGCGATCTACGAGCCGCTGCTGGAGCGCTGGGCTGCGGAAGATCCCGATGCGGCGCTTACCTTCATCCTTCACGCTGAGATTGTGGGGGAGCTGCGACCGGCGTCCTCCACCAACGTGCTGGTGAATCTTTTCGACGAATGGTCGCGAAAGGACATCCACGGCGCGAAGGAATGGCTGCTGCGGGAATGGGGGGATGAGCGGATGGAATCGGCCGCCATTCTCACTCCCTTCCGATTCGACTTCGCGCGAACCATTGCGGAAGCACTCTTCCTCGATCACGGCTCCGCGGCTCTGTCGGATTTCATCCAACGGATCCCGCAAGACGCCGGCCGTTCCGAAGCTCTCAAAGGCGTCGTCGGCCATTTCCCCTACCATGGCCAACTTCAGATCCGGGACATTCCAAAGAAGAGGCTGGAAGCTCTGGAGTATATCAGATCGCTGCCGGAGCATCTCCGTCCGGAAATCATGCGCGCATTTGTTAGAAGCTGGGCGGAGGCGCATCCGGGCGAGCTTTTGGAAGCGATGGAAAAGGCGGACCCATACACCCGGTTCGATCTTGCGCTCGGCCGACTTGCCGCCCGCCGGGAACCAGGTCTTCGGACGCCGACACCGGGTGGACACTTCGAGACGCCAACGCAGGTGACGGACATCGAAGCCCGGGCCGAATTGACGGTGGACGCTGGCATGGAAGCCGGTCTTGCGCGGGCGGAGGTTCTGAAGGCGGTGGCGGGTGTAATGGTGGAACGAGTGAATCGGAATCGTTTTTTTGAGTGGTTTGAACGTCATCAACACGATGCGGATTTCGATGACGTCATTGCCGCTCGCGTCAGGCGCGAAGCAGAGGGGTATAATACATCGGCGGACTTTCCGGGGCGGGTTGCATTGGAATGGGCGGCACTCATTTCGAATCCCACCCTGCGACTCCAGCTCTCGCGGGGAATCTTCCGGCAATTGCTGGCAAACAACTGGGCCAGAAGCCTGCCCGACGATCTGGATCTGGCTCCGGAGGTGCGGGCGGAGCTCCAACGAATGTGGGAGGGGGAACTATGAACCTGCACAAAGCCGCCATGTTCGTCATAGGTGCAGCCGCCGCGGCAGCGGTCTGGACGCTCGTCTGGCCGGCGGGGAATTCCGTTTCAACGAAAATTCCCGTCGTAGCACCCCGTGGAGAACGGCAACCGGCTCCTACCCCGGAGGAGATCGCAGGCTGGCTCCGGGATTTAGAAAGCGCGCAGCATGCGGCCGCCAGAGCCAAAGCGGCGGAACGGTTTGGCGATCTCCCGGCCTCGGCGTTCCCCGCGGCCTTGGAAAACGTTACCCTCGTCAGGGATTGGCGTGTGACGCTGCCCGCCAAAGTGCTCCTCAGCCGCTGGGCGGCCCTGGACGGTGAGGCAGCGGTAAATTGGGCGTGGCTGAACGCGCGTTCCAGCGGCCGGTGGGGTCATGCCTTCCGCGAGATTGTGCCGAGCTGGGCATGGCATCGCCCTCAAGAGCTGGCGGAGTGGTCGCGCCTGCAGGTGGAGGCGCTGCGGTCCAATCCAGTGCCGATGACAATGAGTTTGGCCGAAATCGAAGAGAGTGATTTGCCCCTTCTCGAACGGAGTGATTTCCAAATGATCGGCCACGCATTGTCGAAAGCGAAGCCGAGGCTCGGTTTCGAGATCCTGCTGTTGTCCGGCTCCATCGATTCGGGAAGTTCGATCTTGGCGGACTCATTGCACTCGGTTGCTGAAGTAAGGGACGCGCTTTCTGCTTTCGATTGCCTTGAGGCGATGGAGCCGTCGAGCTTGGCCGGCTACGACCAAATCGTCGCGAACGCGCTGCTACGCCGGTGGAAGTATCTCGACCCGGGCGATTTCGCTAAATCGCCTCACGCCCGTTTGGTGCCTGATCAATTTCCCCAGCCCGACATCCCGGAACTGAAACCCGTGGTGCGTGACCATCAGGAGTGGGATGCCCAGTTTCAACAATGGCGGAACTCCACCCCGCACACCCGTCCCGACATGTCCGGCTGGAGCGCGGCGAAGCGCGAGGCGTGGGAGGATTTCGAGGCCTTGATGCCTGCGGCCGCCGAAAGCCGCTGAGCGTTCTTCATCGGGCACGATATTTCCCATAATGCCGCACCAGCCCTTCCACCAGCCCTTCGACATATTCGCGGAAGATCGATTGGCGCTTTTCCCCGGCGACCTCGCGCAGCCCGTCGTAATCGCCGGCCTGCATGCGGGCGTAGTCGGTTTTCGAGTTCATCACGTAGGGCTCCATGAAAAGGACCGGGCAGTCGTAG
>JBBSJY010000273.1:0-5577 GCA_038256845.1 Verrucomicrobiales bacterium | reverse complement strand
GCCGCGCGTCATGATTTGTGAAATGGCGAAGCCGCAAAGGCAGGGACCGATCTCCGAGCGGTCCGGCGCGTGGCGCGAGAATGAAAAAGCGAATGTGCGGCGCGCTGGCTCCATTCATTCGCGGATCATTCGCATCCCACTCGCCGGACGCCCCGGAGGTGCGTCCCTGCCATCATCGCAGGGCGACGAATGAACGATCCCGTTTTTCACAAAACCCCGCGCGCGGCAGTATGGCTAACGTTCGGATCAGGCCGAATCCCGGCGCGCATTGTGCCATTCGTCGTCTTCGTAAGGATGTTCCCGACGACCGAATGCGGCACCGCCTGCGGCCGCGCCGCCACCGAACAACAGACCGAGCATTGTGACCAAAGCCGCTTTTCCGGCGGCATCTGTCATGGCGTCTCCGGCATCAATGGCCCGCTGTTTGGCATCGGCGAGAGCCTGTTCTGCATCGGCATAGGTCTGCTTGGCCTGCGTTTCCCAACGCGTTGCCATTTGCTCGGCCTCAGCCTCGGTGATGCCCAGGCGATTTTCAAGGACATCCATGAGTTCCTCGCGATCTTCACCTGAAATCACGCCGCCCTCACCGACCAGGCGGTCGATCCGGGATTCGATGTCCGACAGGGTATCTCCCGGAGTGCGGATCATGTCTTGGGCGGCATCGATGGCGGCATTTTGTAGCTTGGCCTGCTCCTGTTTTGAGACGACATTACGGAAGGCCTCTCGGGTTTCCCGTTTAAAGTTCTCAGCCGTCATCCCCTGCTCACGCAGCGTTTTACGGAGTTCGGGCGGCAAATCGCTCATTTTGACATCGGGCAGGCTCAGTTCAGACAAATCATCCGGGATCGCTTTTTGTGTCATCGAGGCAATCCCCGAGCTGAGCGAACCGAGCGCTCCGGCAGCCGTTTTGAAAATCGCACTCGCCGCCGAGGTTGCTCCCCAGATCATGAGGATGGTCGCAACTGCCCAAACAAGCACTCCGTGCAAAATGGCGTTTTGCTTTTCCCACGAGGCGGACATGCGGGCGGCAACATAGCCACCGGCAAAAAGGCAAAGAAGCATCGAGATGATCGACCAGATCACCGTCCCGGTTGCCATCCCCGCGACCGAATCTTTCTCTCCGCCGGGTTCGACCGACCAGAGCCCGATCCCGAGGCCGAGGAGGCCCAAAACGATCAATCCGGCGAGCGCAACCACTGTTCCGGCAATGACGGCTCCCCAGGACACCTTCCGCCTCATGGGGAGTTGTTCCCCGGAATCGGGCGGGCGATCCGCCGGAAAAACCGGTGTCGAGGTTCGGGCGGTCGCGGGTGCGCTTGCCTCCGTCGGACTGATATTTGTTTTGGAATCTTCTGGTTTCATAATTTTCTGGGTGTTTTGCGAGGATTCCCATCTTGGAAACACGCGAATCGGAGAACGGTGCCCGCACGTATCGTACCGACGGCCCCTATTGCCACTATCAAGGAAACCACCCACTTCGGTGGGGGGAAGCATCGTGCAATTTCCCCGACCGGAGCGATAATTTGCGACATCCCGCTCGCCACTGCCGCCACCCGCAAGCTGGCGCGCATCCTCCGGGCGAAGGTAAGGCACCGCCGCCCCTACGCTCCGGAGCGTCCCGGTAATCCCGAGCCGGCCCGCTCCCAAAAGAGCGCTATCCGCCGCCAAGCCAAGGCAACCCGGATTCGCATAGGAATCCCGCATCTAGCATGGATGATGCTCATCGCTGGTCGGGTCCCGCCCCACCGCGGTGCACACCCACCTTGATAGGCGGGTGCGTTCCACCTGCCAAGGGTTTGGCCTGATACCTGCGAGTCACCCCGTGCCGTTGCCTCCCGCCATCCGGCGTGTTCCGGCAACGGGCAGAATCGCCACCTTGAACATTATGACCACACACAAGCTACTCACTCCCGACATCCTGCAAACCCTTTCCGGCCCGGTAGATGGCCCATGCCTTTCACTTTACCTCCCCACCCACCGGCACCATCCGGAGAACCAGCAGGACCCCATCCGTTTTCGTGGACTCGTCAAGGAACTGGAGCAATCGCTGGGAAAAGACGATTCTCCAGATGTGGCCGAGATGATTTCCCGTTTCCATGCTCTCCCGGATGACTCGGATTTCTGGAACCACACGCTCGACGGCCTCGCGGTCCTCGCGGCTCCCGGCGGATTTTTCAAAGTCATCACCCTCCAGCGCACGGTGAAGGAGCTGGCGATCGCCGCCGATAGTTTCCACACAAAACCCCTCCGCCGGATGCTCCAATCATCCGACCGCTTTCAGGTCCTAGCCCTGACCATGACCGGCATCAAACTCTACGAAGGGAACCGCGATGCCCTCGATGCCGTGGAGCTCGCCCCGGAAGTCCCCCACACGCTCACCGACGCACTCGGCGAGGAACTCACCGATCCCCACTCGACCGTCGCCGCCTACGGAGGAGTGAAAGGCTCGGGCGGAGGCGGAGGAATGGGAGGCGGGCAAATGGAAATGCACCACGGCCACGGCGGCGGCAAGGATCAGGCCGATATCGATGAAATTCGCTACTACCGGGTCATTGATCGCGCGATTCTCAAACATCACTCGAACACCTCCCGGCTGCCTCTGATGATGGCCGCTCTGGCCGAGCACCAGGGGAATTTCCACAAGATCAGCAACAATCCCTACCTGCTTCAAGAGGGCGTCAAAATCAATCCGGACGTCCTCTCTCTCGACGACCTCCGCGCCCGGGCCTGGGCCGCATACGAACCCCATTATGAGGAAAAGATCAGCAAACTGGCCGAAGATTTCATGACTGCGAAAGCGAACGACCAGGGCCTCGATGAACTCGCGGAAATCGCCGCCGCTGCCAGGGACGGTCGGGTCGCGACCCTCCTGATCGAGGCGGACCGCCAGATCGCCGGACGCATCAATCCGGACACCGGGGAAATCAGCATGGGAGACATCGCCCATCCGGAGACCGATGACCTGCTGGATGATCTCGGCGAACTCGTAGCCGCAATGGGCGGCACCGTCCTTGTCGTGAGGAGCGAGAAAATGCCATCCGAATCGGGTGCCGCCGCAATCTGCAGATTCTAACAAACACATGCCATGCAAATCCAGATCAACACCGACAACCATATCACAGGTACCTCCGAACTAACCGAACTCGCCATGAGCGAGGTGGAAAGCGCCCTGGAGCATCTCGCCAGTCATATCACCCGCGTGGAGGTTCACCTCAGCGATGAAAACAGCCACAAGGGCGGCTCAAGTGACAAGCGCTGCGTGATGGAGGCCCGACTCGAGGGCCACCAGCCGCTCGCCGTCACCGCAGACGGTGAGTCCATCGATATGGCCATCGCCGAAGCGGCCGAGAAATTGAAGCGCGCCATCGACCATACAATCGGCCGGGCACAGGCGATCGACTACCCGCAGAAATAGAGGACGCCTCTGCGCGATCGCGACGCCAACCCTTCTTTTCCCCGCCCTCCGGTCCGGCTTGGGCAGGCGTGGCGGAGCGAAGACCTCCCCAACGCCTGATTCATGAGCCTCCCGCCAAAAGCAAATTCCTAGCAGCTCGCGAAAATCCACTTGGTTGCTCGTTGCCGGTGACATCACCCCAACCGTTTTGGTCGCACGATCCGAAATAGCCAAGGGTTCTCACCACCTGCGTTATTCTATCGGTCACACACGGTGCGGTAGATTGATCAGAATTCGGAACCATTTATGAATCACGAACACAAACACGACTGCTGCGGCGGCAAACAAGGCACCGAATCCCATCAAGCGGACGCATCAGTCAGTCCCTCACCTCAGGCAAAATACTTCTGCCCCATGTGTCCGGGTGTCGAGTCCGACAAGCCGGGCGATTGTCCCAAATGCGGGATGGCTCTGGAAAAGAATCCGATGTGGAAACCGGAGGCCGCTACGATTTACACCTGCCCGATGCATCCCGAAATCCAGGAGCTGAAGCCCGGCGACTGTCCGATCTGCGGAATGGCCCTGGAGCCGGTCGGCATGTCCGACGACGGTGAAGATGATGAGGAAATCCGATCACTCTCCCGCAAGTTCTGGATCGCTGCCGCACTCACCTTGCCGGTCTTCATCATCGCCATGGCTCACTGGATTCCCGGGTTCAGTATTGAAAAGCTCATTCCGAAAAACGTATCGAAATGGATCGAATTTGCCCTCACCACGCCTGTTGTCCTGTGGGCCGGTGGGATGTTTTTCACCAAAGCCTGGCGCTCTGTGAAAACGTGGAACCTCAATATGTTCACGCTCATCGCGACTGGCGTGGGCGCGGCGTTCATCTACAGCGCGGTGGCAGTGATCGCTCCCGGTATTTTTCCTGAATCCTTCCGCGAACACGGCGAGGTCGGACTCTACTTCGAGGCCGCTGCCGTCATCACCGTGCTGGTGTTGCTTGGCCAGTTGCTTGAGGCAAAGGCACGCAGCCGCACCGGCCAAGCCATACAGGCGCTTCTCGGTCTCGCTGCGAAAACCGCCCACCGGGTGGTCGATGGCAAGGAAGAGGACGTGCAGGTGGACGATCTCAAGAAGGGCGATCTGCTCCGCGTCCGCCCCGGCGAGAAAGTTCCCATCGACGGAATCATCACCGAAGGCTCCAGCAACCTCGATGAGTCTATGATCACCGGCGAGCCCATGCCTATCGGTAAAACCGAAGGCGACCAAGTGATCGGAGCCACGGTCAACCAGACCGGCAGCTTCGTGATGCGTGCGGAAAAGATCGGCTCGGAAACCCTGCTTTCCCAGATCGTCCACATGGTCGCGGAAGCACAACGCAGCCGCGCCCCCATCCAGAAACTCGCGGACTCCGTGGCAGGATGGTTCGTGCCCATCGTCATCGGTATCGCCATCATCACCTTCATCGTCTGGTCTGTGTTCGGCCCGGTTCCGGCGATGGCCTACGCGCTCGTCAATGCGGTATCCGTCCTGATCATCGCCTGCCCCTGCGCCCTCGGTTTGGCCACGCCCATGTCGATCATGGTCGGTGTCGGTCGCGCCGCGCAGGTCGGTATCCTGGTGAAAAACGCGGAAGCCATCGAGATCACGGAAAAAGTCACCCATCTCGTCACCGACAAGACCGGCACCCTCACCGCAGGAAAACCACGGATCACCGATACGAAAGCCCACTCAGGAATCGACCCAACCCAGCTCCTCCAACTCGCCGCGGCCATCGAGCAAAGCAGCGAACATCCGTTGGCGCGCGCCATCGTCGATGAGGCTAAGGACAGCGGTCACGAACTGCTTCCGGTGGAGAATTTCGAATCGACCACCGCCGGAGGTGTCACCGGAAACGTCGATGGAAAAACCGTAAGGGTCGGCAAGCGGGCATTTCTCGAAGAGAACGGAATCACCATTCCATCCGATCTACTGAAGGACGCGGAAGCCTGGCAGGAAAACGCTCGCACAGTGGTATGGGTCGCGTTCGATAAGGACGTGGCAGGTATCCTTGCCATCGCGGATCCCATCAAGGAAAGCAGCGCGGAAGCGATCAAGGCACTTCACGCGCTCGGCCTGAAAGTCATCATGTGTACCGGCGACAACCGCAAGACCGCTGCAGCCGTCGCCCGCGAACTCGG
>JBBSJY010000272.1:0-5635 GCA_038256845.1 Verrucomicrobiales bacterium | reverse complement strand
CCGAGATGCCCGACCGGGCATTGTTCTCATTACTTTTTGCGAGAAGCTCGGCGAGTTCAGTCCGGGAGAATGGCGTGACGGCAGAGCTGACGTAGGTGACAGAATACATGGTGGGGTGAAAAGATTACGGCGAGAAGGTCGGTCAGGCGATCTTCTTTTGAACAACAAGCCGGGTATGTGCTTCCCACTTGCTGCGGACCGCGATCGGCGAGCACATATCAATTGGCCATGACGACCTGTCCAGTCTGCCTCAAGATCTCGATGTCGCCCGACGGCAACGTTGCCGGTCCCAGGCCGGCCTGGCCAAATTAGCTTGGAATTCCTATCGCCGCGACACCGTTTCGGTGCGAGGTTGACCGCACTGCCTTCCACGAGGGAGCGAGATCGCTACAAGGTTCAAGATCGCGGCCGCTTATGAAAATCAAAAATCCAGCCGTCGCGAATCCGTCGAAAGCGCGCACCGGCATCGAAGGCTTCGACGAGATCACCCACGGCGGCCTGCCGCGCGGGCGGACGACGCTGGTGGAAGGCGGGCCGGGTTCGGGCAAGACGATCATGGCGCTGCAAACGCTGGTCAATGGCGCGCGGCTGGACGGTGAGGCGGGCATCTTCGTGGCATTCGAGGAAAGCGCGGAGCGCATCATGGCCAATGCCGCGAAGTTCGGCTGGGATCTGGCAGCCTTGCAAAAGAAGAAGTTGTTCTTCCTCGATGCGCAGCCGAACCCGGACCTGGTGGTTTCGGGAAGTTTCGATCTCGGCGGAATGCTCGCGGCGCTGGAGGCGAAGGCGCGGGAGATCAAGGCGCGGCGCTTTGTCTTCGATGCGGTGGATGTGCTGCTGGCGCTGTTGCAGGATCCGATGGCAGTGCGCCGCGAGATGTATCGGCTGCATGAATGGCTGCTGGCGAACGATTTCACCGCGCTGATCACGGCCAAAGCCGGCGGCCCCGAGACGGCGAACCTCCCGCAGTTGGGCTTCATGCAGTTCATGGTGGATTGCACGGTGCTGCTCAATCACGAGGTGGTCCAGGGCATGTCCCAACGCAACTTGCGGGTGGTGAAGTACCGCGGCTCCGAATTTGAAGAAAATGAATCCCCATTCCTGATCGGGCCCGGCGGGCTGGAGGTGGCGGGCGTGCGGGAGCCGGGCGCGTTGGGTGCGCCGGTGACCATGGAGCGGATCTCGAGCGGCGTGCCGCGGCTCGATACGATGCTCGACGGCGGTTACTACCGCGGCGCGAGCGTGCTCATCACCGGCTCTCCCGGCACGGCGAAATCGACCTTGAGCGGCGCCTTTGCGGAGGCGGCTTGCACGCGCGGCGAGCGGACGCTGTTCGTTAGCTTCGATTCGGAGGTGAACGAGGTGGTCCGCAATCTGGCCTCGGTGCAAATCCGGCTGGAGCGCTTCGTGAAGAATGGGCGGCTACGCCTTTTCGCGGTGCGGACGATCACGGGCAGCGCGGAAATTCATCTGATGCGGATTAAAAATATGGTGCGCGAACATCGGGCGCGCTGCGTGGTAATCGATCCGGTTTCGGCGCTGTCGAAAGCGGGCAACGAGGGCACCGTGCATGGCGTGGCGGAGCGGCTGGTCGATTGGATGAAAGCGGCGGGGATCACGCTCGTCTGCACCAGTCTGCTGGACAAACCGGTCGGGCAGGTGGAAGGGACGCCGCTGCAGATCTCGACCCTCGTGGATACCTGGATTCATTTGAATTACCTGATCCAGTGCGGCGAGCGCAACCGCGGGCTCTCGGTCGTCAAGTCGCGCGGCACGGCCCATTCCAACCAGGTGCGCGAACTCCTCCTGAGCAGCGCGGGCGTCACCCTGGCCGACGCCAATACCGCCGGCGGCGAAGTGCTCATGGGGACGCTGCGCTGGGAAAAGGAAAAGGCGCTCGAAGCCAGGCGGATCGAGAGCGAGGCGACGGCGAAACTCAAACACGCCACCCTCGAGAGCGAGGAGGCGGAACTGGAGCTGCGGCTCAAAGCGGTGCAGCTCGAACTCACGGCCAAGCGGGTCGAGAAGGAATTGCTGAGCCGCGCGGCGGAGGGCCGCAGTGTCGAGCAGGCCAGCAACCGCAGTCACTTGCGGGACCTGCGCGGCAAGGACAAGACATGAGCCCGCCCGTGTCATTCAAGTTCCGGCTCTATGTCGCCGGGGACGGTCCGCATTCCACGCAGGCGATCGCCAATCTTCGCGCGGTCTGCACCGAGCACCTGCCGGAGCGGCACGAGATCGAAATCGTGGACGTGCTGCGCGAGCCGGGGCGAGCCCTCGCCGACGGGGTGATGCTCACGCCGCTGCTGGTCAAACTTTCGCCCGCGCCGATCCGCAAGATCATCGGCAGCCTGAGCCAGCGCGCCTCCGTGCTGCAGACCTTGGGATTACCCGCCTAGCCCGATGCCCACGAATCCGATCATCGCGGAGGAAGAGTCCGAGCACGAGGTCACCGCGCTGGTGCGCCGGCTCCACGAGACGCTGGAGCGGCTCCAGAAACTGGCCGGTGGGGAAGTGGACGCCGTGCACCATCCTGGCGGACAATCCTACCTTTTGCACGAGGCGCAGGAAAAACTGCGGCAGAGCGAATCCGCGCAGCGCGGCATGGCGGAAATGCAGATGGCCATTCTCAACGCCCTGCCCGCGCACATCGCGCTGCTCGACGCGCAGGGGGCGATCCTTTCCGTGAACGAAGCCTGGCGGCGCTTCGCCACGGCCAATGTGCTGCCGGGCTCCGACTTTGGCGTCGGCCAGAACTACCTTGAAGTCTGCACCACCTCCCAAGGCGACTGCTCCGAAGAAGCGGATGACTCGGCCAGCGGCATCCGCAGGGTGCTCTGCGGCGAGGCCGAGGAGTTTGTCCTCGAATATCCCTGCCATTCCCCCGCGGAGAAGCGCTGGTTCCGGCTGATGGTCACGCCCTTGCAGGAGGGCCGGCTCTCCGGGGCAGTGGTGATGCACGTCAATATCACGGAGCGCAAACTGGCCGAGGAGGCAGTGCGCGAAAGCGAGGAGGGATTCCGCCAGATTTCCGGGCAACTCGCCAAGGTGCTCGACTCCTCGCCCGATGCGATCTGCACCGTCGATGCGGAGGGCCGCTTCACCCAGATGAGCGCCGGTTGCGAGCGGATCTGGGGCTACCGGCCGGACGAAATGATCGGCAGACCCTACCTCGATTTCGTGCATCCCGAGGACCATCCCAAGAGCAACCGGGTTGCCGCCGAAATCATGGCCGGAAAACCCGCCGCCGGCTTTGAAAACCGCTATCTGTGCAAGGACGGTTCGGTCACCCATATCACATGGTCGTCCCGCTGGTCGGCAGACGATCGGAGCTTGTTCGCCGTGGCGCGCGACAACACGGCGCGGCACCAGCAGGAGGAACAGATCGCCGAGCAGGCCGCGCTGATCGACCAGGCGCGCGACGCCATTCTGGTGCGCGACAGCCCCGGCCGCATCGTCTTCTGGAACAAAGGCGCGGAGCGGCTCTACGGCTGGACCAGCGAAGAAGCCATCGGCCGCCTCTTTGACGAACTCCTCCGACCCGACTCCGCGAAATTGGACGAGGCGCAACGCGACCTGGGCCAGGAAAGCGAATGGAGCGGTGAACTCGAAAAGGTCACCAAAACGGGGGCGAAGGTGGTGGTGGACTGCCGCTGGACACTGCTACGCGACGAGGCGGGCCGGCCCAAAAGCTACCTGCACATCGACACCGACATCACGGAGCTCAAAAAGATCGAGCATCAATTCCTGCGCGCCCAGCGGCTGGAAAGCATCGGCACCCTGGCCAGCGGCATCGCGCACGATCTGAACAACGTGCTCGGGCCGATCATGATGTCGCTCGAGCTGCTCAAGCTGCGCTTCCCCGACCCCGCCAGCCAGGAGCTGATCACCATCCTGGAATGCAGCGGGCAGCATGGGACGGAGATGGTCCGCCAGGTTCTCTCTTTCGGCCGCGGTATCGATGGTCTGAAGCTGGAGGTCCAGGTCGGGAACCTCATCGCCGACATGGAGAAAATCATCAAGGAGACTTTCTCTAAAAACATCCAGGTCCGGACGAGGATTCCCCACGATTTGCGCACCGTCCTGGGCGATCCCACGCAGCTCCACCAGGTGCTTCTCAACCTCTGCGTGAATGCCCGCGACGCGATGCCGGGCGGCGGCACGCTCACCCTCTCGGCGGAGAACGTGGACTTTGACGGGCACTACGCGGCGATGGATTCCGAAGCGAAACCGGGCTCTTATCTTCGCGTGCAGGTCGAGGACAGCGGGACCGGCATGCCGCCCGAGGTCATGGAGAGAATCTTCGACCCCTTCTTCACCACCAAGGAACCGGGCAAAGGCACCGGGCTGGGCCTCGCGACCTCGATGACGATCGTCAGGAGCCACGATGGCTTCCTCCGCCTCTACAGCGAGGTGGGCAAAGGGACGAAATTCCGGATCTATCTGCCGGCCCACACCGAGCCCTCGGCGCGCCCGGCCGCCACCGCAGAGGTGGAGCTGCCGCGCGGGCGGGGTGAATGGATCCTCGTCATCGACGACGAGGCTGCGGTGCGGGAAATCACCAGGCAAACCCTCGAAACCTTTGGCTACCGCGTGGTGCTGGCCGGCGACGGCGCGGAGGCCGTCGCCATCTACGCCGCGAGGACGGCGGAAATCGCGGCGGTGCTGACCGACATGATGATGCCGGTGATGGACGGCCCGGCAACCATCCAGATCCTGCTGCACATCAATCCCGATGTGCGGATCATCGCCGCGAGCGGGCTCTCGTCCAGCGCCGGGATCAGCGAAGTCACGAGGCTCGGCGTGAAGTATTTTCTCGCGAAGCCTTATCGCGCGAAAACGCTCCTGCAGACACTCCGCAAGCTGCTGGAGCCAGTGGCCTGAGCGCGCGATCGTGGTCTTGGGGACCCTTCGCGAGGCCGCGAACATTCAGCGGGCGATGTTGCTTTCCGGCGGCGGGCAATCCAACGGCTTGCGCGAGATTTTCAATCAGCGGTTGGCGGTCCCGTTGGCCTCCTCCTTGAGCGCCTTGCGAAGGTGCCGGCCAATGGTCAAAGCCCGCTGCAGGAGTCAGAGTTGGCCATCGAAGGCTTCCCCCACCCTTGTGATCGACGCCGCGGCCCGGGACCAGCAACTCCGCGGGCAATGCCGCTCCGTAGAATCTCCGGCCATTAGGAATCCCCCTCGCTGGAGCCATAATTGCGCCGGCGAAACTCGACGATGAAATCCGCGAGGAAATTTTCCGGTGGTTTTTCCGCGCGTTTCAGGGCGAACAGCTCCGAGAGTCGGGACTCGGAAACCGGATCCTCGCTGGCGCGGTGTGGCGTGGATTTTTTCGCCGGGCCAGGGGAACGCCGCGTCTTCAGCCCGCACACCGGCGGAAGCGGGATCCGGCGGGAGAGCGCCGACGGTGCCGGGAAAATCATGATATTTGGAGAAGCCAGATCGGGATAATGGAGATTCACGGCTTTCATGATGGTGACCGTGGATTTGCAGGCCGCGTGCCTGAACCGCGGGCGAATCATATGTATCTGATTGCAAGTGGCTAAAAGAATCCACATCGGAACTGGCATCCTCGGGAAAGCGGATATCCCGCAGATCTTGCATCGGATTCCCCGCAACTATTGATGGGTGG
>JBBSJY010000271.1:0-5698 GCA_038256845.1 Verrucomicrobiales bacterium | reverse complement strand
CGGTCGACACCTCCGACACGAAGTCGAAGTTTCCTTTTTCCTCCACATAGGCCACGAGCAGGACGAAAACACTCACCAACACCAACTGGTCGAAGATCAGAAAAGTTTGGAGAAACAACTTGTGCCGGAGGCGAATCATGGACGGTGACTTATCTCTAAATGGTATGTGTGATTGGAGCCTGAGCGGGGGGGGCGGCGAGAACTTCGCGATACCAATCCCTCATGACCTCGCCTTTCCGCGACCAATCGAATTTCCGCTCGATCAAGGCCCGTGACTCACGCCGTTTTTCCGCGAGGCTTTCCCGTCGGCCGATGAGGCCGCGGATCACCCGGGCCATATCGGCCACAAATTGCTCCGGATCGCGGGGCTCGATCAAAAATCCGCTGGCATCGGTCACAATGTCTGCCGGTCCGCCACAGGCGGCCACCATCGCGGGACAGCCGACGGCCATGGCTTCGAGAATGACATTGCCGCTGGTCTCCGCCAGACTTGGAAAGACGAACAAATCGGATTTCTGATAGTATGCGACGATCTCCGCCTTTTTCCTGAAACCCAGGAATTGAACGACCGGTTCCAGCCCGCTTGCCGCGACCCGCTCTCTGCATTCCCTTTCGTAGGCCCCCTCGCCCCGATCGCCGATGACCGAGAGCCGGATCCCTTTCCTTTCCCGCTCGTCCAACGCCGCCAGGGCGCGGAGAAGATAGATCAGCCCTTTGTATGGGACCACCCGCCCGACGTAGAGGAGGTTGAGAGTCTCTCCCTCGTTCGAATCGGGTTTTTCCAGCATCCCGAATTCCGAGGCGTTGATGCCGGTTTCCAGCATGAAATCGCATTTGTCATGAAACTCCTGCGGGATCACATCCAACATGAATCTGCCCACCAGGATGATCCTGTCCGCCGATTGGTAGGTCTTCCGCAGAAACGGATCATGATCGAGACGCAGACGGTCCAACAGACGCAGCTTGAAAAAGGTCTCCTCGTGCGCCTCGACATCTTTCCGGAAACCGGGAGGAACCCGCTGGCAGCCGCCAATCGGGCCGAGGACGAATTTCTTTCCCATGACCCCCACCGAGTTGGGGTAACGCGGGGCGATCGGGGCCACGTGATGAACCAGATCGAAACCATTGATGCGGTCCCGCATCGACTTCTTACTCGCGCGGTCGAATCGATAGTAATCGAGTTTGATCTCGCCATTCAAACGCCTGAGCAATTTGTTGGCCGAAGAAAAACGCTCCGCCGGCCGGACGAGTTCCACCCCCTCGGGGACCGGCGTCTGATCCACGGTAAGGAGCGTGACATCGTGATATTTTGCGATTTCCTCGACCCATTTGTATGCGGAATAGCCTTCGGACGCGCCGCCGGCCTTGCACTGAAACGAAGAAACCAAGACCCGCCTGCGGTCGTCAGCGCTCATGAATCGGAAATAGGGAACGGGGAGAACTTGGGACCTCAGCGGGCGGGACTACCAGTTGCTTTTCTTGACCCAGATCACATCGTAGGGCCGCAGGTAGAACGCGCGGGTTTCGAAGCCGGCGAGCGCCTGTTCCATATTAAGGGGGTAGCGCTTCTGGCGGCCGCCCTCGGTGCGGAGCACGAACACCTGCTTGGGATTGGCGATCGGGGAAAATCCGCCTGCCTCCATCACCGCCTCCAGGGCGGTGAGCGATCGGTCCAGGGGCACCTTGCCCGGCTGGTTGACCGCACCCGAAACATACACCGCGGCCGCCGGTTGCTCGAGGGACACCATCACCGTGGAATCATTGAGATGGGGCTTGTACATCGCTGTCAGCGAGTCCTGCAGGGCGGTGACGCTGCGGCCGGAGGCCGTCACGCTGCCCACCCGCGGCAGGCTGATCCTGCCATCGGGCTGAACCTTCTGGGTCTGGTTGAACTCCGGCGCGCCGGCGTAGCTGAGCCGGACCACGTCCCCGATCGCAAGGGCGTTGCGCGGCGTGGCGACCAGCGCCTCGGCGGGAATGTTATACATTTCAGGCGACGGTGCGCAGGCGGTGGCGGCCAAGCCCGCGACGGCGGCCATCAGCATTCCGCGCAGGCGGCGCGGGACAGTCCGGTGCGCCCCGGCGGATGGTCCGGCTGGAGCAACGCGCCTCGCGGCGTCCGACAGGGTAGGTGACTTCGTTTTCATGAGGATTCGGGGAGAACAGCGGGGATGCCGGGTGAGGGTGGCGGTGGGCGTGCGGATCAAAACCGCCCTACGGATGCTGCCCTTCCTGCAAAGAAGAGTCACCATCTTTTTTCGCCCCGGCAGCCTTGTTCTCGCGGTAGCGAAACCAGGTCGCGAGCAGAAACAGCGGCACCAGCGAGGCACCGAAAAACAGCGGACCGCCGCGATGGTGGACCCAGCTATCGATCATGTGCGGGCCCATGTGGACGCAGAGCAATCCGATCGTCAGAACCCGCGACGCGTTGCGGATGATTCCAAGCGGAATCACCAGGGCCACCAGCAGGCCGCGGTGAAGGGATGAGGAAAGAAACAGATAGGCCGCGATCAGGCTGGTGATGAACAGCACCACCGTCGAGCGGATCCCGCTGCATTCCTGCGCCACCTCGAGAACGATCCCCGGCAGCTCCAAGACCTGGCCGGTGCGGAACACCGGGGTGCCCGCCCACTGGAAAAACAGGTAGGAGAGCTCGGCGGAGCGGAGCATGAGAAATTCCTCTAGCCCGACGATCATCGCGTCGGGCATGGGAATCATGAACACCAGGAAGGTGAAGGGAAACGCGAGCATCCGCAGCCAGGTGGCCCCCAGAAACTGGAAAGCGCCGGCGACCAGCAGCAGCACATACGCGGCGGTCGTTTGGGAGAGGCGGTCGTTGTGGCTCCACTCGCCCGCGCCGGCCAGACCCGGGACGAAAAATACCGCGGCGGCGGCCAGTGCGAAGAAGACGGCGAAGACCGTGGAACCCCTCCGTTCCCGCGGCAGGGAATCCCGTTTCAACCCCGCCAGGTAGAGGGAAACCACCGGAATGAGCAGGATGTGCGAGTGCAGATCCTCCTTCAGCGCATGGCGGACGAGGGCCGTCAGCGGAACCACGAAGACCAGTGTCAGCAGGGCGACATAGGAGGCGAAGCCGATCAGGCGGCGATCCGACCAAAACGTCGCACCGCCCCCCGCGCCGGCCAACCGGGTTTCGATGATAGGTTCCGCCGGGGTGTTGGTCTTTTCCATGGGTGTGATGGGTTTGGGTTTCCGCCGGTCCGATTCGGGAGCTGCGGCCGGTCGCGCGACGATCGGCTCAGGCCTTCCAGATCTTCGCGGTTTTGGGAGTGATGTCTTTCATGGCATTGCGGGTATCGACGATGCAGCGGGCCCATTGGCCGAGTTCGCTGAAATCGATGCAAGCGTGGGCAGTGCTGACCAGCACGGCGTCGAATGAGCCGATGGTCGCCTCATCCCAGGCCACCGATTCGGTGCCCGCCCAATGGGCATGCTCGCGGCTCGGCCGGATGACGGGCACGTAGGGATCGTAATACGCCACCTCGGCGCCCTTGTTCTTGAGCATCTCCAGCAGCTTGTAGCTGGGCGATTCGCGGTCATCATCGACGTTCGGCTTGTAGGCGAGTCCCACGATGAGGACCCGCGAGCCGTTGATGGATTTCTTATCGTCATTGAGCGCCTCCCCCACCCGCTCGACCACATGCTTGGGCATCGAGGTGTTCACCTCGCCGGCCAATTCGATGAAGCGGGTGGCGTGCTCGTACTCGCGGGCCTTCCAGGTCAGATAGAAGGGATCGATCGGGATGCAGTGACCGCCGAGGCCGGGCCCCGGATAGAAGGCCATGTAACCGAAGGGCTTGGTCTTGGCCGCCTCGATCACTTCCCAGACATCGATGTCCATGGCGCCGTAGACCAGTTTCAGCTCGTTCACCAAGGCGATGTTCACGCTGCGGAAAATGTTTTCCAGCAGCTTGGTGGCCTCCGCCGCCCGGCAGGAAGACACCGGGACCATCCGGCGGATCGCCTTGCCATACACTTCCATGGCTTTCTCCAGACACTTCGGCGAGTAGCCGCCGATCACCTTGGGAATCTCGGCGACGATGCTCTGGGGGTTGCCCGGATCTTCCCGCTCCGGCGAAAAGGCGAGGTGGAAGTCTTCTCCCGCGACCAGCCCGGAGCCCTTTTCCAACACGGCCCGCAGATCCTCGTCGGTGGTTCCCGGATAGGTGGTGGATTCGAGGATGACGACCGTCCCCTTTTGCAAGTGCGGGGCGATCGCCTCGCCGGATTTGAGCACGTAGGAAATATCCGGCTCGCGGTTCTGGCTGAGGGGGGTCGGCACACAGATGATCACCGCTCCCACTTCCGCCACGCGCGAGAAATCGGTCGATGCGGAGAACAACTTGCGCTCGACCAGTTGGCCGATCTCCTCATCCGGAATGTGGTGGATATAGCTTTTTCCGGCATGAATGGCCTCGATTTTGGCGGGATCGATGTCGAGGCCAAGCACCTCAACTCCCGAGCGGGCAAACTGCAGGGACAGGGGAAGTCCCACATAACCGAGTCCGATAATGGCTGTTTTCATAGATTGGTATAACGACTGATGGAGAGATTGAAAGGAATTGGCGGAATCAGGCACCCGACGCCTGATCGTCGCCGGGCCGGAAGAGGAAGCGGGCATACAGGTAGGCGACCCCCTCGCTGAGAGTCTCCTTGACCCCCTCGCTGTAGCGCCACCAAGCCTGCGGCACATACTCGCGGTTGGTTACGGGAATGACACCCACTTCGATTCCGGGCCCGAGCGCCTTGCGGAAAAGCAAGCGGCTGCGGCGCGCGTGAGGTCCCATGGTCATCACGTTGATGGATTGGAAATCCCCCCCTTCTTCAGCCAGCCAATCGCGGATGGCCAGAGCGGAGCCGTAGGTGCGGTCGCGGGTGAGTTTTTCCGAAGCGACCGGCCGGACATGGGCGAGGTCCCCGCCGATCCGCTTCAGCCGCTTCATCGCCATCCGCGCGTAGGTGTCCCCCGGCTCCGGAGCCACCTCTCCTTTGACCAGCCCTCCCGTCAGCAGGAGATAGCGGTAGTTCCGCTCCCGCGTGAGATCCAGTCCCTGTTTGAGCGCGTACTCCGGGACCCAACCTTCGACCACCAGCACATCCGCCTGGACCGGCCGGTTCACCGCCAGAAACGGATGGACGCCCCGGATCGCCCCCAAAATGGCAAATACCGCCGCGAGCAACAGGGCCAACCAGCCGCGCCACGTCGGCAGCCATACCGACGTTTTCTTGACCCAACCGCCGGATTTTCGGGGCGCGGAGGGGGATGGCGGGGGGGAGAGGGACACGGGGGGGAGAGGGAGAGTCGGAAATCGGGAAGAGGGAGAGTCGAAGGTCGGAAGGTCTGAATTCCGAGGGCGGAAGGCGGGAAGAGAGAGTGCCGAGTGATCAGTGGTGGAGGGAGAGTCGGAAGTCGAAAGTCGAAAGTCGAAAGTCGAAAGTCGAAAGTCGGAGGGCGGGAAGAGGAAGAGGTTTCCCGCGGAGGCGTAGAGGTCGCAGAGGGTCTACAACGGAAGAGTTTGAGCGGTTTCTGAATTCTGCCTTCTGGTTTCTGAATTCTGTCTGGAGGACTTTTGACTTTGAGACTTTGAGACTCTCAGACTTTCAGACTTTCGTGAGCGGCGGCGGCGAATTGGGCGGGGCGGGTGAAGTCGCGACGGCCGCTTGCGGCGGTCGCCGG
>JBBSJY010000270.1:0-5723 GCA_038256845.1 Verrucomicrobiales bacterium | reverse complement strand
GGCGTGGCGGGCTGTGGGGACCTTATTGACGGGATTGACGGCGTTGACAATCGGGTCAACCGCGTCAGCAACGTCAATGTTGTCCCAATCTCTCTCTTCATATCGGCTTGGTGCCTTTGCAGTCCGGGTATGCGGTGCATCCCCAGAACTCCCCCTTCGCGGATTTTCGGCGGCGCATGGGTTGGGCGCATTGCGGGCAGTCGGGGGAGGGTTCGGTGGCGCGCTGGCCTTCGCGGGCTTCGAGGCGGCGGGTGTGGAGGCGCTCGCTGAAACCTCCGGTTTCCTCGAAGGCCTTGCCTTGGGCCGCGATCTGGGATTTCAGCATGCTGAGCGCCCGCCCGATGATGAGAAGCATGGCGTTGGCCACGGCCACGGGGTCTTCCGAATCCAGCCAGCGGGCGTATTTGCGGCGTTGGGCCAGCGCGTGCTTGGCGGACTCGTGGACCATGTCGTCGGCGAACGGCGCGGGGTCGATGGAAATGGCGTTCACCGCCTTGGCCTCGGGCGAGTGGACGGACCATGGCAGCTCGCCGCGGTCGATGATGAAGACCTCGTAGTCTCCCCGCAGTTCGCTGAGGCTGGCGCGGGCGACGTCGGTGAGTTTCATCTCCGTGTCCTTGGAGGTGGACGAGCGTTCCGAGCCCTCGATGATGTTCTGGCGTCCGCTGCGCGCGGCCTGGGTCATCTGGTCGTAATGGCGGCCTTTGGGGTCGTAGAGTTTTGCGGCGGCCTCGCGGTGGTCGTGGGTGAGGAAACGGCGGCAGAAGCGCAGGGTTTCGAGCTGCACGATGGTGGCCAGCGTGAACGAATGCAGCTTGCGGAAGCCGCCGTGTTTGTCAAAAAGCTCGGACATGGCAGGCCTCCTCCCGGTCGGGGGACAGGGTTGAGGGGGTTGGGGAATTTGTTGACGAGATTGACGCCGTTGACAGCGTCACCATGGTCAACGCCGTCATCACCGTCAATGCTGTCATCATGGCTCCTGCTCACAAGTTCCTTTCACAGCTCCCCGGTGAAGGCTTGGAGCAGCAGCGACTTTTCCACGCCGCCGAAGGAGAAGCGGATCTCCATTTTCTTTGCGTAGGCTTTCGCCTGGGCCACGCCTTCCGTCACCGCCAGCTTGAGATTGCTTTAGGCCAGCCCGTAGTCGGCGATCTCAGGAATGCCGCGCCTGCCGCGCCCCCTCGATGCGGCCCGGGCTGATGTGATATTCCCGCAGAATGCGGCTGCCTTCCACCACTCCCCAGCCCGCTGCCTTGAGGGCGGGATCGATGTGTTCGGCGCGGGTCTCGACTTCGATCACGGCGTGGCGGGCTGTGGGGACTTTATTGACGGGATTGACGGCGTCTACAATCCGGTCAACCGCGTCACCAAGGTCAATAAAGTCATCTCTTCCTTCAAGTCACTCGCATTCCTGCGGAAAGGAAAAAGAGGATTGGCGGGTCACCGCGGGCTGGTGGACGATTGAGGACGCTCTTTGTCCTGGTAGAGCGTTTTATGACCACCAAATGCGTTTCCATTGCGGTCCGGCCGATGGTCAGATGGACCCGGATCCGATGGGAAAGACGAACAGAGACGGCTTCAGCCGGCGGCCGGACCCGGCGGCAGGCACGGGCAAGAAATCGACCTCCAGCGTGGTCGCATCGATCATGGACGATTGCATCCGGATTCCGGGCACGAACATCCGCTTCGGGCTGGACCCGATCCTCGGCCTTTTCCCCGGCGTGGGCGACACGGTGGCCTCGCTGGTCGGTGTGGCCATCATCGGCGAAGCCGGCCGAAAAGGCGTCTCACGCATGGCGCTTGTCACGATGGCCCTCAACATCCTCGCCAACGCCGCCGTCGGCGCCATCCCCATCGTCGGCGACGCCTTTTCGGTCTGGTTCAAATCCAACCGCCGGAATCACGACCTGCTGAAAAAAGCGCTGTCCACCGAGATGTCCCCCGCGGAGCGCGCAATGGCGGTCCGCCGCGCGCGCAGCTTCGCCGTATTCCTGATCATCGGCGTCCTCATCATGGTCGTCCTCATCATCGTCGGCACCCTCACTTTGCTCAAACTGCTCGTCGATTCGGTCACCGGATGAAAAAAGCCTCCGCCGCGCCAGGCTTCTTGCGGGTCGGAGTTCTGGAATTGAGCAAGTTCTTGACGCAGTCCAGAACTTGGTGCCTTGTCGCGCCGTGACCCGGCCCGCCGACCTTCTCCGCCAACACGGGGTTTTCGTGACGGCACAGCGCCTGTCGGTGCTGCGGGCGGTTTCCTCGCGGCCGCATTCGACCGCGGACTCGATTGCCGAGGTGGTCCGCGCGGAAATTGGCACGATTTCCCGCCAGGCGGTCTATGATTCGCTGGCGATCCTGGCGAAAAAGGGCCTCATCCGGCGCATCCAGCCGGCCGGATCGCCCGCGCTCTTCGAGGACCGCGTCGGCGACAATCACCATCACCTGATCTGTCGCACCTGCGGCAAAACGGTCGATGTCGATTGCGCCGTCGGGGAAACCCCGTGTCTGCACGCCAGTTCGGATGCGGGTTTCCACATCGACGAGGCGGAGGTGGTCTACTGGGGCACCTGCCCCGACTGTCTCACGGCGGCTCCGTCTCGCGAAACGCCATCCGGCGATCTCCCGCCCGATTGACTGGTATTTTCACGCCCGCTCCACGGCACGCAACCAACCAACTACCAACCACAACCCCATCAGAACCATGTCAGACGAACCCAAATGCCCCTTCGCCCACACGGCCGCCACCGCCGGCGGCGGCACCTCCAACCAGGATTGGTGGCCCAACCGCCTCAAGATCGAATTGCTGACCCAGCATTCCTCGAAATCCGATCCGATGGGTGGCGATTTCCACTACGCGGAGGAATTCAAAACCCTCGATCTCGCGGCGGTGAAAGCGGACCTCGCCGCGCTGATGACCGACTCGCAGGACTGGTGGCCGGCGGACTTCGGCCACTACGGCGGCCTTTTCGTCCGGATGGCGTGGCACAGCGCCGGCACCTACCGCATGCAGGATGGCCGCGGCGGCGGCGGACGCGGTCAGCAGCGCTTCGCCCCGCTGAACAGTTGGCCGGACAATGTCAGCCTCGACAAGGCGCGCCGGCTCCTTTGGCCGATCAAGCAGAAATACGGCCGCAAGCTGTCCTGGGCGGACCTGATGATCCTCACCGGCAATGTCGCCCTCGAGACCATGGGCTTCAAAACCTTCGGCTTCGCCGGCGGTCGCGAGGACACCTGGGAGCCGGATCAGGATGTCTACTGGGGCCGGGAAACCACCTGGCTGGGGGGCGACGAGCGCTATTCCCACGGCTCGGAGGGTGCCGAGGAGGCCGACGGAAAGCGCGGCGTGCTCGTTTCCGATGACGATGCCGATGGTGACATCCACAGCCGGGATCTGGAAAATCCGCTCGCGGCGGTGCAGATGGGCCTGATTTATGTCAACCCCGAGGGGCCGGACGGCAATCCGGATCCGCTCAAAGCGGCCTTTGACATCCGCGACACATTCGGCCGCATGGCGATGAATGACGAGGAAACCGTCGCTCTGATCGCCGGCGGTCACTCGTTCGGCAAAACGCACGGCGCCGGTCCGGCGGACCATGTCGCCGACGAAGCCGAAGCCGCACCGCTCGAAGAGCAGGGCTTCGGCTGGAAGAACCGCTACGGCACCGGCAAAGGCGCCGACACGATCACCAGCGGTCTCGAAGTCACCTGGACGCAGACGCCGACCCGATGGAGCAACGGCTTTTTCAAGAACCTCTTCGAGAATGAGTGGGAGCTGACCAAGAGCCCGGCCGGAGCGCACCAATGGGTCGCCAAAGACGCCGAAGCGACCATTCCCGATGCCTACGATCCGGCCAGGAAGCACCGGCCGACCATGCTGACGACCGACATCGCCCTGCGCGCCGACCCGGTTTATGAAAAGATCTCACGCCGTTTCTTCGAGAATCCGGACGAGTTCGCCGACGCCTTCGCCCGCGCGTGGTTCAAACTCACCCACCGCGACATGGGCCCGCGCGCCCGCTATCTCGGGCCGGAAGTTCCCGAAGAGGAATTGATTTGGCAGGACCCGATCCCGGCCGTCGATCACCCCCTGGTGGATGATCAGGACGTCGCGGCGTTGAAATCCAAGATCCTGAATACCGGCCTGTCCGTCTCGCAGCTCGTCTCCACCGCGTGGGCGGCGGCGTCCACCTTCCGCGGTTCCGACAAGCGCGGTGGCGCGAACGGCGCCCGCATTCGGCTGGCCCCGCAGAGGGACTGGGAAGTGAACCAGCCTGTGCAGCTCGCCCACGTGCTAGAGATTTTGGAAGCGATCCAGAGCGGGTTCAACGATGCGCCGAGCGGCGGCAAGAAAGTCTCGCTGGCCGACATGATCGTGCTGGCCGGTTGCGCCGGGGTCGAAATGGCCGCCAAGGCCGCCGGGCACGATGTCACCGTGCCCTTCACGCCCGGACGCATGGATGCCTCGCCGGAGCAGACCGATGCCGAGTCCTTCTCCGTGCTCGAACCTTATGCCGACGGATTCCGCAATTACCTCAAGGGCAAATACAGCGTGCCCGCCGAGGCCCTGCTCATCGACAAGGCGCAGTTGCTGACCCTCACCGCGCCGGAAATGACCGTGCTGGTCGGAGGATTGCGGGTCCTCGGTGCCAACGTCGGCGGCGAAAAACACGGGGTCCTCACCCAGCGTCCCGAAACGCTGACCAATGACTACTTCGTCCACCTGCTCGACATGGGCACGGAGTGGAAGCAGGTCTCGCCCTGCGGCAATGCCTTCGCGGCCTTCGATCGCAAGACCGGAGAACCGCGGTGGACAGGGACGCGCGTCGATCTCGTCTTCGGCTCGAATTCCATCCTCCGCGCCCTTGCCGAGGTTTACGCCTGCGCGGACGGTGAGCAAAAGTTCGTCCGCGACTTCATCGCGGCGTGGGACAAGGTGATGAATCTCGACCGCTTCGACCTCCGCGCCTGATTGCCGGCGAGCGCCAGCCACTCCGGCTCATCACGGCCGCCATCTCCTCGGAGGTGGCGGCCGTTTTCTGCTCCCGCCCTGGATCCTCAGGAGGGAGATGGGAGCCGCCCCCCCCGGACACCGCCTGGCATTTCACAACACTCGAAAATGATATCTCTTCAAGATAGGCACCCGTTTACTATGGCCCCCTTTCACTACGGAGACATAGATGTTACGGAAAGCCGTAGCGGGCATATCGGGCTCCTTCAGGAATGCGGGAAATCAGGAAACCCGAAAGAAATTCGCTCCCTCCGCGGCCACTTCCCGGATCACGGAAAAGCTTGACATCCAGCGATTTCCCAAGATCATCGCCCACCCAATCAAGCCCATCCGAAAATCCCGACTTGATATGCGGGTGGGCGAACTAATCTGTTCATGTAAGAAATGAAGACCATTGCAGAGATCATGCATGAGTTTGATTCTTCGCAGAGTCTCCGGCCTGGCATGTGTGCTTGGGTTCCGCCGAGTCTCCGGCATGGCTTGTGTGCTCGGGTTCCATGGGTTCTTCGCCCGGATGCTTTGCTCCTTGCCCAACGACCGATCCTCCGATAACCCTCTCGGGTCAGCCGTCCTCCGTATCCGGAACTCTTCAACACGAACAAGCCGCGGCAGAGCGACCCCTACCAGCCGACCAGTTTCGATGATCTCCCGTAGCGACAACCTCCACCCCGCGCTCGACGCCCGCCCCCGCTGGTAGGGTCGCCTGCGCTCTAACGTT
>JBBSJY010000269.1:0-5741 GCA_038256845.1 Verrucomicrobiales bacterium | reverse complement strand
GCACCGCCTTGGCCTTCGAGAAATCGGTTTTCCACCACGCGACACGCTGCTTCCACAACTCAGCGATCTGTTCAAGCCGCCGGGCGGGATCAGATTCGTTTTGGTTGGCCCGGGCTTTCATTGCCTGTTGCCACTGGCGGCGCATGTCCGGCAGGGAGGCCGGGGGTTCGATCTCGTGGCGCACCCATTGGTCGAGGGTTTCCAACACGATCAGTGAGGTGGCCGGGCTGACGAGGCCGTAAGTTCTGCCGAGTGCGAGCAGCTCGTCCGCGAATTCATCGGCGCGCGGGGCGAGTTGGTTAACGCGGGCGGCGGCCCATGCCGTGGCGAGGACGCGACCCTCGGCCGCATCCGCGCTGCGCAGCACGAAGGGTTCCGACTCCGAGCCATCGGCATAAACGATGCGCACGGTGGCCTCCGCCACGGTGAGTTCGCCGAGCAAACTGATGCGGCCATGGGCGGGCTGGGCTATGCCCTGGACGTTTGCGATGCCGGTGCCTTTCACGCCGGTCACGCGGCTGGACGGGCTTTCGATTTCCGACCAAGCCGCTTCGGGGTCTGTGCTTTGCAGATCGATCAGCGCCCCGGCGCAGGCCTGCCGCAAAGCCTCACGCTTGGCTACCGTCTGCGAGACAATGGCGACGGGGGTGATGCCGCCGAACTCCAGAGTTTGCCCGGAGAGGGTGTCGAATCCGTCGGTGAAAAGCAGGGTATGCGCGCCGGGATCCTGGGCCGGCTGCTTGCGCAGTGCGGCGGCGAGGGCGGCAATGTCCGTTCCGCCATCGTAGGGCGCGTCCTTGATTGCGGCGATGAGTTCATCAACGCTTGCGAATTCGCGGGCAGTTTCCGGCGCATCGCGGAAGACGGTGAGGATGTAACCGGTAGCCTTGGTTAGTTTGAGGAGGGCGAATTCCTTGGTGAGATCGGATCCGGCGCGGCTGCCCGAGGCGTCCCAGAGAATATGCATCTTCCCCGGCTCCGCCGATCCCGGTTTCGCGGCCGGAGCAAGCGTCGTGATCATGAAACGGTCGGTCCCTGCGGCATCGCGCTCGATCCGGTGAAATGAGGCTGGCAATTTCGGCAGCGCCACCAGGATGTCCGCGCCGGGCGTGGTGTCCTCGCTTGAGGATTCGACCCGCCAGATTTTTTCGGATTTTTCAAAACGGTCGTCGCCGAGTCCGCCGACTTCCGGCGCAGTGCCATCGGGAGCGGCGACTTCTATTTTCACATTCAGTTTGGAAATTTTCTCGCGCGGCATAGCCAGCAGCAGGGCGGCATCGCCGTTCGGTGCGGTGGCCAGCGGGGTGGTGTAGGTCAGGCGGATGCGGCGCTCGCCATTCGCGGGAAGCGGGTAGATGCGGGTGCGGTAGAGGTTTCCCTGGATGTGTTCGACCAGCCCCGGATCGACGTTGCGGCGCGTTTCCGTCTCGAAGGCGACCCTAGCGCGTTCCTTGGTCACGACCACGCCATCCACCAGCACGCCGCCGATGTCGAGGGCGTAGCCGCAGACCGCCGCGCCGTCGGGCAGGGGGAAAACCAGGTCTCCCTCAAGATCGCGGGCGTTGGGATTGTGGAAAACGATCGTGGTCTCGACCATGGCATGGAGTCCGTTGACCCGCGCGTTGACCGACATCTCGCGGGTCTGCATAGCCCCGACATCCGGCACGCGGACTTCGATGCGTGGTGGCGGCATCGGCGGCATTATGCCAATGCGTTCGTCCGTCTGGGCATTGGCTTCCGGCAGAGTGAAAAGGCAGCCGAAAGCCGCGACGAGCGTGGTGATGATGGGGGCGGTCTTCATGATGTTACGGAGTTGGATTGCGGAGGATCGTAAACCCTCTTTATATCAGACACGCGAAAAAGTAAAACCTTGGAAAGTTCCGGCCAGAGTCCACCGTTGCGTTTATCATGATAGATCGAATCCCGTTTTGGTTTCCCGCCGTGGTTTTAGTAGTGATTATGGCTTTCAGCCATGCGGAGCGCGCCCACGCGCAGGAGCCGCCAACTCCCAAGACGGAGGTGCGGGACCTGTCCAAGCCGCCGATGCGCAAGGTCGGGGCGCGGATCTCACTTTTGAGCCCCGGCTGGGACGAGCAGGCGCGGAAGGCGAGCGGCCCGGCGGTGACGATCCAGTTTGGCGGGCCCGCGGCCCCGCTGGATCTGGTGGGAAAAGCAGTGCCTGCAGGGGCGATCCGGCTGAATCCCGAGGTGCAGGGGGAATGGAAATGGCAAACGGCGGAGCGGATGGTGTTTTACCCCGTCGGCGGGTGGCTGCCACCGGGGTCATACCGCTTCGAGGCGGGGCCCGGAATGCTGGCGGAGGATTGCGAACTGGACGGGAATACCCACTTCGGCCGTGTTTTATACGCAGACCGGCTGACGGCACGTTTCCAAGACCGCAACTATTACATCGACCCCGCCACGCCGGAACTGCAACAACTGGTGACGACCGTGTTTTTCTCCCAACCGGTCTCGCTGGAGGAGGCCCGGCGGCGTCTTGCAGTCACGAGTGTTACTGGGATCGAAATATTCCAACCCGGGAGCCAGGCACAGGTGTTGCCGGATCCCCTGAATCCGCTGCGCTTTCATCTGCGCTCGCCCCTGATGAAACCGGGCGAAAAGGAGGACCTCATCCTGTTCAGCTTCAGCGCGGGGATGAAACCGGTCTCCGGGGGCGAGCCGACGAAAGAGCCCCTCGAAACAAAACTCACCGCTTACAGCAGGGACTCCGCTTTTTCCATCCTATCCGCGAGCACCATGTTGCGGAAAACCCCCGAGGGAGAACCCGAGCAGGCAGTGCTCCTCGAGTTGAGCATCCCGGCACGACCCTCCGAGATCGCCAAGTCGGTGGAGGTGTGGACGCTGCCGCCGGAGCGCAAGGACAACAATCAGAACATCATTCCCTGGACGCCGGACAACGTCACCGACGAGGTTCTGGCGGAATCGCGGAAAATCGAATTCGAACTGATCGGCTCGCCGGATGCGCCACCGTTGGAAGCTGCGTTCGCGCTGCGGGTGGCGCGGCAACCGGGCGGGCGGATTTTTGTAAAAGTGCCCAAGGACACCGCCGGGCCGGGCGGATTTGTGACGCCGGAGGATTTTCGGGGTGTCACGACGCTTCCGGCCATCCCCAAGGAAACCGCCCTGATGGGGAAGGGCGGACTGCTCGCCCTGAATGGCGAACGCAAAATCAATGTGATGTCGCGCGGGATCGATCACCTCCGCTACACGGTCGCGAGGGTGCAAACCGGCCAGATCAACCACTTGGTGAGCCAGACACGCGGCAGTTTCGAGTCACCCTATTTCAACGGCGGGTTTGGATTTGAGAATGTGTCGGATTACGAGCAAACGGTGCAGCCTATCGTGAAGGGGGACGATTACCGGGTGAACCACTCGTCCTATGATTTTTCGCCCTTGATCCAAGCCCGCCAGCCCGGTGCGGTGCCTGCGGCCGGATTGTTTCATCTGACGGTCGAAGCGGTGCGCCCCCGCACGCCGGAGGATGGCGAGGCGGCGGAGGGATCACCGGACAAGGACTGGATCCCGTTGCGCCCGGACTACGGGCGGGGTGATCATGATGGTAACGGCCGTGGTTACTCCGGAAGTTCATCCGCCAATTATCCCATCGGAGACCGGCCGACCGACCGGCGTTTCATCCTGGTGACGGATCTCGGCCTCATCATGAAAGAGGCCGCAGACGGCAGACGGATGATCTATGTGCAGTCGTTCGGCGGGCGCGGGCCGGTCGAGGGCGTGGAAATTTCGGTCTTGTCCAGAAATGGCACGGTGCTCAAAAACGCCACCACCGATGCGATGGGACGGGTCGAGCTGGCATCACTCCGCGGATTGGAAAGGGAGAAGGCACCGGTGGCCCTGGTGGCACAAAAGGGCGACGACCTCACATTCATTCCATGGGCAAAGGGCGAGCGGCATCTGGATACCTCGCGGTTTGATGTCGGTGGCGTGCAGTACAGCGGGAAATCCGCACTTCAAGCCGCGCTCTTCACGGAGCGCGGGATCTATCGCCCCGGGGAGGCCATCCATGTCGGCGGCATCGTCCGCCAACGTGACTGGGCGGGCGATCTAACAGGACTGCCGCTGGAGCTGGTGGTGATCAATGCCAAGGAGGATGTGGCCGGGCGTTATCCGCTGAAGCTCGATGCGGGCGGTGTTTTTTCCCAAACGATTCCGACTGCGGAAACGGCACCCACCGGGCCATGGCGGGTCAACCTTGAGCGACCCAAGCCGGTTGATGACCGCCCCCGGCAAGACACGGTCTATCTTGGCGGAACGATCGTCCGGGTGGAGGAATTCCAGCCCGACCGCCTTAAAATCAAGGCGAAATTCGAGCCGGACTCCGGCGACGGATGGTGCTCGCCCGAAGGACTCGCGGTGGCCGTGCAACTCGACACGCTTTTCGGAATCCCCGCCGCCGACCGCCGCATCGCGGCCACGCTTCACCTGACTCCCACCACCCCCCGGTTTTCCAAATGGCCGGGGTGGGAATTCGGGCTGTCGGGCGTGGATACATCGCAATCCAGAACGATTCCGCTTTCCGATGGCACGACCGGCGAACAGGGCCGGGCAAGCCTGCCATTGAACATCGAAGCCCACACCGCGCCCATGCTGCGGGCACGGGTGGAGCTGGAGGGTTTTGAAGCGGACGGTGGCCGCGGTGTGCGCACGGAACTGGGCACATTGGTTTCCCGCCAATCCTATCTGATCGGTCACAAGGCGGACCGGAATCTGGGCTATCTCGAAGATCGCGAACCCGTGTCCGTCGATGTGATGGCAATCGGGCCGGACGGAAATCCCGTGGCGGTCGCGGAGCTGACCCGGCTGCTGATCGAGATCAAACACGCATCGGTCCTCACCAGGCAACGCAACGGCAGCCTCGCCTACGAGTCGCAGCCGCGTGATGTGATCCTTGAGACGGTGCCCGCGACCCTTGCGGCAACGGCTGAAAAACTGGAGCTTCCTTTGGGCAAGCCCGGCAGGTTCCGCTATGAGTTCCGCAACGCGGCAGGTGACGCGCTGTGCTCGATCCCGTTCTTCGTGGCGGGCAAAGGTGACGCCGCCAGGAACCTGGAACGCAGCGGGGAATTGGAAATCAAGTTCCCGGAGAAAAAATGGCTGCCGGGCGAGGAGCTTGAGTTTTCCCTGACGACTCCCTTCACCGGGGCAGGCCTGATCACGATCGAACGCGACACGGTATTGGCGCAGCAGTGGTTCATTTGCGACACCAAGTCCTCGATACAAAAGATCCGCCTGCCGGACCACATTGAAGGCGGGGTTTACCTGCATGTGGTGATGGCCAGGGCCCTGGATTCACGGGATGTTTTCATGAACCCGCTGGCCAGTGGCATCATGCCCATTCCTGCCGCGCGTGGTCCCCGGGAAATGGAGGTCACGCTCGATACGCCGGACCGCGCAAGACCCGGCGAGCGGCTGAAAATTTCATACTCCACTCCCAAGGAAGGAAGGATCGCCATCTGGGCGGTGGACGAGGGCATCCATCTGGTCAGCAGTTACCAGGCGCCGGATCCCTTGGCGCGGCTCCTCCCCACGGCGGCACTGGAGGTGGAAACCTATCAACTGATGGATGTGCTTTTGCCCGAGTTCACGCTGTTGCGCAAGGCATTGGCGATCGGTGGTGATGGCGGCGAGGGAGGTGAATCCGCCAGCATTCCCACGCTGGTAATGGGGTTGAATCCATTCAAGCGCCGCCGCGACGCACCGGT
>JBBSJY010000268.1:0-5833 GCA_038256845.1 Verrucomicrobiales bacterium | reverse complement strand
TCGGGGCTGTATTCGATCGTGCCGGGGGAGCCGGAGAAGAGCGAGCTGCTGCACCGCGTGACCACCGGCGACAAGGACGAGCGGATGCCGCCGAAGGGTCCGCGTCTGGCGGAAAACGAGGTGGCGCTGCTGCGGGAATGGATCACGGCCGGCGCGGAGTGGCCGGAGCAGGGGCAGCCGGGCACGGCGCCGAAGCCGGGCTTCGATCATTGGTCGTTCCAGCCGGTGCGAAACCCGCCTCCGCCGGAGGTGAAGGATGGAAACTGGGCCGCCCACCCGATCGACCGGTTCCTGCAGGCAACACGGGAGACCCGGGGTCTGGCAGCCGCGCCCCCGGCCGATCCGGCGGCGCTGCTGCGGCGGGTGACCTACGACCTCACCGGGCTGCCGCCGGCACCGGAGGAGGTGCGGGATTTCACGGCGGCGGCCGCCACGCCGGAGGGATTTGATCAAGCGTATGAAAAGGCGGTGGAGCGTCTGCTCGCCTCGCCTGCCTATGGCGAGCGCTGGGGGAGGCACTGGCTGGATTGGGCGCGGTATGCGGACACGGCCGGCGACAATTCCGATTTCCCGATCCCGCAGGCGTATCTTTACCGGAAGTATGTCATCGATGCCTTCAATGCCGACATTCCATACGACCGCTTCCTCACCGAGCAGCTCGCCGGCGATCTGCTGCCGGCGGCGGATCAGGAGGAGAAAAACCGGCAGACGATCGCCACCGGCTACCTCGCGATGGCGCGGCGTTTCGGCTCGCTGGTGGAAGGCTATCCGCACCATCTCACCATCGAGGACACCATCGACAATCTCGGGCGGACGGTGCTGGGGCTGACGATCAGTTGCGCGCGCTGCCACGACCACAAATTCGACCCCATCAGCACCCGCGACTACTACGGCCTCTACGGGTTTTTCGCGAGCACGCGCTACCCGTTTCCGGGCATCGAGCTGTTCCAGACGCAGCGGGACCTGGTGCCATTGATCCCGCGGGAGGATGCGGTGGAGAAACTGAAGCCGTTCCAGGAAAAGACCGACGAGCTGACGGCGGAGATGGAGAAGCGGCTGGCTGAGAGCGAGACGAAGGCGCTTGAGAACGCTTCGAAAGAGTCATCCGCATCCATCGACGAGCAGCGGAAAATGAAACAAGAGCTCGACGGCATCCTCAAGCGGGCCCGCTCGGCCGGCGAGGCGCTGGCAAAGCACCTGAAGACCCTGCCGGAAATCCCGACCGCCTACGCCGTGTCGGAGGGCAGTCCGGTGGAGGCACGCGTGCAGGTCCGGGGGGAGCCCTACCGGCTGGGGGCGGAGGTGCCGCGGCGTTTCCCGGAAGTGCTCGGCGGGCAGGTCCTTTCCGAGGCATCGCGATCCGGAAGCGGCCGGCTCGAACTGGCGGGATGGATCACCGACCGGGAGAATCCCCTCACCGCCCGCATCATCGTCAACCGCATCTGGCAGCGGCACTTCGGGCGCGGGCTCATTCCCGGCAGCGGCGATGTCGGCCTGCGCGGCGAGCTGCCGACCCACCCGGAGCTGCTCGACTGGCTGGCGGCGGACCTGATGGACCACGGCTGGTCGCTCAAGCACCTCCACCGGCTGATCCTTTCCTCCCGCTCCTACCGCCTCTCCAGCTCCGACGTGTCGGAAAACCTGGCGATCGATCCCACCAACAGCGCCTACTGGAGATTCGAGCGCCAGCGGCTGGATGCCGAGTCTCTGCGGGACACGCTGCTCGTCCTCAGCGGCGCGCTCGATCGCACGCCGCAGACGGAGCCCTACCCGCTGCCGCCGAGCAAGGACTGGAAATACACTCAGCATCATCCTTTCCAAGACGACTATCCGAGCAACAAGCGCAGCCTCTATCAGATGACCAAGCGGCTCACCGCGCAGACCTACACCCAGACCTTTGACGGCCCGGATCCGAACGTCTGCACACCCACCCGCGACAGCTCCGTCACGCCGCTCCAGGCGCTTTATTTCGTGAACGACAAATTCGTGCACGAACAGGCGGATGGCTTTGCGAAACGGCTGGTGAAGGCCGATGACGACGATGCGGCGCGGCTCGACGCCGCCTTCCTTTCCGCCCTCGGCCGCCAACCGGACGCGGAGGAGACTTCCATTCTGCTGGATCACCTGGAAGCCATACGAAAGGAAACGAAAGACGACTCCTCCGCCTGGTCCAGCCTCACGCGGACAATTTTCCGCCTCAACGAATTTCTCTATCTCGACTAAACCAACCGAACCCATGTTTACCCGCCGCGCCGCCCTCCGTTCGCTCTTCGGCAGCTCCCTGCTGATGCCGGGCATGCTCTCGAACCTGCTGGCCTCAGACGCGGGCCGCCCCGCCATCGCCGCGGGAAAGGCGAAGCGGGTGATCATGATCTATGCCACCGGCGGAGTTTCCCATATCGATACCTTCGACCCCAAAGCCCCGGAAAACGGCCGCGATGGCAGCGGCAAGGACAAGCTGATGGGAAACCTTTTCGGCTCCGGGCACAACAAGCGGTGCGGCACCGAGGTGAGCGATCTTTTCCCCCACGTCCGCGAGGTGATGGACGAGATCTGCCTGATCCGCTCGATGAACGCGTCGCACTTCGATCACAGCGAGGCGACGCTCGGCATGCACACCGGCTCGCCCACCTTCGCGCGGCCGAGCATGGGCTCGTGGATCAGCTATGGCATGGGCAGCATGAACAAGGACCTGCCCGACTTCATGGTCCTCGCCCCGCACCTCCCGTACGGCGGCACGCAGGTCTATGCCAGCGACTTCCTCCCCGCCACCCACCAGGGCACCCGCGTCCTCCCCGGCAGCAATCCGATCCCGAACCTGCGCTCGCCCGATGCCGCGAAGAGCCTGCAAAACCGCGAGCTGGATCTGGTGGGGAAACTGAACGAAAAGCATTTTTCCAGCCGCTCCCACGACACCGCGCTGGCGGCACGCATCAAATCGTTCGAAACCGCCTTTCAGATGCAGCAGGCCGCGCCGGAAGCGTTCGATCTGTCACAGGAGCCGGCCCACATCCGCGAGCTCTATGGGATCGACCGCAAGGTGAAGGGAGCCGGCGCCGACTTCGCCTGGCAGTGCCTCGTCGCCCGCCGCCTCGCCGAGCGCGGCGTGCGGTTCATCGAACTGATCGATACCGGCTCGCGCCCGAATTGGGATTCCCACGGCGAAATGAAGGAGCACGCCGATCTCGCTTACAATGTCGATCAGCCGACCGCCGCGCTCATCACCGATCTGAAGCAACGCGGCATGTTGGATGATACGATCGTCCTTTGGGCCACCGAGTTCGGTCGCACCCCCGCGCGTGAAGGAGAGAACGGCCGCGGCCACCACCGCGACTGCTTCAGCGTCTGGCTCGCCGGCGGCGGCTTCAAGCCCGGGCACGTCCACGGCGCCACCGATGAGATCGGCCGCTACACCACGGAAAATCCCGTCGAGGTCCACGATCTCCACGCCACCGTCCTCCACCAGCTCGGAATCAATCACAAACAACTCACCTTCCGCCACGCCGGCCGCGATTTCCGCCTGACCGACGTCCACGGAAATGTGGTGAAGGATCTGCTGGCGTAGCGGTGCGGCAATGTGCGGCGCCGGCGGCGAGTTTCACGATTGCCGCGGTGGTCTCGCGCCACTTTTTCCTCCACCTATTTCGGAGGATGGCTGGATTTAGACGGAACCGTAACGTTGACTGAATCACTCGTGCCGGAGTCGATCAGGCGGTGGTTCTCCGTATGCGGGCAAACGCCGCCGTTGGACGAGTCGCGGCGGCTCAGAGTGCGGGCGCGCCCGCCGGCGGAGATGAATGGTCCGTGGAGAATGTACATGTCAGGGATCCGCCGAGATCTTCCTTTCTTTACTGGATTCCACTCGCTAGGGATCTGCATGATCTGCCTCTGGCGCCTTCTTTCCCCCATCACTGCGGGAGTTTTGATTTCGGTGCTGTCCCTTCCGCCAGCCGCCGCGAGCCCGGTGATCACGGTCGAGGAGGAAAGGGCGCCCCTGCGGTCGGGCACGGTCGTTGCGTGGGGAAGCAACAGCCAAGGGCAGACGACGTTACCGGAGGGACTTCAGGATGTGACTGCCATCGCTGCCAGCGGCGCCCATACACTGGTCTTGAAAAGTGACGGGACCGTCCTGGCTTGGGGGTTGAATACCTCGGGGCAGACCGATGTGCCCGTGGAGGCAAGGACGGGCATCATCGCGATCGCCGCCGGAGAATCCCATTCCGTGGCGGTGAAAAGCGACGGCACCGTGGTCGCTTGGGGATCCGGCACGTACGATCAAACGGCCGTGCCTACCGGCCTATCCGGGGTGAAGGCCATCGCGGCTGGCCGCTGGCACACTCTGGCCCTCAAGACGAATGGGAGGGTCGTGGCGTGGGGAGGGGGGCCGGTTCTCGCCGAGTATATGAAGGCTCCGACATTCCTTTATGCAGTCGAATCGATCGCCGCGGCTTCGTTCTATTCTATGGCACTCAGAACCAACGGCACCATCACGGCATGGGGGTTCAATAACCAACCACTGCCTGCCGGGCTGAGCGACGTGATTGCGATGGATTCGGGGGGCGGCCACGCCCTGGCGCTGAGGAGCGACGGCACCCTGCGGGCATGGAATTTCTCCTCTCAGGGAGGTAGTGAAGGTCAGGCGGTGGTCCCCCCCGGGCTTTCTGGCGTCCGCAGGATCGCCGTCGGCGGCCAACATAATCTTGCTTTGAAAGCCCACGACGAACTGGTCGCCTGGGGATCCGACTCAGCAGGGCAACGGAGGCCCGCCGCCGGCCTCAAGGGGATCCGGTCTATCTCTGCAGGTGGCAACACCAGTTTTGCCATTCTCGATCCAGTGGTTGATTTCGGCCGATTGATTGCCGGAACCACCAGCGCGGGGCGAACCTTGACGATCAGGAACGACGGGGCCGCCCCGCTCAACATCCTGGGAATGTCGCTGCAGGGAGGGAATGCCGAGGACTTTTTGGTTCAGGCGGATGGTCTCCCTGCCACCCTGTCCCCCGGCGAAGGGATTTCCTTCACCGCGGCCTTCGCCTGCAGCCCGGGGCCGGCCCCGAAAAGATCAGCCATCCTTCGGCTGATGAGCAACGATCCCCACCGGGAGGCATTTGATATCATCCTGTGTGGAGCGAATGCTGCTGCTGAGATCGCGATCGAAAAGGAAGACGGAAGTCCGCTTGCCGCCCGCCCTGTCGTCGGATGGGGATCGAATGATGAGGGTCAACTCAACATCCCGGAAGGGTTGGCGGGCGCCCGTGCGATCGCTGTTGGGTACCGCCACACGGCGGTCCTGAAGGCAGACGGCACCGTCTCCGCGTGGGGAGACAATTTCTATGGCCAACTCACCTTCCCCCCCGGTTTCGCCGGCGTGACCGCAATCACCGCTCCGGCTACAGGCTACAGGACATTCGCCCTGAGAGCCGACGGCACCGCGGTGGCGTGGGGAAATGTCGGCCCGGGGGTCAATCAGGATCTCTCCGCCATGGGAGCGGCCAAACGGATCGCGGCAGGAAGTCAGCACTATTTCATGCGGAGATACGATGGCATTTGGTTGGGCGCGGGTCGCAACGATTATTCCCAAGCCACTGTGCCACCCCAGTGGGCTCGCGCGGAAGACATCGCGGCGGGATCCTCTTTCACGGTCGCGATGATGGGTGACGGCACCGTCGGCGCGTGGGGTTCCAACAGCTCAGGCCAGACTGCCGTTCCCGCCGGCTTGTCCGACGTGGTGGCGGTTGCCGCTGGATCAAGCCATGTTCTAGCCCTCAAAGCCGATGGAACGGTGGCGTCCTGGGGGTCGAACGATGCCGGGGAACGTGATGTCCCTCCCGGG
>JBBSJY010000267.1:0-5837 GCA_038256845.1 Verrucomicrobiales bacterium | reverse complement strand
GGAAAATGTCCGGGTGGTGGAGATTGATGTCCCTCCCCGGTTGGGATCGACCTCCACGTCATCTATGAATAGCCGGGTGCGGAAGACCTGCTGGTCATCGGTTGCGATAGCCTGGATGCCGACTTCTTCACCCGGGAAAACCGAGCTGGCGGTTTTCCGGATGACGATGGTCGGCGGGAGATCGATAGGTGTGACCTCGACATGGAAGGTCTGGGTATCGGTCAGGCCATCGGAATCGGTGGCGACGATGGTGAAAGGAAACGTGCCAGCGACTGTCGGCTGCCAGAGGACGGTGCCATTGGCGGCATTGATGGTGGCGGCGGCGGGTGGCGGGATGTCGCCGGGGGAATTGGCGAAGGAATAGGTGACCGCGCTGCCGTCCGGGTCTTCTGCTTCCGAGTCGTAGAAGTATTGGTTATCGAGTTTTTCGGCGGTGAAGCCGGTGTAGACGACGTTATCCTGCGAGTAGTTGTAGAAGCCGAAGCGCCCGCCGGTGAAGGTGTCGTCGGCGACTTCGAGACGATCGAGCAGCACGCCTTCTTCCCGGACTTCGACGACGATGTTTCCGGGAGTGAATTCTAGCGTGATCTGGTAGTCCTGAAAGTCGTTCCACGGGATATTGTTGGGCGGCGAGAGCACGGTGGTATTTTCCCGGTCTTGATCGGACCACCAAAAGTCCGCTTCGGTGAACGGTCGGTCGCCGGCATCAACGCGCTTGATCGACATGCCGCGGATGGCGGTGCCGCCGACAAATCCCTGTGTGCCCTGCTTCCAATCGAAGATGTAGAACTGCTTGCTGTTCTGGTAGCCGAAGATGAAGCCCATCAGGTCGTCATCGCCACCGGTATCGACACGGAAGGTGCCGGTGACGCGGAGATTGAGAAGGCTCTGCGGACTGATCAGGGCGGAGGGCGCGGAGTTTCTCGTCTGGCGGGCGGAGAGTCCGTCGGGAGCGATCACCCAGTTGGACGCACCCTGGCTTCCGGGATAATTTTCGACGGTCCAGTCGGCGAGGCTGAGGGGCTGGGCGGCGCGGACCGAGCCGAGTGAAGCGCCGGGGGGCGGGGTGGTGATGAAGAACGGGGCGCAGGGGACATCGCCGAGGTAATTGAAAGCGACCTGATCAGAGGCAAGCAGGACGTTTTCAGGAGATAAGACTTCGACGCGGAGGGTGTGGCCGCCGACGGCGAGCGGCCCGCCATTCAGGGAATCAATGAGTGCTTCATCGAGATTCGCGGAGCCGTCGGGGACTTGTTGGGTAATGTCGGTGGCGGGGCGGCCATCGAGGGAGATCTGCCAAATGGTGGCAGCTCCCGGGTCGACGCTGTCGAAGGCGAAGTTATAGAGCGAGGTCGCGTTGTCGGTGAAGCTTTCTCCGGTATCGTTTCTTAGGAAAAGATGAACTGCCGGGGCAGCGGGAAATACCGTGAAGTAAGTGTTCGCGATAAGGCGGCGGTCGGTTTCCTCAACCTGATCGCTGATGTTGAAATCGAGGTATGAGAGATACCGGTCGTTGCCGAGCCGCTGTTGCCAACTGTCGCGGAGGACGCAACTGTCGCGGAAATCGACATCGCGGTCGCCATCGGAATCACCACAGAACTGGTGGAAGCCGAAGGTGAAATCATCGAGTGGTGTGGCGGATGCGGCACAGGAGGCGCGTCCACGCTCGGAGACAAGGGTGTCCGTATCGAACCATGCCACGAAATTCCCATCTGGCAGCAGTGCGGTGGTATTGCGGTCGATGATCCAACTTGCGGTGTTGTTTTTCGGATCAAACCGGACCACGGCACTGGTGAGATCGACCATCCCGCCGGTGTCGATGTTGCGGATCTTCAGCGCGCTCTGCTGGATCAACGCCGAGGCATTGCGATCAAAGCGCACGCCGATCGCCTGAATCATCGAACGCTGGGGCGAGCCGTTATTAATGAAGGCGCCGGTGATCTGCGGGATGTCCGGGGCGGCAACTTGCGCAGTGGCTGATGTGGCTGCGGTGAGGAGGATCGCGGCGAGGTGGCGGAGGAAGTTCATGATGGGCGGGAAGTTTGGAGCGCTGGCTCTAGTCTGCAGCGCTGGGATTGAAGCAAGAACCCGGGTTGGCTGCCGGGGTTGGCTCGCCGGTTGAATTCAGCGGTCCGTTGCGGATTGGGGTCATTCGGCGGTGGTGATGCGGTAGAAACGTGAGCCGCCGGGGAAGGTGGCGGTTTTCGGAGGGCCTTGGTCGAGCCACTGGATGCGCTGGCCGGTGCCGATGACCGGGGGCAGGCTGGGTGTCCAAACGCCCATGTCCTTGCTGTATTCGATGGTGTAGGACTTGTCCTTTTCGGTGAGGAACTCGATCAACAGGCCGGTTGGTGATTTCCGGACGACGCGTAGATCGACATTGAGCACGGTGCCGTTGCCGGCGGGCGGAACGGCTCCGGGCGCGGCGAGGAGGAAGCTTGGCGAAAAACCGGTATCCCGGCTCGGGCGGTAGAATTCCAGGATCATCTCGAAGGAGGCTCCGACGGCGATTTCCCCGAAGTAGTCGATGTAGGGGACGCCATCGATGGTGCCGTGGGCGTTCCATAGAACGACGCCCTCCGGCAGGTCATTGACGAAGAGGCGGAAGCCGTTGAGCACGCGGCCGGAGTTATTCACCAAGGTCAGGCGCTGTTCGAGCAGGCCGGTTTGTTTCTGCAAAGAGATCGGGCCGGTGACGGCGATTTCGGGCAGCAGCGAACCCATGACTTCCAGGGTGGCGGTGCCAAAGGTGATGAAGGGATCGAGCGTCAGGCAGAGGCCGGTGACGAAGATATCCTCGGTGGGACCAAGTTCGTTCCACGGCTCAATGGCGAGATCGTAAGTGCCTGGCGGCAGGTCGGCGGCGGAGAAACTTGCGAGAGTCGGCGAGGTGAGAGCCGGACGCTCGGTTGAAAAGAAGGCGCTGCCTTTGATTCCGGCGGTGCCGGTGGCGGCGGAGTTGACGCCCGGTGTGGAAAGCAGCGGGCCGTCGTTGTTCAGACGGTTGGCGGCGGTCGGCGTGATGACTCCGGCCAGGGTGCCATCGCGGCTGCGAACGGTGACCGCCATGCCCTGGCTGTAGAGCCCACCCTCCGGGAGCGGGTCGATAATCAGACTGCCGGCAGCAGTTTGGCCAAGCTCGATGGAGTAGGCGGATTGGTCGAAACGGATGGTGGTTGGTCCGAGCCGCGGGCCGAAGTTCTGGTCGGTCAGGCGGCAGATGGAGACTTCGAATGCGCCGGAGTTGTTGAACCAGCCGAAGCCGTCGGTGGTGCCGAGATAGAGGCGCGTGGCTCCGGGTGGGGCGACGAACTGCTGGCGGGTGCCGGTGGCAGTACCGGTGAGGCCATCGCCAATGTAGAAGATCTGGCGGAGTTGCGGAGCGAGAACTTCAAAAGCGAACATTTCCGAACCGTAAACAAAGGGGGCTGGCGCGGGATCCGCCGGGATCGCATCGCTGAGGAAGACCCCGACGAGGGTGTCAACTGGAAGGGCGTTGACTCCGGGGTATCCGGCGATGCCCGATTCCGAGCCGCTTCCAGCAAGTCCGCCCCCGTCGGGCGGAGTGGTGGGATTCACCGCCCCGACGAAGGAAACCGAACCGGTCGCGGAAAATGAAAAGACGTCGCCACCCGCGACTTGGGTGGCCAGGACCGGACTCTGGTCCGGCGCGCTGTCGCTTTTCGCCCGCGCTCCATCCGGCTGGCCGGCGAGGAAGGGATTGGCGTTTCCCGGAACGGTGACCGTGGTGTGGAGTTCGCTGGGATTGTTCGAGACGGCGGTGGGATCGGCGCAGGGGGCGGGTGGGGAGCCAATGAACGAGAAATCGTCAAAGCCCGTGTCATTCCCTCCGAATCCGGCGCTGGCAAACGAAAGTTCGATTGAGGCCGTGGTGGCTGCGCCCGAAGACCAGGTGACCGAATACTCATTCCACTCCGCGACAGGTTGCTTGATCTGGATATTCTGGCCCGCCTGGGTACCATTGATCCTGATGATCAGAATGGAGGGTGCGGAGGCATAGAGATTCGCGGCCCAGAATTTGAGGGTGTAGTCGTTTCCCGGAACCACATCGACATCCTGTCCCCAGGCGACGGTGAGGTCACTCCGGGTGGATCCATTGACCACCAGCATCATTCCGGTGCCGGTGGTGTGATCACCCATTTCCGGGAAAAGGTGCCAGCGGGACTTGGGATTGTCCGTCACATCATAGGTTTCCTGGGGGGACAGATCTCCTGCGGGACTTAGATATTGGGAGCGAAAGCCGGTTTTTCCCGCTTCGAAGTCACCGTTGCTTAGGAGATTCTGGGCATGAAGGAGTGCCGGAAAAATCAGCGCCGCAGTGATGGGGAGGAAGGCTTTCATGGGAAATATGCGTCAGAATTTGAAACGAACACCCGCGCTGATGATGAATGACTCGTCAAAGGACAGAGCGGCACTGGCGGAAGGTGTGGTGACGTTGAGGCTGTCGAGATATTGATAGCGGGCACTTAGGTAGAGCTCGGTTCGTGGATTCACAGCATAGGCGGCGGTGGCTCCTATGTAGAACCCCGGCAGGAAGTCGCTCTCATTAGCTCGCCCGGCGATTGCCGAGCTTGGACCGCCGGGAACACTGACAGTCGAAGCATACTTGTAGGTGGCGTCCGCGAAGGCGAGTGTCAGCCCCAGATCTGCTTGGATGCTGACTCGATCGTTGGGGGCGTAGGCGATCCAAGGGCCGACATTCAATGAGAAGAGGTCGGCCTGAAAGTCATTGCTGTGGGTGATCCGAGCCCCTCCGGGAACCAAGGTCGTGCCGCGCGTGGCATCCGTTGCGAGCAGCGGGCCGGGACCGGTAAAGCTTCCCGCGTAGGGGGCGAGCGGTGGGATGACTCCACCCAACGGAAATTGATCAACGACCCGCGTCGCGGTCCCGTTTTGGTTTCCGTATTCGCTGGCATCGAGATCCGCATAGTGGAAACCGAAATGAAGACCCCATGAGGCTCGCGAGGATGGGCCTCCGATCTTGCCAAGCTCTAGATCGGCGAAGACCTCGAAAGCAAGTTCGCCCTGAGCGTCGTCGTCACTGCTGGAGAGCGATGGGAGCGCCCCGCCTCCGGCGGTAGATGCGAAAGACATTGATCCTCCGTTCGCCGGGTCAAACTGGGTGTTATTTTGGTAGCTCCAGTATGAGGTTAGTTGGGTGCTACCACTGATATCCGGACGCACGTAGCCGTCATCATATTCCCCGAATACCGGCTGACCCGGCATGAGGGGAGTGATGAGAATGGCGGGCGACCGGTTTGAGAAGCTCGCTGAGCTGTTCAGGAGTGGTGCATATCCGAAGCCAAGTCTCCATTTGGGTGATGGAGTCGGCTCGATGACCACTTTCGAGTCCTTCGCGACGGCGGGTTGTCCGGCTTGTAGAACTCCGGAAAAAGCGCAAAGGACAAGGCAAGGGATAACAGTTCGTTTGTTGTCGAAAGACTCAGTTCGAGTTGCGACCATCGTTAAATGGGGGGGATTGATTCCGGCCTGTGTAGGATGCGGTGAGAAACATGTAAAGACATTATTTTTTGTTCTTCTATGAGTATTCATGAATCATGAAGTAATTAATTACTGCTAGGAATTTGCTTTTGACTGTAGGCTCCTGAAACAGCCGTTGGGCTGGACCGGCCTGGCGGTAGAAGCCTTCTTGACCTTCGTAGCCTCGGCGAAGTAGGTGGCGAAGACTGGAGGGCGGGGAAAAGGGGGTTGGGGGGAAAGGGGGGAGAATGAAGTGAAAAGTGCCGAGTGAGCAGTGATCAGAGAAGAAAAATAGCCAGAAACAGCCGTGCGGCGGTCGCAGTTGCTGGCTTTGG
>JBBSJY010000266.1:0-5876 GCA_038256845.1 Verrucomicrobiales bacterium | reverse complement strand
GGTCGATCTCGACGAATGGAAACGGGCCTTCGTCGATAATTTGGATCATCGCCGCATCCGTCGAGGCCACCAGACCCAGCGAGCGGGCCTTGCGCTTCGTCCCGTCTTCCAAAATGACGGTCACCTTCTTTTTCACCCCGGTGCTCACGTGGGCGGCGGTCAGCACCAATCCATCCGCGGAAACGATCACGCCGCTACCCGATCCCTCTCCGAGGTCGACGCAGACCGTTGCCGCACGTGCCTTGGGCAGCGCGGCCGCCAGCGATGACTGGATCACCTCCAGATCCTTGCGGCTTTCCGGGGCTTTTTTGTCATTCACATACGGACGCGCCGGTTCCGCGGCCATTGCGATCGCGCAAGACAGGATCAACCCCACACCGGCTCCGGGAATTTTCGTCATCGTCATTAAGCGCCAGCCTAGCGGACTCCTGTCTCTACGCAACTCTGCGAAATAGTCCGATCCATTCCCGACCTTCCCGGCCCGGATACGAACGCCGCGGCGTCCATCCCTCGACCTTTTCGAAGCGGCCATCCAACAATCGATCGATTTCCAGGATGCTGGTTTCAAACGGCGGCCCCTGGTGCGCTTCCCCCGGATCGTAGGGAGTAAGAAAAAAGACACCCGCCAGCAAGCCACCCGGCGGTAGCAGTCCAAACACCGCATCGGCGTAGGCGGAACGTTGCGAGGGATCGATCGCACAGAAACAGGTGTGTTCCCAGATCGCGGAAAACTGACGGCCAACCCTCCAATCCGGATTGAGAAAGTCGCCCAATTCATAGGATTCCCCGTCTACCGGATCGAATTCCGACGCCCGGCTCACCGCTCGCATGGAAATATCGAGCCCGAGAACCGGCAGTCCGAGACCGGCCAAAGCACGCACGTCGTGACCCAAGCCGCAACCGGGCACAAGGATCGGACCTCGACCCCAAAGGTCCAATCCCTTTGATTCGATGAGCTCCAGCAGAGGCGGAGCGGGTTGGCCTTTTTCCCAAGGCGTGTCGCCCTCGCGGTAGCGTTCATCCCAGTCGGTCATGCGCCCATTGATGAACTGCCCTCAGGCACGGCGCAAGTAATCCGGCATCTGGTCCCGCTGCGATGCGGGAGGCAATGCGGCGCTGGAAAAGGAAATCACCGCCCCCACACCCGCCGCATGCGCCCCACCCAGCCGTGGCTCCACCTCGAATTCGGGAAACCGATAGCGAACCCGCACCTTCCAGCTCACGACCAGTCCCACCAATCCGCACAGACCGGCCACCACACCTGCCGCCGTGAGTCCCCATCGCGAGCCGATCTCCGCCAACCGTTCGGAAGCGTCGGTGGCCTTTTCACGGCTCGCGAGGTCCGCGCGCGTGCGCGGCACCGGACTCTCCGCGGGCAGATCGGTGCCCGCTTCCAATTCTCCCTCCAACATTCTTTCCATCCAGTAGATGCGGATCGACATGTGTACCAGAAAGGCTTCCAACTGTCTCTCCGGCCGGACATTCTCGAGCGCTTGGATCACCGAACTCTGCAACGCCCGGCTCTGTTCCACCGCGGAGACGACATCTGTCAACGAGGGGCTGAGATACGCCTGCGATCGCTGCGGCTCCCCTAGGTAATAGAAAGCGATCACTGCCGGCCGACCTTTCGAAAAGAACCGCTCGATCATCTCTTCCTCACGCACGTCGCCGGGAATTTCCTGATCTCCGCCAAAAACGTAGATGAAGAGATCGGTGGTCGAGTCGCCCGCGTGATAGTCCAGAAATCCCAACCGGACCTGATACTCGGCCGGACTGAGCAGTTGTTGGGGATCGATGAGAAATGTGGAGGGGCGCTCAGCAAAGTAGGCCGGGAGAAACTCCCAGCCGATTTCCGCATGCGGCAGCTCCTCCTCCGCCAGTTCCTCGGCGGTGGGCGGATCGATGCCGAATGTCGCGGCGGTAGGCTGCTCCTCGGGGGATTCCGCATCCGGCTCGATTTCAAGCAAGAGTTCTCCCGCCGTCCATCCGTCGTTTTCCCCTTCCGGGAAACCTTGATCCCAAGGGGGCAAAGACGGCCCCTGCGAGGCGAGCGCCAGCGACAACGGCATCGCCCCCACCCATTTCCAGAGGAAACCCCTCATTTCCGGACCTCCGCTTTCCCGGCCGCCGGACGATGCCCTTCCCGGATCCTGTGCATCAGGTCGCCGGACTGAAGCGGCGGCGTCACCTTGCGCTCGAAACGCTCCGGATCCCTGCGCGCCTGCCGGCTGCGCTTCCGCAGCACCCATTCCAAATGCCGCAGGGTCTTCAGGAGCCCTTCCGCATAGCGGCCCTCCAACCAATGCGCGTGCCCACGGCTAAGACATTCAAAGGTGTCGGAATCTTCCAGGTAAGGATCCAGAAGATAACCGAAGGCCATCCCCGCCGCTTTCGATTCCGGATCGATCGTGATCAGTATCCCCGCTTCGTTGGGTTTCTCCAGCGGCACGTCCTCAAATGCCGCCCGGTTCAAAAGCCAGAACCCGAATTGCCGCAGATTTGCCAGCTCGCCCAGAGATCCGGTGTAAACCGCCACAAAGATCTGCGGAAACCGGCGGTTGAACCGCTCCAACGCCGCCTCCACCCGGTCGCGCTCGCCCCGGCGGAGCGTCCCGGCCGCGTCGGTCAGACATCGCAGTCTCACTTCGCCTTCCCCGAAACGACGGTCCGCATCGCCGATGGCAAACCCGCACTGCGGGCAGGACACCGCCGCCCGGTGGATTCTCTGGACACAGCGTGGGCACTTCATGAATGAAACAGAACCTCCGCCTTCTACGGCTCTCCCCGTAGATGGTAAAGTTTATTGTCAACCATTCTTAAGCAAATGTGCCGTCAGATCAACATCCCGTCGCCCGCGTCATCCACATCAAGCTCCCTCACCCGCTTCCGGTCCCGCTGGATCTCCACCTGGGTGCGCAACATTTCCCGCACCTCCTGCCCCTTCGGGATTCCCGGCATCATCAGCACCGGCTGCGTCCGATCCGAAGTTTCCAAGCGGATGGACCCGAGATTTGCCATCCTCTCCCACCACGCCCGCAGGATCAAGGTGTCCTTCACGCGGTAGAGTTCGATCTCGTCGAGCTCGTGATTGAAGACGCCCGTCTGCACCCGCAGCCGCTCCGTCGTCAGTTCGTAAATCCTGTTCCGCACCACCAGCACCTTCCACAGCGAATAGACGATGGGGAAAATCAGCGCCACCAGCAGCAGCGGCATCATCAGCAGGATGCTCGCCACAATGATCACGGCGGCCCCCAGCAGTGACCACACGAAGGGCCACAGGTTGAGCCATTGTGATGGCGTGCCTTTCCACAGACTCTGTTCTTCATGGGTGGGCATGGCTGGAGCATGCCGCCTCACAGGCACTTCGCACAAGTGGAGAATCCGGTGAAAATTCAATCCCGCGGCGCTGCTACCGCTTCTCCAGAAACTCCTGCACATCCGCGCGTTCCGCGGCTGGCAGGGAGCCGATCCATGCGCGAGTCCCGGCATCGTCATGGGACATCCAGTTCGCCGCCATGTTCCGGAGGGTCCACCGGCGCGCCTCGCCGGCAGGCAATTGTGCGACCCAGCGGGTGGCGGCGGCGGGATCCTCAAGCACCCAGGCGACGCCCAGATTCGACGCCTCCCTCAGCGCGTCATTCCGCTCGGGCGAGTGAGAGGTTTCACCCGCAGGTTCGGGATGGCTGACGACCGCCTCAACCAGGGTGGCCCGGAGGGCGAACGGGAGTTGCCCGGAACCCTGACTCAAAAGGCTGCGGCCAATTTCCAGCCGTTCCGAAGGGGCCATCTGGACGACCATCCGCGTGAATTCCTGCTGGATCTCTGGCGGGGAATCGATGAGTTCCGATTGGAACCGCCAGCGTTCGTTGGGCATCCCTGATGCCGATTCCAACGTGTCCATCAGAGAGTCGGCGGTCTTGGCTTTTGGCGACAAGGCGGTCTCCAATGCGGCTTCCACAGATTCACGGAATTCGATTTTTCCCGGCGAACCGGCAAGCCGGTCAAGCCAGCCGGCGGACGATCCCGGGTCGCTTAGCTCAAGTTTGCGCAACGCGGTCTGAAGGGACTCTTTGCTGCCCTCATCCGCCCCTCCGCGGGTCGATAGAAAAGCCAGCGCTTTGAGCGGATCGGTGCTCGCCAGCCGGCTGAGTGCGGAGTTCCGCAGTTGGTCCGCACTTTCCGGAGTTACGCCCATGGCATCGAAATCCACACGCAACCATCTTTCCGGATCATTGCGGGTGAGCGCCCACGCATTTTTCGAGAGTGTATCAAACCATTCCGGTGGCAGCCGGTTCGCGTGCCGGAAAACTCCGTCCGACAACTGTTTGGAGAGTTGGTGGTTCTCGTTGAGGGCCTTGGACAAGATGGAATCGCCCTTCGGCCGGTCGAGCAGCCGGTCAAGTTCGCTCGGAAAGTCCTTCGTCAGCCGGTCCGTGGTGAGTGCTTGGTCGGCACCCTCCCTCAGCTTCGCAGGCCAGTCCGCGGAGACCGCCAGCAGTTGCCCCGGATGTTTGTCCGCGAGCGCCGCCAATGCAGCCCGCCAACGGTGGCTTTCCGTCGGAGAAGAATTGCCCGCGATCTTCTCCAGCACCCACTCGGGCCGGGTATCGGCGAGATCCTTCATCAGGGCGCCCTGCAGCTGGCGGATGTCGCGGGGGTCTCGCTGAACTTCCAGGTAAGCGATGGCTCCGTCGGGATCGAGTCGCGCCCACTGTCCGGCGACGCGCCCGAGAGTCGACCAGTTTTTCAGAAGGGCGATGTCCATCAGGCTTTCGGGATCTTCCCGCAACCAGCGACTGCGGGTGATCTCGTAAAAAACATTCAGGTCGGCGCCGTCCCGGAATTGGAACCACTCGTTCTCATACCAGCGCGCCAACTCCGAAACCGGCAGGGATTGTGCCAGCAGGATGGTCGCTTTGAGCCGATCGGATGGATTGGTGGCAGCATAGATGGGAGCGAGCCGGGCGGCAACGTCGGCAGGCACACCGGCCTTTTCCTTCTGGCGATGCTGCCTGGCCGCCACGCGCGGGGACGGCGGCGGCGTGTCGGCGGCGGCTGCGGGAGCCTCGCTATCGACGGCGGTGAACCAGCCCCCGGCCAACCCGGCGGCAAAGGCGATGCCGGCCATGGAGATGGGTTTCATGGTGTGGGAAAAACGTGTCCGAGGCGCTTGCGATCTGCCTCGCTGAGGGGCGTTTGATGAAACCACTCCGCCGCGGCTTGCGGGTCTTCCTGATTCCAGCGGCTCAATGTCTGATGAAGCTGGTTGCCGCGACTGTCTCCGGAAAGTTCCGAAGCGTAGCCAATGGCCGCGGAATAGGAATGGCTGTTGTTGAGTTGGGCGATCAACCCTCCGATCGCCTGATCCCGAATGCCCGGATCGGGCAATCCGGCCGCCCATTCGGCGTAGGTGTTCGTATCGCCGGCAAGCCAATGGGAAGCCACCGTATTCACGGTCTGATTCCACATCGGTCCGCCCTCTTTGGAGGAGGAAGTCAGAACCCTAGCCATCGTTGCCGCAGGGTCGGAGGTGGCGAGCGCGCGCAGTGCTTCGGACACCTCCTGCAAGCCGCTGCCAGTCGCTCCGCCATCGGGATGGGTGATCTGAATCCCTCCCTGAGAGGCGGGATCGGGAAAACGCTCCAGCAGTTCATCCAGGATACCCTGCGCCTTCCAAGGATCATCCTGGAGCTGAGCGAGCGCCCGTTGCGCGAATTGGCCGGCGGCGACGCTTGCTGAAGTCGTTTCCCTCGCTTGGTCGAGAGCTTTTTCCGGGTCATCCGCAGCCAACCGCCGGAAGGCCACCGCTTCCAGCTTGCGCCGCAGATCCCCGGCGGGAGCGCTGGCCGTGAGCTCCGGCAGCAATTCGGGGTTCT
>JBBSJY010000265.1:0-5879 GCA_038256845.1 Verrucomicrobiales bacterium | reverse complement strand
AGTGCCGCCCCGTCCCCGGCAGCCTCTGCCATCGCGCCGAAGTTGCTGGTGACCACCGGCCGCCCGAGCGCCTGTCCCTCGATGATTGGCAACCCGAAGCCTTCGTAGAGCGACGCAAAGACCACCAGATCGCAGCGCCGGTAGGATTCTAGCAGTTCATCGTCCGAAATACGGCCAAGCTCGCGGAAGGGAACTCCGGTTTCGGCCAGATCCTGTCGCTGTTGCGGCGATAGCTCGCCGACGATTTCAAGCCGGCACGGCGTTCCCCGCAAGGCTTCGGCAACGCGTCCGAGGTTCTTGTTCCATTTCACGCCCACTTGGAGCACCACGGGATTTTCCTTCCGCAGCGGTCGAGGGTCCGGCTTGAATTCCGGCCCCACACAGTTGGGGATGACGCGGACCTTTTCCGCCAGGTCACCGGTCCATTCATGCAGCTCGTCGCGGCTTGCATGCGAGATGGTCGTCACCACGGCCGCGCGCCGCATCGGCTGGACGAACCAAAGCTGCCGGAACACCTCCCGCGCCACGCCGCGCAACCGACGGAGCGTCGCACAATCGTGAATTGTCAGCACCAGCCCCTCTCGCGGGAGCCCGAGCGCCAGGTAATGCGAATCCCCGACAACATGATTGATCGCACCCGCATTCCGCGAGGCGTTCAGAACATTCCTCACACGGGGCGCGAGCCCAAGGCTGGGCTGGGGACAAAGCGCCACCTCCGCATGCCATGGCTCGGGCAGGTGAAGCCGGATCCCGGCAAAAAGCCGCTCGATCGAGACGTGTCCCGGGCCGGGAAGTCGCTGGTGATGGATAAGCCGGGGCAATGGAATCGGATTGAAAAAGACGGGCAGAGAACAGTGATGAGTTCAAAGCTTCGCCGCGGCACAAGCGCCGACGGCTCCTAGCGCCCGCAACAGACCGGCCGTCGCGGCCCCATACGAATACCCTGCGACATGAATCCGGGCGGCCTTTCCCATCTCTCGGAGACACTCGGGACTGGCGATGGCTGTCTTCAGCAAGTCCCGCAGCGCTGAAATGTCGCCCGCCGGAAACACCCAGCCGGTCTCCCCTTCAATCACGAGGTCTTGGGCGCAGCCGACATGGGTGCTGACGATCACCGGTCGGGCAAGGTTCATCGCCTCGTTCACGGCGAGGCCCCAGGTCTCTCCTCCCCCGTAAGAGGGCAGCACCATCACATCACCGGTCGCGTAGACTTTCGGCATTTCAGTCTGGTTCTGGAACGGCGCGAAGAAAACCCCCCGCCCGATCTCGGCGCCCGCCTGGTCTCGCAACTCGGACTCCAACGGCCCGCTGCCGACGAAAAGCAAGATGGGTAACAGTGAGCGCAGGTCGGAAGTCGGAGCCCCGCTTGTCTGGCCGCTGGTGTCTGACAGCTGCTCCCTCAGTTCCATGAAGGCCCGCAGCAAATCGAGCGGCCGCTTCTTCCTTTCGAATTTTCCGGCGAAAAGGATCACCGTGGCATCATCGGGAATTCCCAGTTCGCGCTTCCACCCGCCCGCGGCTCGTGCGGCCGAAGGGGCCGCGGCAAGAAAGCGTTCGTTGTCCACGCAGTGCGGCGCACGCTCAATCTTGTCTTCCGAAACTCCGTTGTTACGAAAGTAGCGGGCGTTTGCTTCACCCACTGCCAGGAAGGCCGAGAATCTCCGGAACACCAGCAGCCTGACCACCTTCCCCACGCCTTGTTTCCATGAGGCCGTGCGATGAAGATCATGGGAGTCGCCTCGGAACAGGAATGGCACCCGTCGGAGGCGCCGGGAAAAAATCAGCCTCAGGTGGGTCGCGTAGTTGTAGCCAAAGACCAGCACGGCATCCGGCTCCCAGCCGGCGATCGCCCCGACAACCGTTGGATTGTCCAAACCGCGGAAGTGATGGGTCCCGGGGTCCGCCGATCGGTTGGGCAGAAATTCATACTGGTATCCCTCCAGCAAGGGGATGTCCCAGGTGAAGCGGGTCCCGAAGGTCCGGTCCACCGTTTCCCTGACCCCGAAATCCCACAAATAGAACACTTTCAAATCCAGCCCCCACCGATCCGCCAGATGGCGGAACCACGGCGAGTAATACTGCGTGGGGTGGGACAAGACCACCGCCAGTCGCCACGGATGGTCAGCGTTCCCGATCATCTTTATGAACTCCGGCTGCGCCGTGCGCCGGTGCGATCCGAGCGCCTCGTGGCGCGCCAGTCCTGCGGCGATTTCCTGGCTTGGCCGGTCCCGCTCCCGCCCCGAACCATGCTCTCAGCACAAAGCCACCGACGGTCACAGCGACCAGGAACTGGAAAGTCGATGTCAGGAAAATACTCGCGACCTGCTCGTACGAGCCCGCGGTGATCAACAGCAATCCGCTCAACACCATCCCTTCCACCGAAAACAGCCGTTTGCGAAGCGACACCACCTCCAGCCATCCCATTCCGCAACCCATCACCAAACCAAGGATCACCGGACCTAGCCAGACGCCGAAGTTGCCGACCGCCTCCGGCAACAGGCCCCACGCGATGTAGGTCCGTTCGGTCTGTCCGACGTTGGCCTGGCGGCCGAAATGGAGATTGAGCCTGATCTGGCCTTCGTGGGTGCGTGGCTTGTCGGCCCAGAAAATCCGCGGCACGAACAACGGCGGGATGAGCGCGTAGGTCTCGCCCATCAACAGCGGTGTTTTTCGCTGATTGATCGCCTCAATCACGAAAACCATGTTTTGCATGTTGTTGACGCGCTCGAGGATCGACTGCCCCTCGTCCCCGTCGGCGGCCTGGGGCAAACCCTGCCCGGCCGCTCCGCCGCCCATCAGCAGCGTGGCGCTAGCCCCGGCCCACTCGATGAAGAACGTGGGGATCCGGGAGACCGCGATCTGGGTGGTGTTGGAATCCCCACTCCAATACCTCTCGCGCATCACGAACTTGCCCTGATTCAAAAAGCCTACCACTGCGAAGGCTACGAACAGAAAGGTCAGGGGTATTTTCCGCTTGCCGAGCGCCAGTCCCACCGCTGCCGAAAGGATCAGTCCACTGGCACCGGAGAGCAGCACGTCCGCCACGGAGAGCACGAAGATCGCAGCCAAAAAGGCCCAGTAAATCCAGGTTCGGAAGTGGTTGGGACGGCCCGCGACCGCCAGCCCCCCGAGCAGCGCCCCCAGCATGCCGGCTGCCGTGGCGAAGGTCCGGATGACCGGAAACAGTCTTGAGAAATCATCCGGCAGCAGCTTGAAGATCAGCCCGGCACGACTTGTCAAGTGAAACATCAGGGCCACTGACAGTAGCAGGAAGGCGAGGCTCAGGCAGCGATCGGTGGCCGAGCCGCCCCCCGGGACCTCAAGGTTTGCCTTTGAGGGGCGCGAGGGACCGAGTTGCTGCCCTCCGTACCAGCCAACCACGCAGCAGGCTAGAAAAAGGCCCACTCCCATCCCCGACGCGGCGATGACCTCACGGCTGATATCAGTCAGACCGGGGTGATCGATCGCCAGCGGAAGGCCGTAGATCAAGGCGTGTTGCGAGAGAAAGACTGGCAACAGCGGCAGCCCCGCGTGCTTCGAACCGCTCCACACCATCAGACCCACCAGCGCGGGAAGGGCGATCGCCACGAACGGCAGCAAAAAATCGGGACGGCTGAAAAGCAACCGGAACGCCGCGAGCGCGGTGAGAGTTCCCATTGCCAGCACCCCTGCCCGGTACAAGCCAGACGCCCGCCCGGAGATCATCGAGAAATCCACCGTCAGGAGGGTGCGGGGGCTGCTCACGATTCCTTGGAGCTTGGCGCGGGAGGGGCGTTTCATCAGGGGTTGGGAGATAGGGAACTTCCGGATCCGAGGCAGCCGACGAAAAATTCCCGGAGCAGCCGCGCCTGGACCCGCGCGGTGTGAGGTGCGAATGCCTCCCTGTCGAGCGGGACCCGCCGGATTCTTCCCTCCGGCGCGATCGCCGACTCGAGGATCCTTCGTCCGAGCGTTTCAGGTGATTCGCCGCTCGTGAAACCGATCACGTGCCCGCCGCCGACCTCGCGGATCAAATCCACCACGGAACTTTTCTCATGAAATACCGCCAGCAGCGGCCGCTCCGCCAACAGGTACGGATAAATCTTTGAAGCGGTGTAGCCCGGATCATCCGAGCCGGGAATGATCAAGGCATCGGCGTCCAACAGGCAACGCAGCGTTTCAGAGTAGCGAATCCGGTCCGGATGTTCGTCCACGATCTGGTCCAGTCCGTAATCCGCAGCCAATGCCTCGATCGTCTTCGCCCCACGTCCTGCCGCCGCATACGAAGTGCCGATGAAGTGAATGCGGACGTCGGCGATCTGAGGTCGGAGATCGGAAATCGCAGCGAGGATTCCCCGGACTGCGAGCGCCATGTCCTCACCCCCGCGACCGATGTAAACCCAGTGCCGCTTGCCGTCGTTCGGATCGAACACCGCCTGCCGAACCTCCGACTCCCGCACACGCTTCAGGTCCCGCTCGTCTCCGGGGAAGGGCAGGACGAGGGAGGGAAGTGAGTGGAAGGTGGCAGTCGGTTGTCCGTTGTCCGTGGTCGGTTGTCGGTTGCCGAAGCTTGGGGAGCGGAGCCCACCCATTTCCATCTCTTGCTCTGCGACGCTTTGTTTCCTTTGCGCCTTTGCGGTAAAAACCTCTTCGATTTGCAGCCATGGATAGCGCGCCTGCAACTGCTCCGGATACGCCGCCGACACGCTGGTGATTCCCGCGCACTCGCGCAGCACCTTCGGTTCCTGCCGCCGGCTCATCCAGCTTGCCAGTCCATATTTCACCGGCCCTCCCGGCGGCACGATGTCCGGATGCTCCCGATAGTAATCGTTCACCCAGGGATCCTGGTAATCCATCACGAAGGGCACTCCGAACTTGCGCTTCCACTCCGGTCCCAACACGTGGATCCCGAACTGAGTCGTGGAGAAGTATACTAGATCGAATCCCGGCATCCGATCTCCGACCTCCGACATCTGACTTCCGACTCCTGACGTCTGATCTCCTCTATCAGCTTCTCTTCCCAGCAGCTCTTCCCCCTTGCGCCGGATCGCCCGCAGCGCCCGGCAGCTCAGCGTCCCCAGTCCAGGAATTTTCCCCCACTCCAGTCCGAGAGCTTTCACCCGGTGCACCGGCACGTCCGCGGGCAATCCCGCTTGCAGCCACGTGTCCTCTGGCGCCGCCACCTGCTCTGGCTCCACCGCCAGAACCTCGGCCTGCACTCCCGCTTCGCGGAAATATGGCAGCAAGAGCCGCACCCGCTGCATGTCCGCCGCGTTCGTCGGCGGGAAATGAGGGGAGATGATGAGAATACGCATGACGGTAGGCTGATCGCTGACCGTGCTGAAATGTGGGATCATATCGGGATTCCCAGAACCTCGAACTTGCGGCTCCGGCGGCAACGCTCCAGTACTTCGCTGGTATCCCTGGCCCACACATGGTTGTTGCGCGGTGCCCCCCCGGTGGCGGTCGAGACGTTCCGGCTGAATGGATCATAGAACACTCTATGGAAGCCGCGATTTTCCATCTTGGACGCGATTTCCGGATCGTCCGCCTCCAGAAGGACCACCTTGACTCGCGGGTCGCCCAGACAACGTCGCGCTCCCGTCAGCACTTCGTTCTCGAATCCCTCGACGTCCACTTTCCAGAACTCCGGCATGGCAACTCCGTCGGCAAAGATCTCGTCCAGAGGCACCACCGGCACATCGAGGGTCTTCCCGGGATAGTCGTCGCCGACCACCTGGTTCATCGTATCGCGATCACAGGAAAACCGGATCTGCCCGGCCGTGGATCCGGCCGCGGCGCAGCGTGCGTCCACCAGATCGCCGATGCCATTCGCCCGCAAATTGCGCTCCAGCTTCCGGAAGCTTGTGGGAATCGGTTCGAGAGCCACGCTGTGCTGT
>JBBSJY010000264.1:0-5883 GCA_038256845.1 Verrucomicrobiales bacterium | reverse complement strand
GCGTCCGCCGGAGTCCGTGCCCCGCCATGTCCGGGCGCAGGATCTGGCAGATGTTCCGGGCAAACGCTACAAGCACCGATTCGTCACCTCCGACAGCCGGGCGGCCGATGAATTGATCCGGCTGCTCAAGGCGAACAACCAGATGTTCTCCACCCAGATCGTGGATCGGGACAAATGGTATACCACGTTCATCGCCCCCAAGGAAAAGTCGGTCACCTGGTGGCTGGTTTCCGCGGTCGCCATTTCCTGCAGTGTGGTCTCCGGACTCTTCTACCTGAAGAACCTCCTCGACAGCCCCGGCTTCCGGCAGAACCTCGCCGAGGCCTTCGAGATCATGAAAGGGTGAAGCCCGCATTTTCAGCTTTCCAAAATTGTCAGAAAAAGTTAACCGAATACCGTCATGCGCATCTCTCATGAACCTTTTCAACCCCAGCGGGGATTTACGCTGCTTGAGATGACCATCGTCATCGGCGTCCTGCTTGCCTTGATGAGCATCGGGTTCGTCACGACGAGCAAATACGACGAATGGAAGCTGGGCCGGCAGGCCGGCGAAACCATCCGCGCCGTCTGGTCCGCCCAGCGCACCTACCTCTCCGACCATCCCACCACATTGGTGGAGAATATCACCGGGGAAAACATCCGTCTCTATCTCACGGGCCAGCCCGCCGCCCTGCCGACCGTCACCTCGCTGACCGGGGCGGCCCTGCAGATCAGCGTTTCCGTAACCCCTCCCTACGCGGTCGACGGAGGGGGTGCCCGCTATGACCCTTCGGGAAGTTTCACCGACCAGCTTTGGGACGTAGGCCAATGATCCGCTACCTCCTCATCATCGCCGCCCTGGCAGCCAGCCACTCCGCCCTTGCGGCCGGTGGCTTCACGCATGTCGGCGACTACCTCCTGCAGTCCCATTTCAAGATCCGCGGCGGAGACAAGACATCCATCGCGATGAAACCGATCGCCTTCCGGGTGTTTACCGACGGCGTGACCGTCCGGGTGACCGCGGAAGGAGACGACGAAGCTCACACGTCTTTCGAAATCTACCGCTCCGACGGCATCGGCCGTCAGCGCTCGGCGGGCGGCGCCTTGGAAATCATTCCCGGCATCCAAGCCACGAGCCGCACAGGAGGAGCGATGCGTCACCTCCGGCTGACCCGGGAATCGATGACCATCACCACTTTCCCCGGCGTATCCGACCAGACGATCGTCAGCCACTCGATCGCCGCTGAACCAAAAGGCGCGGATGCCAGCGCGTCCGGCCACCCCTTGATCCCATGAAACCCTTGCCCTCGGCAGATAGCCACCGCGCCCAGGCGAACTCCACCATTCCGTCGATCCCCGGCCCTGGCACCGTCCTGCCGGTCACACCCGGTCCGTATTCCAGAGCGAACCGGCGGACGGGCTCCTGTCCGGTCCAGCGGATCTACCCATGGATGCTGGTCACCAGCACGGCGGTTGCCGCGGTTTTCGCCATGATGTATATCACCAAGCCGGTGATCGTCGACACCCAGCCATCCGTAACCGCCGAAGGTGCGGGCGAAGGTCTCGCTTCCGCTCCGCTAGCCGCCAGCCCGCGCGCCTTGGATGCCGCCGGCTTGCTTCCCGGCGGTGACCGCCTGCCGGGCGAAGCCGCCGCCCCGGGCGCCGTCACACCGGCAGACCCCCGGCGCTCCCTGCCCAGCAGCCCGTCCTCCCAGAACCCGTTCGAGGAAACCAACCTCCGCATCCAACACGTCCTCACCGCTGAAACCCCGGGCGGAGATCTCAGCCGGATCGTTCTCGACGTGCCGGTCCTCTATCAGAGCCGCGAGCTCCGCTGGACCGCCGCGGAAGTGGCCGAGGCCCGCGACCTTCTGGACCGTCTCGACGCCTACCAGGAAAAGACCCGCGCGCTTCGCGACGAAGGAACCGCCCTGCTGGATTCCTGGAACTCGCTGGTCCAGCGCTCGATCCCCACCGGCGACCTCCGCGCGGACAGCCCTTCCCTTCCTGAGAACCAAGCCGGATTTCCCGCCTCCACCCGTTCCGGCGGACTCGACACCACCGAAGCCATCCAGCTCCAACCTTCCGGACAATGAACGCTCTCTTCCGCCTATCGGCTCTAACTTTCGTGGGATGCCTTACCGGCCTGGCCCAGAACATCTACGAGGAGCTGACTCCCGATCACGTCCTCGAAGCCATTGAGGAATTCAACCGCAAGGACAGCGGGCGCAAACCGAACGAGGTCGTCGTGGTTCTCGATTCCGCCAAGAATGGCGATGCCCCCCCCGATGAGACCGCCGACGCCCCTCGCGCCAAGCCCGTGGAGGAAGAGGACGGCGAAGTGCCTTCCCCCGTCCTGGTTACCGGCAAGCCGCCCGCCGAAGAGACGCCTGGCAAATCGGCACCCGCCGCCGAAGGCAGCGAAGAAACCGCAGCGGAGGAAACCGCCGGGGCGGTGGACGGGGAAACCCCTCCCGCCGACCCTGAGGGCGGATTGGACGTCCGGGTTGAAAAACTACGCACCCGCGAGGGCAGCGTGAACCCGGGCGAGGTCAAACTGGCCGCTCCCTTTCCCGCCAAGCCGCTCTCCCAGCCGCCCGCCGGCTGGATGATCGACACCTCCGAAGAAGTCGCCCCCTTGACACGGGAGGTGGAGCTGTCCCCCGGCTCCCGCATCACGCTCACCATCCGCCCCCACCTCCTGGTCCCGGAAGCCGATGGCTATGAGGTATTCGCCATTCCCGAGCCCGGTTTCGATCCATCGCTCGGATACGAACAAGCGGGCACTGTCGGCGGAATCCTTTCCGAGTCGGTTCGCGAGCTGGACGACCACTCCAGGAATCTCGGCCAGGCGATCGACCGCCTCCAGCAGCTTCTCGTCTCCCTACCGAAACCCGAAGCCGAAGAACCGGCTTCCCCACCCGCCAAGAAGTGATGAAACCATCTACCATTCCGTTGATCTGTGGATTTTCCCTCGCAGCCCTCTCCGCCGCGGGCCTCAGCCACTGGTGGTCGGTCGACCAGTTTGTCACCGCATTCAATGGCAGGCTTCCCTCGCCGCCAATGATTGAACAAGCACCCGGCCCGGAGGGAGACGCTCCTTCGCCGCCCGGAAATGCGCTGGCCTCCACCACAACCGCCACGACCGCCCCGGCCGGTGCAAGCTCCGCGCAGGCCGGACCTCGGGACGAGTTTTTCCAAACGCTGATCACGGAGATGAAGACGCTGCGGACCGAGAATCGCGACCTTCTCGACCAGATGGCGGAGACCAACCGGGACCTCATGAAACTCGAGTTCCGGGTGGACACCCATTCCGAGTCCTTCCGTCCGCTGCCGGTCAGTGAAGAACGGTTCAACGTGAATTTCGGCGACGGCCCGGGCGTCCTTCCTCCGCGTGCGGAGCCGGTGGACTTTCCTTTTGATGAATAATCCGACTCGCCGAGCGTCTGAATCCGAATCATGCGGATTTCAACAACAGCCATCCTTGCTCCACTCCTCTGCGCCGCCACCGTAGCGGCAGCTCCCGCTTGGAAGGCGGAACTGACCTCCCCGGCCAAAGGCAAGCACCCCGAACTGGCGCCGACGGCATTGGATTTCCGCTTGAGCTGGAAAGGAATGATCCAATCCGGCGTCCTGCGCATGGAATTCGCCCCGCCCGATGCGGCGAAGGCCGGGGCCTACATCATCCGTTCCTCCGCCGTCAGCAGGGGCCTCGCGGCAAAGCTCTATCCCTATCAAAGCCAGTTCTGGTCCGAGCTGGACCGCCAATCGCTTCGCCCGCGGTTTTTCCATGCCACGGAAAGCGATTCGGAGGAGGAATCCACCACCACGGTCCGTCATTTCGCCCAGCGGGTCGAAAGCAGGGAAATCACCGTCAACCACCAGACCCGCCATCGCAAGACGTCCGACGAAACCTTCCGTTTCGCCCCGGTCTTCGACATATTTTCCGCCATGCTTCATGTCCGCAGCCAGCGCCTCGCCGCCGGTGACCGGATCGCGCTCGTCATCCATCCCTTCGACAATCCGTATCTCCTTCGCGTCCATTGCCACGGCAGTGGCATCCACAACGGTCGCAAGGCGATCCGGCTCAGCGTCGGCATGCAGAAAATCGATCGCACGACGTTGCAGCTCCGCCCTTACAAAAAGCTCAAACGGGACGCGACCCTCTGGATCAGCGATGATGCCGACCGCGTCCCGATTGAATTTCGCGCCGCCGTCTTCATCGGTGATGTCCGCGCGACCCTCGTCAGAAGGCAATAACGCGAAGAGTCTCAAGGTCGAAGGTCTGAAGTCCCAAAGTCCCCAACCCACCAAACCGCCCCGCCCCAACCCACACGTAGTCCCTACTTCAGGAGGACTCTTCCTCTCCTCGACCTTCGACCTTCGACTTTAAGACCTTCCGACTCTACCTCTTCCCCATGTTCCGCTTCCTCGCTTTGCTTTTTCTCACCGCCGGGTGCGCCTCCGCCTTCGAACTCCCGGCCGCATCGAGCCAATGCATCGTCGCCACCGCCGAAGGCTGGAACAGCTCCCATACCACACTCGCTTACTTCGAAAAAAGCGGTGGCAAGTGGAGCCAGATCGGCCCCTCATGGAAAGGACGGCTTGGCAAAAACGGCATGGTCTGGGGCCGCGGCCTGCATCCCGTCCCCTCCGGCGCCCCCCTCAAGAAAGAAGGCGACGGACGTTCCCCTGCGGGCGTCTTCGATCTCGGCGGAGCTTGGGGATACGACCGGACCATTCGCAAACATCCCAAACTCTTCTACCGCCAGGTCACCCCGCGCGACCTGTGGGTCGAGGATCCCGCTTCGCCCCACTACAACCGCACCCTCGTGCTCGACCGCGAACCGGCCACCGCCTGGGAGAAAAAACAACAGATGCGCCAAGGCGATTACCCGCATTCACTGAAACTTTTCATCGCTCACAACGCCCCGCCCAAGGTTGTCCCCCATGGCGGTTCCTCGATCTTCTTCCATATCTGGCGCGGTGAAGGCAGCCGCCCGACGGCCGGTTGCACCACCATGCACGAGCAGAACCTCCGCACCGTCATCGCACGCATCGATCCCAACCGCCGTCCCCTCTACGTCCTCCTCCCCGCTGCGGAGTATCAACGCCTCAGACCCGTCTGGAAATTGCCGTAAGCGGTCGGGCAGGCCCCTGCGATCGCACTACCTCCCCACCTCGAGCCGGAACTCGGGGATCCGTGTGAACACCCATTCACCCGTGGCGGTATCCCCGAAAAACGCCCCGTCCACGCGCGCCGCCTTGGACACCACATGGTAGCTGTTGTAGGAAAAATGTTCCCCGGGCTCAATCGTCGGCGTCTGTCCCACCACCCCGTCGCCCTCCACCACGGTCACCTCGCCCAAATCCTCCCGGATCACCCATTTCCGGCCGCGGATCGTCACCGGCACGGGCGAGTCGTTGTGGATGGAGATAAAATAAACGAACGGGTGCGGCTTGTCCGGCGGCGCGTCCAGGCTGGGCATGTAGATCACATCGTCCACCTTCACCCGAAGGCCCTCGAATTCACGCATCTGCAGTCCCATGCGGGAAGGCTCGGACTCATCCACCCTCCTGCCAAGCAAGAAACCAAGCGACCCGGAACTCTTCCGGATACCGATCCACCCCCTTCATCCGGGGAAAAGTCGCATCGGCGGAACCTATGCTGCCGCGCGTCATGATTTGTGAAATGGCGAAGCCGCAAAGGCAGGGACCGTTCTCCGAGCGGTCCGGCGCGTGGCGCGAGAATGAGAAAGCGAATGTGCGGCGCGCTGGCTCCATTCATTCGCGGATCATTCGCATCCCACGCGCCGGACGCCCCGGAGGTGCGTCCCTGCCATCATCGCAGGGCGAATGAACGATCCCGTTTTCACAAAACCTCGCGCGCGGCAGTATATACTG
>JBBSJY010000263.1:0-5892 GCA_038256845.1 Verrucomicrobiales bacterium | reverse complement strand
GAAAAACCCGCGCATCCGGATTCTCGGTCGCAGGGGCTTGTCCGTCCGGGGAGATATCATCCGGAATTTCCGGGCCGTGGGTAACATGGAGTTTCATGGCTGATAGAAGAGTGCGGGAAACGACCCGAGCAGGGCGAGAAGCCCCTTGATGGTCCACAGGCAGGTCGCATGGCCTTCGCACTTCCGCGCGATCCTGCTGAGGGCGGTTGCAACCACCAGTGTGAAAATCAGTGTCGCCCCGAATGGCAAAAGCAGTTTGGAAAAGTCCTCCGCCAGCCATGCCAACCCGGGAAGTCCGGCGATTAAGGCACCTTTGGCGGTCGAACGCAGCGGTTTCGGGGTCAAGCCTGGCACCGCATCCCTTGTCGCCACATCGAGGATCGCCAACTGCCCCACCATCGCGAAGGAAATGCCGGCCAGTCCGGTCCCGAACGCCAACCCGCCGAGTCCAAAGCCGATTACCCACGGCAGACATGCGATGGCGTGGGACAGCACCGCGTCCAAGCGATGGTCGAAGGCCTTGGTCAGTTGATGTTTCCGCGTGATCACCAAATGACAGATGAACACCGCGGAGGGAGGGAACGCATATCTCCAGTCGGCGAGAATCGCGCAGCCGTAGCCTAACAAGGCGCTTCCCAGAAGGGCGCCGCCACTCAGAGTGGACCACCGCGCTCCCGTGAGCACCAGCGTCAACACTAGCACCAGCACTGCAAACCGCCCGGCCAATGCGGGATCCGCCAGTGGCAGCAACCTCTCGAGCACCAGCACGCTGCCCAGCGGAAGCACCAGGTTGTCAAAGCCGCGGTCCGAAAATCCCTCCGCGATCATTGCCAAAGTTGCGAGAATTGCCGCAATCCACAGCGCTGTCGCCAGCCCGGTCCTCTCGCTCAGCGCCAAGGGAAGAAACACGCAGAGAAAAGCTGTTAGCAGGAACACGGCCGAACCTTCGATCGATTTGAATCCTTCGCCGCAACCGTACTGGCGCTTTCCCCAGCGGGTCCCCGCCAAGGCTCCCGCGGCATCGGCCAAGGTCAGGATTCCGATCGGAACTCCATACAAAATCGGATCGCCACCCGAGATATGAAATACCGCCGCCACCGCCGGAGCGAACAGAACCTCGCCATAGGAAGGCCGCTTGATTCCATGCAGCGCCGATCCCACTCCGCTCCGTAGCATCGGAACCGTTCTCACCAGTAGCAGCGAAAGGGTCGCCGCCGCCGCCAGAATCCACACCGGCAGCGGCCTGTCGAACACCCATGGAAACGTCATGCAGATCAGTCCCATCAGCACATGCACGGTCTTGCGGGCGATCTCGGGCGAGATGCCGGAGCGGGAGACGTTCCCCTTGATCACCGGCAAGCCGACGAGCAGTCCGGCCAGAACGCCGGTCATCGAAAGCCATTCCATGGACGTCATGTGACGACCTCCTCCACAACGAATTTGCTATAGAAAAAAGCCCGGTCACGCAGGAACCACTCCTCCGCCACCGCGGAAAGCGGCCGCAGCCGGTCCGCCATCGATTCCGGCCGCGATCTCGGCGCCAGCATGTTCCAGTAGGCCAGCCGCGCTCCTGGGTTCGATGCGTCACAGATCTTCTCTAGCAAGCTGGCGGTATTCCCGGCGCTCATGTATTCGAAGATATCGGAAAGGTTGAAGGCGTCATAGCGCCGCTCCGGCTCGGCGAGGAGCAGCGCCTCAATGGGGGAGGAAACGATCCGGAAGCGGTCCTCCGCCAAGGCTCGGCGAACCGCCTCAAAATTTCGCCCCTCCAGCGCCTCCGGCAGAGCGCTTCCGTGCGTCCCAGTCAGGATCCAGTGAAGATAAGGATTTGCCGACGGATCGAGAACCGCCAGGGCATGCCGCGTCCGTCCTAGGATCCGGTCCGCCACCGATCCTTCGACATATTTGAAAAATCCCGGATCTCGCCCCAGCGCCCCCATCACCGTCCGTGAGAAAAACACTTTGAAAATCCACCTCCAGCGCCGGTTGTTCCAGACCTCCTCATAGAATCGCAACCGCTCCGCTTCCGGCCGCGGTTCAAGCAAGGCCCGCACCCGCCGCCGGGGATGGGCGAGCGGCAGGACCTTCTCGCGGAACGTTTTGAAATAGCGCTCGAATTTCCCCGCTCCTCCGATTCCGCCGGCGATCACGTTGCCATGTGAATCCCAAAACCGTCTGGCATCCTCCGGCAGAAGATCGCGACAAGCCGAGTAGTGCTCCGCCCGCCGTTCACCCTGCCGTGATCCGATCAGCTCCAGAAACGCCGCATGATCCAGTCGCAAGTACGCCGCACGCCGTAGTTCGATGCAGGCGATCTGCGCCGCGTTCATTTCCACGGCGGTCACCGATTCCGCACCTGCCGCAAGCAGCGCGAAACTGTTATCTCCGGCGGACCCGATGCTCAGGCAATCTTTTCCGCGTGGTTGCAACGCCCCCACCAGCAGTGCGGAATCCTCCCAGCACTGTGCGTAGCGGATCGCAGAAAAATCGGCGCGGTGCTGGATTTCGGAAGTGGTCATGATTCCAGGATGCGGATGACGCCCGTGGCGCCGTTCATCTCCACCGAATCGCCGGTTTTCAATCGCGTGGTGATCCCTGGCAGTGACACAATGCATGGGAGCCGCAGCTCGCGCGAAACGATCGCGGAGTGCGAAAGGAGGCTTCCGCGCTCAACCAGCAAGCCCGCCGCCGAGGGAAACAGCACGACCCAACCCGGATCGGTCTGCCGCGCGACCAGGATTTCCCCCGACTCGAGCCGTGCGCCCCGCGGATCGAGAACGACCCGGACCTTTCCTCTGACAACACCCGGGCAGGCACCGGTGCCCTTGATCATGTCCGATGAAATATCCGCGGCTTCGTCGGTCGGAGATGTGATTTCCCAGCTCGCGCTCCGGTGGGTCGGCCCCCGTGTCTTGAAGCGGTCCGGTGGTGCCTCGGTCGCCTCGTATTCTTCAAACTCCGCCCGGCGCTGGCGGGCCAATGCGGTGAGATCGAGCGTCGTCGCAGTGCCCTCCCAGACATCGAAAATTTCTCCCAATTCCAGATAGAACACGTCCTCGCGCGTGGCCAGACGATCATCCGCATACAAACGTTTTCCTAGTTCCCGCAGAATCGAGCGCACCCTGCCGAACAAACGAGTTCGCTCGAAACGAAGGTTTTCACGGCAGCGGATCCGCTCCCGCGTTTGATGTAGTACACGATGAAAGATCCAGCGCTTCAGCGGATTGCCAAACTCCGGCGGCTCCGCCTTCGTTGCCGGGATCTCTGTTTTGCGGATTCCCTCCGAGCCCGCCAAGGCACCGATGGATGACAGCAAGGTCGAGGCATCATCCCGCACGGTCGGACTTTCCAATTTCAACTCTTCCAGGCAGCGGTCGCCGAACCGCGCCAAGTAGTTTTCAAAAGCCTCTGCCAGCGCCGGATGCTTTTTCAATTCCGCCAGTTTCTCCCGCTCTGTCCGATCATGATCCGCCAGCAGATCCGGCAGGCCCGGCACCGTGGCAGCCAGCCGTGCCATTTCCAAGATCCGCTTGGGCGGCTCCGCGCTGATGATACCGCCGGTATCCGCCAGAAGTTCATTCTGCAGCGTCCCGTCCTGATCGGCGGCCCATTTGCCACACAATTCGCGCAGCACGCCATAGAAGATCATTGCGAAGAAATCATTCACCAGCGGCGCGTCCCATTTCTTTAACAGTCGCCGCTCCAGATCGCGATAGTGCGCCACCAGCGCGTCGCCGCTCATGGTTTCCAACGGCAGCGGAGCCAGGGCCAGATCGAGACGTTTCTGAAACTCCGCCACCTGCCTCCGCAAGCCGAGGAGCTGCCTTACCAATCCCATGCAGGTGCGCAGGAGGGCGAGGAAATCCGCCGCCCGCCCAGTCCTCGATTCCGCGACGATGGTCCGCACCAGCGCTTCCGGCAGCGGTTCCCGCACGCCCATCATTTGCTCCATGAATGACCGGTTCACCTGGAAGCCGGGCAGCAAGGCCAGCACGCGATACCAACTCGCAAGGTTGTAGTAGGTCCGGCCGCGAATCAGCCCTAACATTTGTGGAAAGACATCATCCGCCCGCTCGATCCGCGTTGCGGGCACCGACATCAGGGTGCAGAACTCGCGATAGACATGTTCATAGATGCGTCTTGCGAAGGAAAAGGTCAGCGGTGTGGTCACTCCGCCATAACTCTCCGCGATGTTGCTGTTGTCCCAAACCCGAATCGGATCGGCGGGGTCCGGCGTTTTGCCCAGCGTGGTGATCGGTCGCGATTGCAGAAGCCATAACTTCCCGGCCTCGTCGATCGCCCACTCGATGTCTTGGGGCCTCGCCGATTGAGTTTCGCAGCGTCGCGCCAGTTCCGCCACCGCCAGCGCTTCCGCCTCACTGAGGACCGATGTTTCCTCGCGCGAGATCACTTCCGAGTCGATCCGCCACGTTTCCCCGTCCACATCCCCTGAAACCAACTTCTCGCCCGTTCCGGGGACGGCCGAAACCACCGCGACCGAGCGCTCGCCCGAGACCGGATCCGCGCTGAAAGCCACGCCCGCGCAGCGCGGCGCGATCATCCGCTGCACGAGCACCGTCGGCACCGAGGGCGGCGGCACGCCGCGTTCGCGGCAATATGCCAGAACGGCGTCATTTCCCGCCGATGCCCGCACTTCGGCGATCTTTGCAGCCACTTCCTCAGGTCGCACTTCGAGAAAGGTATCGAACTGGCCGGCAAACGAGTTGCCGGCACCGTCCTCCATGGCTCCGGATGATCTAACAGCAAACTGTTTCCCACCCAGCGTCTCCAAGGTATCGGCGAGTTCCGCCTCGCTCCATGCCACTCCCGGCAGGACCGCGAACCAATCCGGAATTTCAAATCCCAGCTCGTGCAGCCGCAGCAGGGCCGCGCCTTTCCCTCCCAGCAGGGAGCGTAAATCGGAGGGGCAACGGTCGGGACCAGGAAATTTCATTTGATATCAAATTCGCAGCCACAGTGGTACAAGGCCGAGCAGCAAGTAGAGTGCGAGCGTCCATATTCCGCTCAGCCCCTCGATCCGCTTTCCGGGCAAGGAGCTTGTGATATAGGAAACCGCCAACCACACCGCCGGGATCAGGACGATCACCAAGCCGATCAAGACCGGTCCCACGAATCCGATCCGCCAAGCCGCCATTCCCGCACAACCCAATGTGGCCAGCATCGACATCAGCCAGACGCCCGCGCCGCCGCGTTTTCCCCATAGTCTGCTATAAGTTTCCACGCCCTCTTCCTCGGCGTCCGGCTGGCGCAGCTTTCTGCCTGTTTCGATCACCAGCCCGTTGAAAAAACTCGCCGCAAGGAACCATCCCAAACCGGACGGCATTGCCGCCCCGCGCGGCTGCCACTCGCAGGCAGTGCCGAAGAAATCCACCAGCGGCATGATTCCCATGTGGCTCAGGAGATACACGACCGGCCTTCTTTTCAACCAATCGCGGCAGAAGAATTCCACGCTCATCAGCCCGAGATAGGTCCAGGCGATCGCCAGCGGAATCAGCAGGCGGACCTCCAGCGCCACCGCCATCGCGGCCTGCAAGACCGCGGCTCCGATAAACACGATCCGAAGCTCCGGCAGTGTCACCAATCCCCGCGGCACCGCGCGGTAAGGCCGCCACCGAGCGTCCTCCTCCGCATCTTTGAATTCATCCGCAATCCTCAGTTGCAGAAACATCAGAAGGCAGACACCAAACGCCACCCCGTAGGCAGCCAGGGGCGGGGTGGCGCTTCCTCGCAGCAAGCTGGAAAACGACACCGCGCACGCGCTGAACGCAAGGATCAGCGGACCGTGCGCCATCAGCGGGAAGCGCTCCTTCTGATAGTTCCACCACCGTTTCATGTTTCCGGCACAGTTCTTGTTCGGGCCAGCTTCCGGTG
>JBBSJY010000262.1:0-5926 GCA_038256845.1 Verrucomicrobiales bacterium | reverse complement strand
GTCACTTCCACTTCCGGCATGTTGCCATCTTCAGTCTTTTCAACATTGCAGGAAGCAAGCGCGAAAGCGGCAACCGGAGTCAAAGCAAAGATAGCGGCTTTCTTGAGATTTGTGTGTTTCATGGTGTGACGAATTGCAGCAGAAGATGAGCCCCTACGTAGAAATACCGTCGGGAAATTCACTCAACCCTTTAAACATCAGACAGTATTTTTTAAAACACCCGTCCCCCGCGAGCAATCTCCACCGTTCAGATGAATCGCAATGATGCATCGTGCGCATCACGGTAATGCATATTGCACGATCTGACCCGTCATCGGTTCCTTTGGAGCAGCCTCGTGCTTGCCCACTCCACCTCGCTCTTCTACACCCCCGCAAATGACCCACCTCGAAGCCATCTCCCGCGAAACGGGCATCTCCCTTTCCTCCGTCACCGCCACCTCCAAGCTGATCGCCGAGGGTGCCACCGTCCCCTTCCTCGCCCGCTACCGGAAAGAACAGACCGGCTCGCTCGACGAAGTCCAGATCACCACCATCCGCGATCGCATGCTCCAGCTCGCCGAGCTCGACAGCCGCCGGACCACCGTCCTCAAGTCGCTTGAAGAACGCTCGCTCCTCACCCCGGAACTGAAGAAAAAGCTCGAAGCCGCCCTCACCCTCACCGCCGTCGAGGACATCTTCGCACCCTATCGACCCAAGCGCCAGACGCGCGCCACCAAGGCCATTGACCGAGGCCTCACCCCGCTCGCCGACTGGCTTCTGGAAAACCAATCCGCCGACCCCGCCGGCGAGGCCGCCAAGTTCATCGATGCCGCAAAGGAAGTCGCCACCGTCGAGGACGCCCTCGCCGGAGCCCGCGACATCATCGCCGAGCGCGTCGCCGATGACGCCCCCCTCCGCGGCCGCGTGCGCAAGATCTATGAGGAAGACGCCACCGTCTCCTCCCGCATCATGTATGGCAAAGAAGAGGAAACGGACGCCCAGAAATTCCGCGACTACTTCGACTGGTCCGAGCCTTTCAAATCGATCCCCTCCCACCGCATGCTCGCCATCCGCCGCGGCGAGAAGGAAGGCTTCCTCCTCATGCGCGTCGAGGTCCCGCTCGAGCGCGTCACCCGCGAAGCCCTCCCGGACTGGCTCCGTGGCGGCGATCACCGGTCGCCATCTTCCTCCTCCAAGCACGTCGCCCAAGCCGTCGAGGACGGCTGCAAGCGCCTCCTCATGCCCTCCATGGAAACCGAGGCCCGCCTGCTTGCCAAAAAACGCGCCGACGAAACCGCCATCACCGTATTCGCCGACAATTTCCGCGAACTTCTGTTAGCCTCGCCGCTCGGTGAAAAGCGCCTGCTCGCCATCGACCCCGCCTTCCGCACCGGCTGCAAAACCGTCGTTCTCGACCGCTCCGGCAAGCTCCTCCACCACACCGTCCTCCACGCCACCGCGGGCTCGCAGAACCAAGCCTACGAGGCCGCCACCGAAGTGATGGCATTGATGAAGAAATATGACATCGAGGCCATCGCCATCGGCAATGGCACCGCCTCTCGCGAAACCGAATTGTTCATCAAGAAACTCAAAGTCGCCATCCCCGTCGTCATGGTCAACGAAAGCGGAGCCTCCATCTACTCCGCCTCCGATGTCGCCCGCGAGGAATTCCCCAACGAAGATCTCACGGTCCGAGGAGCCGTTTCCATCGGTCGCCGACTCATGGACCCACTCGCCGAGCTCGTGAAAATCGACGCCAAAGCCATCGGCGTCGGCCAATACCAGCACGATGTCGATCAGCGCGCCCTCAAGGCCAGCCTCGATGACACCGTCGTCAGTTGCGTCAATGCCGTCGGCGTGGAAGTCAACACCGCCTCCAAACAACTGCTCTCCTACGTCTCCGGCCTCAATTCCTCCCTCGCCGAGAACATCATCACATGGCGAAATGAAAACGGAGCATTCACCTCCCGCAGCCAGCTCAAGAAAGTCCCGCGCCTCGGCGAAAAAGCCTTCGAGCAGGCCGCCGGCTTCCTCCGCGTCCGCGGCGGCAAGCACCCGCTCGACTCCTCCGCCGTCCACCCGGAGAGATATGCCTTGGTCGAGAAAATGGCTGCCGACGTCGCTTGCAAGGTCGAAGATCTGTTAGGCAGCGACACCGCCCGCAAAAAGATCGATCTCCAGAGATATGTCAGCGAGGACGTCGGCCTGCCGACCCTCAAAGATATCATTTCCGAACTCGCCAAACCCGGCCGCGACCCGCGCAAGCAATTCGAGCTGTTCTCCTTCCAGGAAGGTGTCGAGAAACCCTCCGACCTGTCGCCCGGCATGAAGCTTCCGGGCATTGTCACCAACGTCACCGCCTTCGGGGCCTTCGTCGATGTCGGCGTCCACCAGGATGGCCTCGTCCACGTCAGCCAGCTTTCCGACCAATTCGTCCGCGATGCCTCGGAAGTTGTGAAAGTCGGTCAGAAAGTTCACGTCACCGTCGTCGAGGTGGATCTCAAGCGGAACCGCATCGCCCTCTCGATGAAGAGCCAAGTCGATCTCGAAGGCCGCCGCTCCGCCCCCGCCGACCGCGGCGCGCAGCAAAACCGCCCGCAACCCCGCAACAACGCCTTCAAACCCAACGCCGCGCCGAACAACGACTGGTTTTCGTAGGCCCTCAACCAAGCGAAGAAGAAGTAAGGCCAGTCCTCCAATTTGCAAATCGCCCCTCGGGAATTCCGGGCTAACCTAATTCCGAATCCATGAACGTCTTCTATCTCATCCTCCTTGGCATCCCCCTGTTCTCCCTGACCTACTGGATCTGGGCCCACTCGCGGCTGCGGCGGTTGAACGCCGGGTCGGGATGGCACATCGCCATCGCGGTCTCGATGGGCCTGCTGCTCATCGGTTTCACCTGGATCGTCCTCCAGCGCCGGGAGGTGCTGGCGGAAGGCGTCCACCCGTGGGTTTACGCCACGGTTCTGCTGTGGGCGCTCGTCATGCTGCCCTTCCTCGCGCTCCCGCTGATGCTCGGCTGGTTGATTTCAAGTGGTGCGAAGTTGATCGTCAGGAAATCCTCGCCAGATCAAAGCACGGAGCACTCCCTTCGAGGCGATGCCACCGGCATGACCCGCCGCCAGATGATCGGCACCACCGCGATCGCCCTGCCGATGATCGCGACCTTCGGAGCCACCGCCATCAGCATTCCGCAGAAAAAGCGTTTCCGCGTCCGTGAAATCACCGTTTATCTCCCTGATTTGCCCGCAGCCCTCGATGGCATTCGCATCGCACACGTCAGCGACACCCACGTCGGCAAGTTCACCCGCGGGAAGCTCCTCCACGAGATCGCCGACGCCACCAACCGCCTCGAAGCCGACCTCGTCCTGCTCACCGGCGACCTCATTGACAGCTCGATCGACGATCTCCCCGAAGCGCTCGACATGGTCCAGCGCATCCACCCCCGCTCCGGCCTTTTCACCATCGAGGGAAATCACGACCTCTTCGAAGGCGTCGAGCCCTTCTCCACCGGCGTCCGCGAGCGCGGAGTTCCACTCCTTCGCGACCAGTCCGCCATCGTCCAAGTCCGCGGCCGCCCCGTTGAAATCATGGGCCTCAGTTGGCACGGCCGCGGCGGCGGCATCGAGGAACTCGTGGACGCCGTCGCCCAACAGCGTGATCCCGACGCCTTTCCCATCCTCCTCGCCCACCACCCGCACGCCTTCGACCGCGCCGCGGAAAGAGGCATCCCGCTCACCCTCGCCGGCCACACCCACGGCGGCCAGCTCATGCTCACTCCGGAATTCGGCCCCGGCCCGATGATGTTCAACTACTGGAGCGGCCTCTATCAGAAAGGCGCGGACCGCCGCTCGCTCGTCGTCAGCAATGGTGCCGGAAATTGGTTCCCGCTCCGCACCGCAGCCCCCGCGGAAATCGTCCACATCATTCTCCGCCGCGGAACCGCCGCGTGAAAATCACGCTCCCGCCCGGCTGAAAATCCGCGCCACCCTTCGCCGTCATGCGACTCTGGCTTCTTCCCGTCCTCCTCTGCGCGGTTGCGGAGGCAAACCCTCTGTTCCGGCAGATTCCGCCGCCGAACGCCAAGCTAACAGCACAGCCCGACGAGGACGGCAGACTGGTCTGGCACAGCCCCCATTTCCGCATCGACAGCGATGTGGAGCTTCGGCCGGACGATCTGGCGCGGCTCGCACAAGTGGCGGAATCCACGGCTGCGGTCCTGCGGGCGCACCCGCTGCCGCTCTTCGCCCCGCCGCTCAAAGGCCGGCCGCGAATCGCGATCCATGGAACTGATGAGACCTACCAGAAGGCCGGCGGGGCGGAGGGCAGCGCTGGATTCTACATCGGTAACACCCGGGGCACGGCTCGGGTCGTCATTCGCGCCGAATCACTCTTCGCTCCGCCGCACGCCCGCCCCGGCCGCCTGCCCCGGCAAAATGACGAGGACCTGGTGGTGCACGAGCTGGTGCACCTTTGCATGCACCGTGTAAATGCCGGCATCCCCCAATGGCTCGCCGAGGGCATCGCCGAATACTTTGCCAGCGCCCATCTCGGCGGCGGGCGCTTTGCCTTCGTGAACATCGATGCCGCAGTCCGGGACCATTTGCGGATCCGGCTCAATCCCGACGACCCGCGCATCCCGTTACTGCCTGTGGCTGCCATCGCCACCTTGGATTCGGAAGAATGGCTGGATTACATCAAAGCCCTCCCGGAAGAACGGCGCTACCACGCCTATAGTACTGCGTTGGTATTGGCACATTACCATCTGCATGGCGGCACCGAACGGCTGGAACGGCTGCGAAATTTGCTAGATAGGGCGTCGGCCGGGGACGACCTTGCTATGTTCCTCGATCCCGCCACGGCCCCCGCCGTGGAGTCCGCGCTCGGCCGCTACTGGCAGCCCAAAGGACTCACCTTGCGATTCGAAAAATCGCCCTGAATGATGGCATGGCGCAACCGGTGTGAATCATGCGCAAGACCATTTTGCATCCCTGACAAAATGAACCTTCCATAAGGCCACTCTCTCGAACGGGTTGGGAGGAGTTTGGAACGAACCGTAATCTGCAACCCGCTTTGGGAATTGCACTCCCCCCGGCTTTCCTTTGCTACGCCGGAAGAACTCGACATCGGTAGCATGTCGAGCCGCCCGGTAGACCGGACAGCAGCTCGGCGACAACAACACGAAACTCAAAAGAACCATGAAAATCAGAACATTCACAACAGCAAGCACCACGCTTCTTGGCGCCGCGCTTATCAGCTATGGCCAGACTCAGAACGACCAACGTCCTGATACTTCCCCAGGTGCTCCCGCCACCCAGCAGACCAGCGGAGCCGCAGGTGCTTCCCAGACTCCCGGAGTGGATGGCGGACGTAGCCAAAGCACCACGGATACCCCTGGCGCGGCCCGTTCCGGAGACATCCAACGCCCCGGCCAAACTGGCAGCAGCCCCGGCACCACCGCCGGCCGCGGCCAGAATGAGACCCGCACCACCGGCCCTGCGGATTCGACCGCGGGTGCTCGCCAACAACCCGCCCAGCCATCGGCCACCCTACCACAGCAAAAATCGGTCCGTGAGATCGCTGAAAAATATAACAAGTGGGAGGGTGCCGACCAATCGGAGGTCATGCTCGACGAAATCCCGGAGGAAGCACGAGAGTCCTTGAAATCGATCTCGACCGGTGCCGAAATCAAAGAGGAAGTCGCCAAAATGAAACAAGGTGACGAAGAAATGTTCTGCGCCACCCTCACCCGCGACGGCTTGGAAGACCTCAAAGTCTTCGTCATGGAAGACGGCAAGGTTGCCAGCACAAAGCAAAAGGCCGAATTCAGCGAGGCACCTCAGGCCGTCCGTTCGTCCATCCAGGAAAAGCTGGGTGACGACAAGGAAGAGCCGGAAGAATTCTACCGCGTGATCGCCGACGGCCAAACCATCTACGCCGCCAAGGT
>JBBSJY010000261.1:0-5946 GCA_038256845.1 Verrucomicrobiales bacterium | reverse complement strand
TGGCGAACGTAAGAGCGCAGGCGACCCTAGCAGCGGGGGCGGGCGTCGAACGCGGGGTGGAGGTTGTAGCTGCGGGAGATCATCGGAACTGGTCGGCTGGTAGGGGTCGCTCTGCCGCGGCTTGTTCGTGTTGAAGAGTTCCGGATACGGAGGACGGCTGACCCGAGTGGCTTATCGGAGGATCGGTCGTTGGGCAAGGAGCAAAGCATCCGGGCGAAGAATCCACGAAACCCGAGCACACAAGCCATGCCGGAGACTCGGCAAAGACTCGGCAGAACCCAAGAACACAAGCCAAGCCGGAGACTCAGCGAAGAATCAAACATCTGCATGGTGCCCAGATTCATGTCTTCAATTCTCCCACGAACGTCAGAGCGCTGGCACCGCTACTAGCGAGAGCCAACGTTGAAACGGGGGTGAGGGTTAAAGCTAGGAAGGATCATCGCTGACAAGGGGGCTAGTAGCGGTTGCCAGGCGCGGCTTGTTCGGCAGATCTTTTTCTTATGCAGGCTTTAATGATGTTCGCGATAAAAGAGATTAGCAAACCTGCAGCCGCGAAGACCCGAACACCCAATAGAGATACGCGAAAGCAATATCCGCTACTGGATCATCTGAGCTTCTAATAAGAATGTACAGAATTAAAACTCCCATGCCTCCTGATATCAGCGACGCAAGAAGGCTTCTATTCAGAATTCTGGCTGCGGTCATTCGTTGGTTCTTTATGTGCATGATTCAAGTGAACCGGTTTGGGTTGTGATACGGTCTTTTGTTGCCGAACAGAGGTATTCGTAGGACCTGGCGGAGTGATATCGGTCCGGTGCTGTGGAAAGAGGTTGGACGGGAAAGCGTTGAGTGGCAAGGGTTTATTCCGGGAAGCGTTCGTATATCCGGGTCGTGGGGGGGCTAAGATTCCGGGTGGGCTGCCATGGCGGATATCACGCTTCCTTGGGGGCGTGATATCCGGCGGGTCCTGTGAGGAGGAGATTGGACGGAAGGCGTTGGGCGGCAATGGTTTGTTTCGGGAAGCGGGCGTATATCCGGTGAATCCCGGCGTTCCGTTCGGGGGTGACCTCCCATGGAATGGGAAGACCCAGAGGAGTTTGGGCTTTTCGGTGGCGGTGTAGAAGTCGGTCCGGATGCGGGGGGAACCCTTGGAAGGTCGCCGCCCAGATGTTCTTTGCCTAGAAACACGGGAATGTGGGGGAGGATGCGGGTTTCGTCGCCGAGGTTCTCGGTTGACCAGTCGTCGTCGGATTTCCAGTCTGCGGCGGTGAGCTTGAGGCGGGTGTTTCGGGAGTTGGTTTCATGGTTCCCCGGATGGATGATTTCGCCGGGCCAGGTGATTTCCGCGTAGCGGCGGCCGTGGGTGTCTTCGCTCACCTCGACTTTGGCGGCGCCGCCGTCGCTGAGGGTGGCGGTGACATCGCCCTTATGGGTGAAGTGGTAGCGGAACGAGAGGCCCCCGGTGACGCGGGCGGGCCAGCGGCTGCGGTTCCAGAGGGTGAGCTCCAGCTCGATGCCCTCGGCGCTCCCGGCGAGTCGTTTTCCGGAAACGAAGAACTCGCGGTCGGTGGACCAGAGGTCGAGGGACTCGTCGCGCTCTACTTTGGGCGGGAATTGGTCGTCGGGGATCGGCTCGCCGGCGCTCCGGCCGTCCGCGCAGAGCCAGGCGAGGCTGCCCATGAAGCCGGCGTTGTAGTCGAGGGCGACTTCGTTGAACTTCGCATCCATGACGTGCTGGTAGGGCAGGTCCTTGTCGTCCCAGACGTAGCCGTCCTTTTGCACCGGCTTGTCGCGGTTTCCGAAGATATAGAAGTGGCCGTGATCCTCGGTGCCGGGGATGGGCATCCACGGGCGGCGCCTGTCGTCGTTGAGGAAGACGTCGTTGTGGTCCGGGCCGGCGATGAGCGCGCCATAAAGGATGTGGCGGCTGTCATCGCGGCGCTCGGGCTTGCCATCGATGAAATGGTGGAAGCCGGCCCAGGAGCCGAAGGCACCGCGGTGGTGGGGGTTGTTGAACGGCTCTCTGCCGAAGCCGACCAGGTAGCTGCGGCCGTAGGGGTTCGCGCCGAGGGCATAGTTGACCTGGGCGAGGGCGGTCTCGCGGAATTCCTCCTTGAGCTGCGCCCCGGTCTTTTCGCCCTTCCACCAGGTGTTTCCGGAGAGCGGCGGGGATTTCTCGATGTGGTCGCTGTAATAGAGGGCGATGACGGCGGCGTTGTTGGCGTGGCGCAGGCTGCCCCACTCGTGGGCGTGCCACTCGCGAAGTCTGAGGCCGCCGCCGGTCTGCTTGTAGTTGATGAAATTCGCCGCGTAGAGCTGCAGCTCGTGGTGGTATTTCTCCACGTCGGGCTGGAGGCGCATCATGTTATAGGCGCCGATCCTGCCGAGGTTCGCCCAGCCGAAGTCCTGCCAGAAATCGGTGAAATGTTCCGCGCTGTATTCGCCGTCGTAGACTTCCTCGGCCATGGCGATCCACTGGGCGCGGACGGCTTCGTCCCCGGTGGCGCGGGCCAACCAGCTCGCGGCGGCGAGAACCTGAGGCGAGGGGGAGGCGCGATAGCCGATTTCGACGATCTCGCCGTCGCTGCGCAGCGCCTTGTTGCGCAGCTCCTTGTCGAGCCCGAGATGGGCGTGGGCGAAGAGAGTCAACTTTTCCGCGCGGTCGAGGAGGAGGTCGGCGGTGGTGGTGGTATCGAATTTCCCGTAGCCCGCCTTGCCTTTCAGGACGTTGCCGTGCTGGCGCAGGAGCATCGCGGTCGAGGCCATGGAAGCGGCCATCGCGCCAGGGATATCAGCTCCCGGGACGTCCTTGTTGAGGACGAAGGTCGGGCGGTTGGTCATGAGGTGGGCGACTTCCGCCGGGGCCCAGATCGCGTGGACGCTCGGGTCCGGCACCCCTTCGCGGCCGCCGCAGCCGATGGCGACCTCGAGGTTTTTCGCCGGATCCTTGACGTCCGGATTGAGGACGCATTTCAGAAAATAGCGGTTCACGTGGAGCAGGGACTCGAGCAGCTCGTCCATCTGGCCGGTTTCCAGCCAGCCATCGGGTTTCTCGATGGCGCTCCAGGCGAGGGTGGTGGCGGTGAAGCCCATGGTGAGGTTGGCGGTCCAGTGGTCGCCGGCGTCGAACCAACCGCCTGCGAGGTCTTTGCCGATGTCCTTGCCGTCGGTGAGGCAGGCATCGCCCCGCCAGGCGACGCGGTTGTTCGGGGAAAGCTCGCCGCTTTGCTGCGCTTCCAGGAAAAACAGGGTTTTCTGCAGGGCTTCGGCGTAATTGAACTCCGGAGCGGCGAAGGCCGATCCGCCCCACAACGGCAGGATCAAGAGGGTGGCAACGATTGTGCGGCGGGTGGAACGGGTGCGGGATACGGCTGGCATGGAATGAGGTTGGGATCTGAAGCTGAAATGTCCGGATTGATTGTGGCAACTAATGTCTTGCCGACTTTGGTTCTCTCTGACCACTGCTTTGGAGTTTTCCATGTCTAATGATCGTCATGTTTCCGTCCGGGAGATTGCCGCGCGGGCGGGGGTGAGCCATGCGACGGTTTCCCTGGCCTTGCGCGGGTCGCCGCGGCTGGCGGCGGCGACGCGGGAGCGGGTGCGGGCGGTCGCGGAGGAGATGGGCTGGCGGCCGAATCCGGCGGTGGCGGCGTGGATGGCGCACCGGCGCAGCATTTCACCCGTGGAGGGGAGGGAGGGGATCGTTTTCCTGAATTCGTGGCCGGATCCGGAAGAGTGGCGGAGTTCCCCCTGGATGACGCGGTATGTGGAGGGTGCCCGCGAGCGCGCGGCCGAGCTGGGCTATGGCTTTGACGAGATCCACTGCACCGAGATGGCGGCCGGTTCGCGGCGGCTGCAGAAGGTGCTGGAGGCGCGCGGGATCCGGGGGGTGATCGTCGGCTCGCTGCATGAGACTTCGCGCGAGCCGGACCTCGATTGGAGTCGGATTGCGGCCGTGGGCCAGAGTTATACCTTCAGCGCGCTGGGGATTTCGAGGTCGCTCAACAACTACTTCCAGAGCATGCGCACGGCGATGATTGAGCTCCGTGCGCTGGGCTACCGGCGCATCGGTTACGCGAGGTCGCCGGAGCTTGAGGAGAGGACCTCCCACGCGAATGCGAGCGCCTACCTGGGTTGCGAGGCGCTGCTGCCTCCGGCTGAGCGGGTGGAGTTTCTGGATTGGACGCGCCCGGATGCGGGTGTGCTGAAGGCGTGGCTGGAGCGGGAGCGGCCGGACGCGTTGCTTTCGCACGATGTTTATCTTGAGGAGATCCTCGCGGGCATCGGGGTGCGCGTGCCCGACGATCTGGGGCTCGCGGTGCTGTGCCTGCATCCGGGCTGGGGGCCGGAAGGGCTGGCGGGGATCGATCAACGCTTGGAACGCTGCGGGCGGATGGCCATCGAGCTGCTGGCCTCACGGCTGGCGCAGAATGAACTCGGACTGCCCGACGTGCCGGTTCTCGCGCTGACGGCGGGCATGTGGGTTCCGGGGCGGACGGTGCGGGATGTCCGCTGACGCCGGTTAGGGGAATTTGTTATCAAAGCGGGCGTACGGCGCGGGAATTATGAATAGGCCATGAATTGGGTCATGGCTCACGGTTTAACAAATATCTTGCCGGCATGGGACGGGTCCGCCAGCCTTGCTCATGGCCAGGCAACCACGATTTCAATATCCGGGAGCGGTTTACCACGTGATGGCCCGCGGCAACGGCGGCGACTCCGTGTTTGTCACCGATGATGACCGGAAGGCGTTTCTCCACCGGCTCGGCCAGGTTTGTGCGAGCCATGGATGGAGGGTCCACGCCTGGGTGCTCATGGACAATCACTTCCATCTCCTTCTGGAGACCCCGCAACCCAATCTCGTGACCGGCATGAAACAGCTGCTCTCCACTTACAGCCAGGGATGGAACCGGGCACGGCGAAGGAGCGGGCACGTCTTCCAAGGCCGCTACAAGGCGGTTCCGGTCAACGCCTCCGATGCCGACTCCCACTACTTCAAGGCTCTGGCCGACTACATCCACCTCAATCCCGCGAGGGCCGGTCTGGCGGGCGGCGCCATGGGACCGCTGACGGCATATCCGTGGAGCAGTCTCCCCTCGCACCAAAAAGCAAACGGGCCGGACTGGTTGGTCGGTGATCGGATCCTGCGCGCCTCCAACCTGGCCAACGACGGTCGCGGCCGGCGGGCCCATATCAAATGGCTGGAAGCCCGGGCGGCCAACGACGGCGGAGAGATCGATGAAGAGACGACCCAGGCGATCCGTCGCGGCTGGTATCTTGGCAATAGCCGCTTCAAGGACAAACTGCTCGGTATGTTGGATAACTCGTCCGTGCGGCGTGGCGGCAGCACCCGTACCGCGGGCGCCAACCGGGATCACGGCGAGAAGGAAGCTTTGAGAATCCTGCGGGAGGGGATCCGCCAGCTCGGGTTGCCCTCGTCGCTGAAGGGGCTGTCCGCTCTGAGGAAGAGCGATGTCCGCAAGGTGCAACTCGCCATTCTGCTGAGAACCCACACCCCGGTGAGCAACGACTGGATCGCAGCGAAACTGGCCATGGGCCATCCCGGTTCGGTGAGCAGGGTGTTCTCCTCCGGGAGGTCGGACAAATCCATGCTGCGCTCCATCCAAGATCTCGAAAAAATGTTAGTCCGTGAGAAATGATCCTAATGAGATATCTTGTCCACGGTCTGCTGCATTTGGTAGGCCACGAGGACAGCGAGCCTGCGGATCGGGCCTCGATGGAAGAAGCGCAGGAAGTGCTGGTCAAAGCGCTGTGGTCTCGGGTCTCGGGTCTTGGAATGGACGGTTACTGCCGCGCGTCATGATTTGTGAAATGGCGAAGCCGCAAAGGCAGGGACCGATCTCCGAGCGGTCCGGCGCGTGGCGCGAGAATGAAAAAGCGAATGTGCGGCGCGCTGGCTCCATTCATTCGCGGATCATTCGCATC
>JBBSJY010000260.1:0-5962 GCA_038256845.1 Verrucomicrobiales bacterium | reverse complement strand
TACTACGGGATCAAAGGCCGCCAGGCGAAAGACACCCGCATCCACCACAACACCATCGAGACCAACTTCTCCATCGAACTCGCCTTCGAGAACGACGAAAACGTCGAGATCGATCACAACATCTGCCACGGCACCATCTCCATCCCCAAACACTCCGGCGGCCCCGTTCCCAAGGATAGCTACACCTTCCACATCCATCACAACTACTTTACCCACGGCTACGCCATCGAATATTCCCGAAATGGTGCCGAGATTAACAACAACCTCTTCGACTTCGACGTGGTCAAAGCAGATGGAAACAACCTCATCTCCGAATTTGGCAACCACACCTCCAACGGCCCCACCGTTTTCCACAACAACCTGGTCAGTAATCCCGGCCGTGGCGTGATGTGGCTCAACGGCCCCTACGCCAACCTCACCGTGAGGAACAACCACATCATTGCCCGCACCACCCCCACCCCCCGCACCGAGGGCCTCTTCGGCTTTAACTCCAAAAGTGACTTCAGCACCTTCCTCTTCAAGGACAACATCATCGAATGCGAGGGTCAGGCCCGCCCCCTTTTCCGCAATGACGAGAGCGGAAAAGCCAAGTTGATCAACAACAAACTGGTGAACATCACCGACACCGGCCGCTATGAGAACGAGATGATCGGTGCCAAAGTCGGTCCGGAAGAGCCGCTTAAGTTCGAGTGCGGGGTCGACGGCGAACTTTCCGTGGATGGCTGGGAGGCCGTGCTGAAGAAGTGAGGCTGGGAGCATCCGCGAGCGGCTGCACCAGGACATGACGGAATCAAGGTGCTTTTCGGCGTCCTCCCGCCGCTGATAGTTCCACAGGTCGGCGAGGAACTCGCGGATCGAGTGCGCCCGCGCGATTTTCCATGTTCCTTGCAGATCTGCTCACGAAGCTGTCGCTGCCCCTCCTCCCTCCCTCGAATGACGAACCGGGGTCAGGACGAACCGGGGTCAGGGTGCAAATTTTGACAGAAATCCAGAACGGTTTTTCATGACGGCGACGACCGGCGATTCTTCCTCGCCACTCTCTGCGAGGCCTGCGCGATGACCGGATGGAATGTCCATGCCCGGGTGCTGATGGGAAACCACTACCTCTTGTTCACCCGTGGAGCAGCGTGGCCGGCGGTTGGATCCTGCCGCCATCGAGACGTCCGCAATGGCTCGCTGCGGAGGCAGGGCACAAGCACTTCGACCTGCCGGACACGGTGGCCGGACGGCGGCGGATGGTGGAGCATCTCGACCGGCGGGCGGTGACCGAGGAGATCAGGAAGTGCGGGGTGCCCGTCGTGCCGGAAGATGTGGATGCGCGCCGCAGCCACCTGCGGCGCGGATGGTATCGGGGTGGCCGGGCGCATGCTCGCGACGCGGCAATGCGGCAAAGAATCGCTAGCCGATCCAGACAAATCTTCCCTCCTCGCGCGTCGGCTTCAGGATGGGAGGCAAGCCAAACCGATGAAGCCCGCGGAACTCGAACGCATCCACGACCAGCATGCGGACAGCATGTTCCATCTTGCGATGTCGCTCCTGCGCGATCCCGCGGCAGCCCACGACGTATTGCAGGACGTTTTGCTCAAGCTCGGCCAAACCCGCCCGGCCCGGCCCCCGCTGCTGGACGAGCGCGCCTACATCCTGCGCATGGTCCGCCACGCCGCCATCGACCGCCTCCGCCGCAGGAAAGTCCGCCACGACCACGCCTCGCGCGAAAACCCCGAACTGCTCCAACCCTGCGCCGATCCCGACCGCGAGGCCTTCCGGCTCCGTCTTGAAGAAGCCCTCGCCCACTTGCCCAACGAGCAGCGCGAGATCGTGGTTCTGAAACTGTGGGATGGGCACACTTTCGAAGCGATCGCCCGCATCTGCGGCATTCCGCCCAACACCGCCGCCAGCCGCTACCGCTACGCGATCGACAAACTCCGCAACCTCCTCCGCCCGATTTATGAAGAACTCTGACCCTATCCGCAGCGGGGACGACGGCGCATTCGAGCAAAGTCTCCGCGGCTTCGCGCTGCGGAACCCGCCCGCCAACTGGAAAGCCACCCTGCTTCCCCAGCCAGCCCCGCCATTAGTTCCGAAACCCCTCGCCTTCGCGCTGGCCGCCTGCTGGGCCGCCACCGCGGTGCTCGTCATCTCCCGCCCCGCCGATCCGCTGCGCGACCAACCGATCGTGCGACCCGCCGAACCCGCAAACTTCGTCAGTCTCTGAATTTCAACCCGCACCCTCATGAAAATCCCGTTCCGCCGCGCCCGTCGCATCCTGCTGCTCGCCACCGCGTCCATCATCACCCTGGCCGTCCTGCTGTGGGCCGTCGCCGGGTGGTGGGCATCCGCCGCCAAGAGAGACGCGCTCCGGATCATGAAAGAGCGCGGCCGGATCACGTCCGTCACGGACATCCAAAGGACCCTGCCGCCAGACCACCTGAATTTCGCGATGCTGCCGATGCTTGCCGAACTGCGCGAGGAATCCGCGACCAAACCGGCCGAGGATGGCTGGTCCGCCAGACTCGGTGCGCTCGGGGAAGACCGCCATGGCCAAACAATCCGGATGCCGAAGCGGGGCGAGCCGTTCGATTTGGATAAGATCCGCAAACGTCATGATATTGCGGGAGAAGCTGCCGAAATCCTCCGCGAGTTCGACCGGCGCCATGAAGCGGTTCTCACACAGCTTCGCGCCGGACTCGACCTTCCTCACGCCACCCGGCCGTGGAACATGGATTTCTCCAATCCTGCGACCTATTTCACCGCATCGGCCGCCGATACCATGGCCTTGCACCGGCTTGCGACCGGCCTCGCCTTCCGCGCGGAACTCGCCATCGCCACCGGCCAAGCCGACATCGCTCTGGAAAGCCTGCTCATCGCCCGCCGCCTTTCCGATCTAACACTTTCCGATGAAACCCCGGTTTTGTCGGTAATGTTGTCACACTCCATCGATGGCTCCCGGGCATCAGCCATGGCCCGCGGCCTTGATCGGGAAATCTGGAACGAGGCCCAAATCGACCGGCTCCTGACATCCTGGATCCCCCGCGATGATCGCGCCGCCCTTTCCCGGGCCATCAATATCGAAGGGCTCGTCGGCGCCACGTTTTTCGGGCATGTGAAACGCGACCGCAATTTGGGAATATTTGGAATGATTCACGCCGGTTGGCTCGAGCGGCTGTTCTGGCACGTGATCCCGGGAGCCTGGTTCGATGCCCAAGCCGCGCGCACTCTGAAAACCACGGAAACCTGGCTCCACCAGCTCGACACGCCGGGTCCCCTCCAAATCCTCTGGGACCACTCCATTTACGAAATGGACCAGAATGACGGGTCCGACCATTGGCACGGCATTGGCCGCACCGCCCCCATCCTTGTCCAAAAATTCGCCCGGCACGCCGTCATCACCGCACAGGCGCAAGTGGCGCTCCGGCTCGCCCGCCACCGCCTCGCACACGATGCCTATCCACCCGCCCTTGGCGCCCTCGATGGCGATCCCATCACCGATCCGTTGACCGGAGATCCTTTCCTTTATCACTCCGACGGCACCAACTTCACCCTCTACTCGCCCGGGCCGGATGGAATCGACAACAGTGCCACCCGGCCGGGCGGACGGGCCGGATGGGATCGTTCGAAAACGGATTGGGTATGGTGAAAGAGGGGAAATGGCGGCCGATCTTCACGCAGGCATCGGAACGGACGGCGAGGGAAACCGGCGGCCGTCGTCGTCATGGAAAATCGCTCCACGCGGATTGGCCCGCGGCATGACGTGGTAAAAGCGCCGGGAAACCCAAGTCGAAGACTTCGGGCGATGGCGGAAGTGCGACCGATGCGGGCCGATTTGATCCCCCAGACCGGCGCAGACCGGCCGGGGAAAGCCGACCAGTCCCTCCTCGTTATTCCTTCCGTTTCAGCAAGGGAAACAGCACCACGTCGCGGATGGTCGGCGCACCTGTTAGCATCATGCAAAGGCGGTCGAGCCCGATGCCGATGCCACCGGCGGGGGGCATGCCGTGCTCGAGGGTTTCGATGAAATCATAGTCCACCTTCTGGGTTTCATCGCCGGACTGATGTTCGAGCCGCTCGCGCTGGACGTCGGGATCGTTGAGTTCGGAATAGCCGGGTGATATCTCCTGGCCGTTGATGATGAGCTCATATACCTCGACGGTTTTGCCACCGGGGCTGATCTTTGCCAAAGGTACCAGTTCGCTCGAGACGCGGGTGACGAAGCAGGGATCGAAGGTCTTTTCCTCCACCAATTTTTCGAAGACCTGCTGGATCACCTCGTGGTCCTCCATCGCTTCGGAAATCTGCACGCCTTTTTCCTCGCAGCGGGCGCGCCGGCCCTCGGGTGTTAGATCGAAGAAATCCACGCCCGCCGCCTCGGCGATCAGGTCGTGATAACCCGCGCGTTTCCATGGGCGGGTCAGGTCGATGGTGCGGGTGACATTTCCCTCATCGTCCTTGTGCTCGATTTTCAGGCCGCCACAGAACTTTTCCGCCAGATGGCAGGTGAGTTCCTCGACGAGATCGGCCATTTCCTCGAAGTCGGAAAACGCCCAGTAGGCCTCCAGCATGGTGAACTCCGGGTTATGGCGGCGAGATATGCCTTCGTTTCGGAAACTCCGGTTCAGCTCGAAAATCTTGGTGAACCCGCCGACCAGCAAGCGCTTGAGGAATAGCTCCGGCGCGATCCGCAAGGTCAGGGGCATGGCCAGCGCGTTGTGATAGGTCTCGAACGGCCGCGCCGCGGCTCCTCCCGCCACGTCCTGAAGCATCGGCGTTTCCACCTCCAGAAATCCGCGGTCCTGGAGAAACCGGCGTATCTCGGCGATCATCTGCGAGCGCTTCACGAAAAGCGCGGCGCTGTCGGGATTCCCCATCAGGTCAAGGTGGCGCTTGCGGTATTTCTGCTCGCGGTCGGCCAGTCCGTGCCACTTGTCGGGCATCGGCCGCAGGGATTTGGAGAGCACGGTGAACTTCTCCACCTTGATCGTCGGCTCGCCGGTGCGGGTCATGAAGGTTTCGCCCTCGACACCGATCCAATCGCCGCGGTCGAGGCATTTCCAGATGGCCGCCTCCGTCTCCGGCAGATTCTTGATGCCGAGATAGCCCTGGATCGACCCGTGGACATCTCCGAGTTGGAAAAACACGGATTTCCCCATGTCGCGGAGCGCCGTGATGCGACCGGCCGTTTTCACCTGCTTTCCTTCCTCGAAATTCGCACGAAGGTCGCCCGGCGCGACGCCCACTTCAAAACGCGCACCGAACGGATCGACACCCAGCTCGCGGAGCTTCGCCAGTTTTTCCCGCCGCACGGCGATCAGTTCGGCTTCGGTGGACTGGGGTTGCTGCGTGGGGGCGGCGTCGCTCATGACGCGAGGGGCTTAGGCGGCATCGCGAAGTCCCGCAAGAATCGAAACGGAAACCTCTCCCGAAACACGGCGCACGGCCTGGCCCTCCCGCAAAGCATCGGAAATCCAAAGTTTCAACCTCACCGGCTCTATCAGGAATTGCCATCATTACGGCGAGGTTCAAATCCAAGTTATCCGTTTTAAATAGTTGTTGATCAGCGACTTACGATAGAATTCAGTATTTTGCAATGCACTTGGGAACATTTTTCGTCATTGGATCCATCGAAGCGGCCCAACCGGTTTTCTGGGTCGTGATGGGGGTGGCTCTGATGATCATCTCGTGGCGCTTGTCACGAAAGTCCTCCGTCGCGACCCGGCGGGTTCTGGTGGCCGGATCGATGCTGCTTGGCATCGGCTATGCGATTGTCCTCCCCCTGCCGGCGACGAACCTGCTGCCCGCCCGCGGCGAAGCTGGTGCCGAATGGGCCATTCCCCTCTGGCGTGCAAGCAAACTGGTGACGATGAATGCCGGTTGGCTGCTCCTGGGCATCGGCATCGCATTCCATGCGAAGCTTCTCTCACTGCCCCGATTCTCCCCCCGCGCTGTCTCCCCCCCCCTCCCCCCC
>JBBSJY010000259.1:0-6026 GCA_038256845.1 Verrucomicrobiales bacterium | reverse complement strand
CCGGCGGCGGCGTCAGCGGAACCATTGGCGGGGAAACGGTCAGGGTCGGCAAAAAGGGATTTCTTGAGGACTCCGGTATCGCATTTCCCGAAGCATTAATCGCTGCCGCTGAAAAACTGGAAGCGGACGCGAAAACCACAGTCTGGATTTCTGTCGGCGGTTCCGCGATGGGAGTCCTAGGCATCTCGGATCCCATCAAGGAATCCAGCGCCGCCGCCATCAAGGAGCTGCACCGCCAGGGCATCCGCGTGATCATGGCCACCGGCGACAATATCCACACCGCAAAAGCCGTCGGCAAAGCGGTGGGGATCGATGAAGTCCGCGCCGGACTCAGCCCCGCCGACAAGATCGCCATGGTCAAGGAACTCAAAGCCGCCGGAGCTGTTGTCGCCATGGCCGGCGATGGCATCAACGACGCGCCCGCACTCGCCGAGGCACAGTTCGGAATCGCGATGGGGACAGGCACCGATGTCGCCATCGAAAGCGCCGCCATAACCCTCGTGAAAGGGAACCTCGATGGCATTTCAAAAGCGATAGGCCTCAGCCGCGCGGTGATGAAAAACATCCGCCAGAACCTGTTCTTCGCCTTCGCCTACAATGTCCTCGGCATCCCCATCGCCGCAGGAGTGCTATACCCGCTCACCGGCACGCTCCTCAGCCCGATGATAGCCGGCGCCGCGATGAGCGTCAGCTCCCTTTCCGTCATCCTCAATGCCCTACGACTTAGAAAAACCATCTGAACCGAGAAGAAGGAGAACTCGCCGAGATGATCCCGGGCGTCACGACCGGGAAAGGCAGATCTCCACCCGCAGTGGAAAATGCTTTTTGACGGGGGCGGAGAAAGCGTAGCTGCCGCGTCTCGCGGCAGGCCGTGCAAGCCCCGTCTCGGGGCGAAACCGTAGCTGGCGCATCCTGCGCCAGGCCGTTAAGGAGGATCCTGCCTCCCATCCCTTTCCAAAACAAATCCACAAGCACCGCACCCGCTGCAAATCAGCCCCTTACGCCCCCTTCAATTTCTTAAAAACAACATTTTCCAGATCCCAAATCCACATCCGGCCCCCGTTTAGCAGTGGGATTCCGGCGAATTGTTTGAACGCTGATTCAGCCGTAAACATCCTTGCGATGGCCAACCGTCACAACGCGGCGGGACGCCGCTTTCACGGCCTGCCCGCGACGGGGGCAGCTACTCCCATCTTCACAAAAATTTCTTACTACCTTCATCATGTCTCCACAATTCCAGTTGAGGCTCTGGTCTGAAATGAAAACGATCCAAACTCCCAGATTCAAAATCCTCATCGCAGAGCATTCAGGTATGTGCTTTGGCGTTCGTCAGGCCATCGAGGCCACTGAATCCCTGCTTGCCACGAAGCCGGCCACAATCCTCGGTGAACTCGCCCACAATCCCGTGGTGCAATCCCGCCTCTCGAAACAAGGTGCCCTCAAAGGCACGCTTGAAGGGACCTCGGCGCCCACACCGGATGTGATCATCACCGCTCACGGCGCTTCCAATCTTGATCGCACCCGATGGCGGGAGCAGGGCTACCGGGTGCTCGATACAACCTGTCCGCTGGTGCATGTCGCGCATCGGAAACTCCAGCGGCTGGTCAACGAGGGCTACCTTCCGGTCATCATCGGCCAGGAAGGTCATGTGGAAGTGAGGGGCTTGATGGGAGATTTTCCCGACGCCACAGTCATCCTGAGTTGCGAAGAAATTGCCAAAATCCCTCGTGTGAAAAAGATCGGTGTGATCTCACAGACCACCCAACCGATTGATCGCGTCCGGGCTCTCGTGAATGAGATCCGCCGGCAATGCCCCGAGGCCGAAGTGGTTCATTCCGATACGGTCTGCCAGCCGACCAAGGACCGCCAAAAGTCGCTCGATGAGCTTTGCCAGGCTTCCGAACTTGTCCTCGCCATCGGCGGGAGAAATTCCAACAACACCGCCCAACTCGCCCGCACCGCCCTTCAGCACGGTTGCAAAGCCCACCACATCGAAGGCCCCGATGACATCCGCGAAGAGTGGCTCCACGGGGTCGTGCGGATCGGCCTCACCGCCGGCACCTCCACCCACGAAGAAAGCCTCCAGGCGGTTACCTTGAAGCTCGAAAAAATGGCCGCTTTGGCCCCGGTTTTATGAGAGTGAAAATGATCCTCCCATCGCTGACGGAGGCGAAGAGCCCCTTGTTCCGGCCGATCAAGTATTCCCTCTTTCCGCCGCTCGGCCTCGCCACCCTGGCGGCCTTTCTCGATCCCGATGACGAAATCGACCTTCAGGACGAGCACGTGGAAAAACTCAACCTGGAGGACGATCCCGAGCTTGTCGTCATCCAGGTTTACATCACGAACGCCTCGCGAGCTTATCGATATGCCGATCATTATCGCAAACGCGGCGCCCATGTTTGCCTAGGCGGACTCCACGTCACATCGCTTCCCGACGAAGCCGCCGCACATGCCGACACCATCTTCCTCGGTCCCGGCGAAGACACCTGGCAGGAGTTTCTAAAAGACTTCCGCAAGGGCAAACCCAAGGCGAGATACACCGCCCCGCCGCAACGCTCCATCCACGGGATCCCGCCCATCCGCCGGGATCTCATCAAGCGCAATCTCTACCTCGTCCCCAACTCTCTCGTCGTGACCCGCGGTTGCCCGCACCGTTGCGATTTCTGCTACAAGGAGGCCTTTTTCAAAGGCGGCAGATCCTTCTACACCCAGCGGGTCGATGAAGCCCTCGCCGAAATGGAACGCCTCCCAGGAAAGCATCTTTACTTCCTCGACGACCACCTTTTCGGCGACGTCCGCTTTGCCGAAGCCCTCTTCGACGGCATGAAAGGAATGGGCCGTGTCTGGCAATCCGCCGCCACCATCCAGTCCGTCCTCAAACCCGGGCTTCTCGAAAAGGCCGCCGATGCCGGCCTTCGCTCACTCTTCGTAGGCCTCGAGTCCCTCTCCGAAACCAATCTCCGCGACCACGCCAAAGTCCAGAATCTCAACCGCTCCTACGCCAACGGAGTCCGCCGCCTCCACGACAACGGCGTCATGATCAATGCATCCTTTGTCTTCGGGATGGACGACGACGGCCCGGATGTTTTCAAACGAACCGTGGACTGGGCCATCGGGTCCGCGATCGAGACCTCGACTTTTCACGTCATGACGCCCTACCCGGGAACCGCCCTCTATGATCGCATCGAAAAGGAAGGCCGCATCCTTCATCGTGATTGGGATCTTTACGACACCCGCCACGCCGTTTTTAAACCCGCCCGCCTCACTGGCGAGGAACTCGAGAACGGTTACTGGTGGGCCTACCGCGAATTCTACAAATGGTCCAACATTTTTAAAGGTGCTAGCGGACAACCCGCCTTCCGCGACGGCTTGCGACACGTCGCTTACTCCGCCGGTTGGAAGAAATTCGAAACCCTCTGGCACTTCCTCATCCGCTGCAAGCAAGTCTCCAAAGGCCTCCCGCTCCTGGAACGCAGCCTGGATCGCTTCGGGAGTTCCCGGACTTGCGCGCGCGCCGACCCGTGACTTTCCGGGGTCAAATCCGGCATCACATCCCCAACTCGATGCAGGCATCGCTTTATGGCCCGACCGCACGGTAGAACCGCGCGCTGAAGACGGGCGCGTTCACATCCTGGAATTCGAATGTGCCATCCGGGGCGGCGGTGACGGTGTCGATGGGCTTGAAATCATCCTTCAGCGAGATGGAGGCCTCAATCGTGTATCGGCCGACGGGCAGCCCTTTACTTCTGAGGAGGAAGTTGCCGCCCTCCAGATGTCGGGCGTCCGTCAGCGAAATGGGGAGGTCGCCGGGCAGCGGAACTTGCGCCGGGTCGAGCACGGCGATGAGGCCGGTGGGCGCGACATCGAGCTGTGCGTTCGAGCTGATGGAATCGAAGGCACCGGTGGCTGAAGTGAAACCGATCGGGTTGAGCGAATCGTTGGGCAAGGGCACATAGCCGCCGATGAACCGCATCTCCAAATTCCCCCCGAGGCTGGCCGCGCCGCCAACGAGCAACTGGTCGAACTGACCTGCGGCTCCGCCCGCGGCTTCCATGACCAGTATGCCTTGCGGGCCCTGCGTAAAATCGCCGGTGACGAGCAGTGAGCCGGCCGGGTTTCCTGGCGCAATGAACCCGCCATTGTTGGTGAGGTTGCCCAGGATCACGCCAGGACCGGTCAGCACGCCGCCGTCGAGTGTCACCGGTCCGCTGATCATCAGACCGGTAAGGTCGATTTCACCTCCCGTCTTCACATAGCCGGTCTCAGCCACAGCGGCCAGCGTGGAGCGCCCAGTGCGCGCCGCCGCGAGCGCTTGCCCGCCCACTTTGAAACCAGCGGCGTCCTGTCCGAGCAAACCGGCCGCGTCCTGACCGAGCAAACCAGCGGCGTCCTGGCCAATAAGGCTCGCGCCGTCATTACTGATGATGCTTGCCCCATCGTTGCTCACGAAAGTTGCGGCGGGGAAAAGTGGCTGCACTCCGATGCGACCCGCGTCCTGCACGGCCTCCGACTCAATCAGGTGCGGGCCGGGTGGCAAGGCTGCCGCGATCGCTGCTGAAGGAAGCAGCGGCGGCAGGAAATTGACAACCCCAAGGTTTTCAAATCTGCTCGCGGCTTGGGACGGGAGCATCGTCCACGCGAACGAGCAGTCCACCGAACATCTGAATCTTGCCTTTCCAGAAGCCGGAATGGCAATGTTGCCCGAAAAGATGCGCGCATGGCTGTTGGAAAACAAACCCGCCGGTTCCTGTACAATTCGGTCACTCGAAATCAGATCCGGAGATACGACCCTCATTTTCCATTCCTCGCCCACTGGCGGCAGGCACTGGTTGATCGCCTCACGGGTGATAGACCGTCAGGCGCAGTTGGCAGCTCTGGCCAATACCTACAGACTGACTAGGCGCCAGGCGGAAGTTCTGTTGTGGGTATCTCAAGGCAAAAGAAACAGCGAGATTGCCATGATCCTGGGGATGATGCCCCGGACTGTAGCGAAGCACCAAGAGTCGCTCCTAGAGAGGCTCGGCGTAGAGAACCGGGAGAGCGCCATGTTGCAGGCGCTCAAAGTGATCGGCTCGGAGTGATCGTTCTTCCGCTCGACAAGCGAAGTGGTTCGCGCCGAATTCCCTGGGTGCTATTCTTCTTCCATTCGGCGGATTCGTGAAATTCGTGGGGACTTTCCTCTGCTTACGAAGGTATGGAAGTGTTCAAACGGAATTTAAATTCGATGCGGGCGCAGTGAGCACCTCGTGCACCCGCTCTAACAACTCGCGGGCGGAACAGGGCTTCGAAAGCACGCCGGCCACGCGGAGGCGGGAGATCGCCTCCATGCCTTCGCTGGAAGTCATGCCGGTGGAGGCGATGATCCTGACGGCAGGGTCCGTTTCGCGGAGCGCGGCGATCATGGCCGGGCCGTCCATCAATGGCATGCCCATGTCTGTGACGACCGCGTGGATGCTGCCGCGATTTTCCAGATAGACGCGCACGCCATCGGCACCGTCCTTGCCGGTCAGGACTTGGTAGCCGAAGGCCTCCAGTGCGCAGCGCATGACGCCGAGGATGGCTGACTCATCATCGACGACGAGGATGCGCTCACCATTTCCGCGCGGGATTTCCCCTTCTGCAGTCGCGCCGGAGACAGGATTCTCCGTTTCCGCAGTGGGGATGAAAACGCGGAAGCGAGTGCCGGATCCGGGTGCCGAGGAGACTGAGATGAAGCCGCCATGGCTGCGGACGATGGCTAGCGAGGTGGCGAGCCCGAGGCCGGAGCCGTGTCCATGTTCCTTGGTGCTGAAAAACGGATCGAAAATTTTCTCCCGCAGATCCGGCGGGATGCCGGTGCCGGTGTCGGCGACAGAGAGCACTACGTAGCGGCCGGCGATGGCCTCGGGCCGGGCGGCGGCGGCGCGCTCGTCAACGGTGGCGTTCTCCAGGGACAGCGAGAGGGTGCCGCCTTTCGGCATGGCATCACGCGCGTTGACGCAGAGGTTGAGCAAGACCTGGTGGAGTTGGGTCACGTCCCCGAGCAT
>JBBSJY010000258.1:0-6179 GCA_038256845.1 Verrucomicrobiales bacterium | reverse complement strand
GCTGAGCCCCAGCTCGGCCTGCTTTTTCTTTGACTCGCCAAGCTGGGGCTTGGCGTTCCCGGGGAAGATCTCCTTGAGGCGTGCGGCGGCGGAGGCTTTGGTGAGCTTGTCCTTGTCGTTCTTCGCGTCTTCCAGCAGGCCACCTTCGCCGCCGTATTCCTCGGCGATTTCCTCGATCTCCTGGTCGATGGCGGCGATCTCGGTTTCCAGCGCTTCGATGGCGGCCTGTTCCTTGGGGCGGCTTTCCTGGGTAAGTCCCTTGAGCGAGGGGGTGGCGGCCTTTTTCCACTGGGTGAAGAGTTTGATGGCGGACTCGTTGAAGGTGGTGAACTCCGGGTGGGAGAAGATGGTGGCTTTAACGTCGGTGCTGGTGAATTCGCAGAGCTGGGGGTTCGCCTTGGCGAGCGGGCCGAGAATCTTCTTGTTGATGTCGTCGCCGATGGTTGGCTTGCCCTTGAGCGCGACCATGTCCGTAAAGCTGGCACCTTCCGGGATCTTGATGGGGGCGAATTTTTTCCCGGAGTATTTGTCGCTGATGTATTTCAGGAACAACGAGACCAGCACGTAGTCCTTGTATTGGGAGGCATCCATGCCGCCCCGGAGTTCGTCGCAGGATTGCCAGAGGGAGGAGTAGAGTTCGGATTTCTTGAGAGCCATGGGGCGGTTGATGGGAGGCAAAGGGTGCGAACACAGAGTGTTTCAGCAGGTCGCAGAAAGGCCCGGCATGCTGCCGGACCGTGCGCGAAGAGTGTCGGTCTTACCCCCGGATGACGAGCGGTTTCTAGTTGGTAACAACAAGGCCAGCGGTCGGTTAGAAGGACGCCCCGAACCTCGCGCCGACAGTGGCTTCGGACTCGACCGCCATCAGGACGGATTGTACCTGGCGCAAATCGTCTACCCGGAGGGGCGCATGGTCGAGTTCGCCGAAGACTATTTCAAAACCACCCCGATCCCCCTCCTGATTCTCCGCGCCGCCTACAACCACCGGGATATCGACCTCGTGGTACGCCTCGCCGGCAGGGATGGCGAATCCTGCGTGAAAGAACTGGACGCGCTCCGTGACCGCGAGGCCGGATTGGAGAACCGGATCCTGGCGTGTGCGCTCGCCATGTCTCAGGCCTGCTCAAATCAGCGCGGCATGGGGTTGGAGCGTGCCACGGCGTTGCTTGCCGCCAGGCGCGCGCCCCGCAACGAGGCCAAGGAGGCGGATGATCAGGAGGCCTGCGACCTGTCCGCGGAACTGGCTGCCTTGATCGCCTTAGCCCTTCGCATACTCGCAACCTACTTATTTAGAGTGAGTGCCGCCGGGGGGACTCGAACCCCCACGACCGTGAGATCAGCGGATTTTAAGTCCGCGGCGTCTACCATTCCGCCACGGCGGCAGCCTTTCGCGCCCGCGCCGATTTCCGGGACGGGCGCGAGGTCTTGGCAGGGGCTGCGACGAATGTCCATCCTGTTCCGACGGAGTGCAAGCTCCCCGGGCCTGGCTGGTTCCGCTTTCGCTGTCGGCACGGTGGCACGACCAAACGTTCCAATCCGCGTCGGTCAGACCAGGTTTTCCAAGCGCTCCAAAGTTGCAATGTGCCGATGGACGCGAGGAAGGAGTTCATCACGGATCATCGCCTTGCAGCCATCCATCACTTTTGGATCCGCGAGTGCATCGTCGTAATCGCTTCGGCCTTTTTCTTCGCCGCGTTGGAGCGAGGCTACCGCGGAATCCGCCCCGAAGAGATTGGCAGCCCCTTGGACGGTCTTTGCGAAAGCGCCCCATGCGCCGGAATCGGTGTCGGGCTCTCCGCCCATCTGCCGCACATTGGCGGTCAGCCGGGATACCGATTCCGCATGCTCGTCGCGAATGGTGCCAAGCTCGCCAATCATCGGGGCCTTGCCGTGTTTCTCAATGGCCTGTGAATAAGTCTCCACAGCGGATCTCTCGCCGCGAAGCAATTCGTTACAAACTTTGATGCAATGTTCAGTATCGTTCATGATGTGTCAGTGGTTGTTTGGTGACCTGTTTCCTCTCGCAGAGCCAGTGCCAATCCGATATCCCATACTCCGGGCACTCGGCTCCTACCCTGTCCTGCCAATCTGCAACGGAGGGAGATTCAAAGGTTGCACGCCGCACGATTGTCAACCGTTCACCGCATGAAGGATGAGTTGCCACAAACGGTCTGATAGATCTCGATATACCGGTTGATCGAAGCTTCGGGAGAAAAGGCGATTTCACTCTCGTCCATGATTCGGGAGATCTCCACGGCCTTTTCGCGGGCAGGCAGAAGATGGAAACGCATCGCTTCGTCGATTGCCCACCGGAGGCCGTTGGCATCGTGGTCGAGAAACTGAAATCCATTTCCAGCATGTGCCTGGGAATCCAGGTGAGCGACCGTGTCCCCCAGGCCACCCGTGCGGTGGACGATTGGAAGACTCCCATAGCGCAATCCGACCATCTGGGCGAGACCGCAGGGCTCGTAGCCGGAAGGAATCAGCACGAAATCCGAACCCGCGTACGCTTGCCGCGATAGGGACTCCTCAAAGCCACGGACCGCGATCCGGCTTTCAAGGCCATGAAACCGCGCGATGTGCTCGAAACACTCGCGGGATGGTCCGTCCGCCACGAAGACAACCTGCAAACCGAGGGCCCAGTAATCGCTGACGACCCGGTAAAGGATCTCCGCCATCAGCTGGCAACCCTTTTGGACAGGATCCAACCTGGACGGCCAGAAAAGCAGCGGAGCTTCCACGTCTTGTTGCAACCCCACAAGACGCTGGATATGAAGCTTGTTCGCCGCCTTGCCTTCGACGTGAGACTCAGCGTCATACGATTTCATGATCCGCGGGTCGGCTGCAGGTCCGAAGTCTGAATCCAGCGCGTTGAGGATGCCGGTGGCGGCACCGTGTGCGAGCTTGCCCCGCAGGGTATCGACGACGCCTCCCCCCACCCCATGTCGAGCCTCCGTCAATTCCCGCAAGAAGGACGGGCTGACGGTGGTGACATGGTCCGAGGCATGGATGGCGGAGGCCAGGAAATTGACAGGATTCCAGCTACGGCATTCATCGTATCCGGGGGGTATGGAGTCATAGTAAAGATGTTGCCAGAAGCGGCCCGCATCGATCCCACGGTCTTCGATGTGCGCCAAAACGGCCTTTTCGTCGTGAATGTTGTGGAGGGTGAAGATGCTGCGGATGCCCAAGCTTCTTGCTGCCGCAGGCACAAGGGCGGTCATCCAGTCGTGGCAGTGGACCACGTCCGGTTTGAGCCGCGGAATGATATGATGGATCACGTCCCGCTGGAATGCGAGCGAGGCCCGCATGTTCGCGTGGGCATCGCCTTCGTATACAAGGCGCCGATACAGGAATTCGCGATCCGGACTGAGATGGAACCGCCGCGAGAGCGATCGCTCCTCCGAGGAAAACAAGGTGCGGAAATGCGGCATCGCGACATGTACGTCCGCGCCCCTTTCGGCCAGCGCGTCAAATAGCAAGCTGCTTACATCCGCGAGCCCCCCGGCCTTTGCCGTGGGGGCGCCATAACCGCTGCGATCGACAACTCTGCTTCCGTTGAGTTCCGGCGTGACAATCAGGATTCTGCTCCGCCTCTTCAGGGTTCCCCTCCGCTTCGCCGGCACCACGCGGGAGGCGCCGCTTTCAGAAAGTTCCATGATCTGGCTGGTCGGCATATCGGGGGTTGCTGAGATGAAGTTCCGGGGAATTGGTTTCCGTCCTGTGGTCTTAGCTCTACCTGTACCACTTTGATTGAAATTGCTGGTTCGCTGTGGAGGTTCCGCATTTGGGCACGTTTCTTTTTGAACCATCCCGCTGCAAACCCGTTCACTCGATGGCTGATCGCGGCGATCAATCCTGGCTCAATATCACCACTCCGTAGGGCGGCAGCTTGAGCCCCCCTACCGGAGCCGGATGCCCGACCTCGCCCTCGCGTCCTTCCACGGATACCAATTCCGTGTCTTCGAACTCTCTGCTGTATCCTTTCCAATCGGCATTGAAACGAATCTTCCACTCACCTGCGGCCGGAAGCCGGAGCTCGTAGAAGTCATAGGACCGCGCGGATCCGTTCATGATGATCACCGTGCTGTCGCCCGGGCCGCCGTGCCACCAGCGATGCCAGGCGAGCACTTTTCCATGATTGTCGCGGTGAAACATCTCGGTTCTCTGCCCGGCCAATCCGCGCGTCCGTCCATCCAAATTCCGCCTCAGCCGAATCAGGTCTCTGAACGCCCGGCGGATGCCTCCGTGTCGTTTGCCCTTCTCCCAATCCAGCGGTGCACGGTCGTCGAAACTCTCATCGGCGAGAAACTCCTGACCTTGGAAAATCATTGGAATGCCCGGCGAGGTGAAAACCAAGGCTGCCGCCTGCAACGCGCGCCGCTGCGCCCACACGCTTTCGGGGTTCTCAGGGTCAACGCCCGCGACCAGGCGCTTGCGTTCCATTGACGCCGACACCTCGTCATGGGACTCGGAATAAATCACCCGTCGGCATGCGTCCTTTCCTGCACCCAGCACCAGGGCGGCGAGCGCCGCGACATCGCGCGCATCATCCGAGGGACTTTCCAGAATCGCCTTCACCGGGTAGGAGAAACTCGCATCCCATTGGGTGTCGAATCCCGCGCCGCCGTCCTCGATCCATGTCGTCAGCGCATCGTTGCAGCCGAGATCTTCCGCGATGGAGATCGTGCGCGGAGAATGGAGTTTCATGTCTTTGTTGATCCATTGCATCAGCTGCCATCCCTCCGGGAGGTCGACGGTTTCGCGGTGGTCGTGCCCTTTGGTGGTTCGGATGTAGCTCACCGCATCGAGCCGCAGGCCGTCCGCATGGAATTCCTCGATCCACATCAGGGCGTTGTCGCGAATGTATTGCCGCACCTGGTGGCGTCCATAGTCGGGCCGGGTCGCCCCCCACGGGGTTTCCGCCCGCCAATCGTTGTAAAAGTAAATGCCGCCCATTCCATTCTCCGACCAGCCGTCGAATTGCCACAACTCGAGCATGTCCGGACCGAAATGGTTGTAAACCACGTCCAAAATGACGGCAATTCCCTGGTCGTGCGCGCTGCGAATCAAGCGCTTCAGGGCATCCGGACCGCCGTAATCCCCTTCCACCGCGAACGGATGGCTCGGGTTGTAGCCCCATGAGGTCTCTCCGGGAAACTCCGTCGGAGGCATCAACTCGATCGCGGTCACGCCCAAATCGTGGAGATAGGGCAAACGCGCTATCAGGTCATCGAAAGTGCCCACCCGTCCGGGGTCTTCTGTAGCGAAGGTTCCCGCGTGCAACTCATAGAGGACGATGTCATGCAGCAGTGGCGTCTCAAAATCATCGCCCGACCAATCGAAGCGGTCCCGGTAAATCACGCCGTCCCCCGTTTCGGGATCGATCTGCCTCACCCTCGGATCATTCTTCACGGTGGTCTCTCCCTCCCGGGTGAGGCGGAATTTATAGGTATCGCCTTCTTTCGCTTCCGGGCTGGCAACGCTCCATAAACCGTTGTCCTCCCGTACCATCGGCAGTCCCGGTTCCTCCCAGCCGTTGAACGATCCGAACACGTGGATCTCGTCGGCATTCGGAGCCCAAACCCTGAAATCCGTCCGGTCATCGTGCACCACCGTGCCGACTGCGGAGCCCAAGGTGGGAAGGGAAGAAGACAGGGAGCCCGGAGCTTCCGGAGTGGGTGTGCGCATTTGTGCCCACTTAGCGGGAATTGTGCCGAACGGAAATGAGCCGCGGAGTCCTGTTTTCCAGCGCCGAATTCCGCCATCACCGAATGTTCCGTTGCACTATTCGCGCATCGCTTGCGATCTGCACGCCGGAATCCACTTACGGAGAAACGGATTCCCGTCGGGTTTCGATCCGAATCTGGAGTTCACAGGTAGTGCCCGCCGGGCCTGAATAGCCCCCGGAGACCGGCATGACACCGCGAGGGTGATAGCTCACCCCCACCGGAATGTGCTTCGGGCCGGTTTGTCTTCCTACGGACGGATCGAAGCCGGACCAGCCCAAACCCGGCAGGTAAATCTCCGCCCACGCATGGGTGGATCCCCGTCCGTTCCGCGAGTTTTCCCCTTCGAGATAACCGCTCACGAATCGAGCCGGGAAACCGATCGCCCGGCTCGCCTCGATCATCAGCACTGCCATGTCCCGGCACGAACCGGTCCCGCATTCCAGCGTT
>JBBSJY010000257.1:0-6240 GCA_038256845.1 Verrucomicrobiales bacterium | reverse complement strand
TGGTTGCGGGAGTAGGATTTGAACCTACGACCTTCAGGTTATGAGCCTGACGAGCTACCTGGCTGCTCCATCCCGCGATTGGAACCATGCGCCTTTCGGCGCGGGGGCGGGATAGTTAGGGTCAACCGGCGTGGGACGCAAGGGAAATTTTGCCTTTGCCGCGGGATCGTGGTTCTCTCCGCGCGGAGATGATTGAAACGGGGAAGGTCGAAGTATTGGAATTGGCCCATTGGCAGGAGCTGGCGGGGCGACACCGCGAGCGGGCCCGGGTTCACACGCTGCCTGCGCGGGAGCGGCGGGATCGCGGTGAGCCACATCCGATCGAGGATTTCCTGTTCCAATACTATCCGTTTCCGTTCGCGCTGCTGGAGAACTGGCATCCCGGAATGGGGGTGGCGTTGGAATGGACCGCGGGTGAAACCGATTCCCCGGAGATGCCACCGGGCTTCAGCTCCCGGTGGCACAGCCTGTCGGATGGCATGCTCATTGCGGACCCGGGGTTGCTCTTGCCAAAGGAGCGGGAGCGGCTCCGCTGGATTCGCGATTTGCTGCAAGCGACGGGAAACCGTCCGCCGAATTTCACCTGCCACGGATTGCACGAATGGGCGATGGTCTATCGTGGGACCGAGGTGCGGCACGGGAAAACGACCCCGCTGCGCCTTCCCCAGGCCGAGATCGACGCGCTGGTCGAGTCGCGGCCGATCACCTGCTCGCATCACGACGCGTTCCGGTTTTTCGCTCCCGAGGCCAGACCGATGAACCGGCTCCAGCCGTCGCTGGAATCGCGTTTGAAATTGGAACAACCCGGCTGCGTGCATGCGAACATGGACCTCTACAAGTGGGCCGCGAAGTCGATGCCGTGGTGCGGCAGCGCCCTTCTCCTGGCTTGCTTCGAACTGGCAAAGGCGCTGCGCGAACTCGACATGCGGGCAAGCCCCTACGATTTGAGCGGATGGGGTCGTGAGGCGATCCCGATCGAGACCGCGGAAGGCCGCCGCACTTATGAGTTCCTCCAGAAAACCCTGTCGGAGCGGGCGGTTTCGCTGCGCCATCAGCTCGTCGAAAGGCTGTCCGAAATCTGCTAGTTGCCGTGCCAGCGGAGCTTTTGCCGCAGGGCGAGGTAAAACGACCGCCCTTCGAGCCGGAGGAGCTGGAAAGAACGGGACGCCTTGCGGACCTCGATCCTGTCGCCGGGTTCGATCCGCAGATTGTCGCGGCCATCGACCGTGAAAAGCATCGGGCACCCGTCGCTGTTGTCCGGAGCCAGTTCGATCACCGATTGGTCGCAAAGAACCAGGGAGCGCTGGCTGAGGCTGTGCGGACAGATCGGGGTAATGACAAAAACGGCGGATTGCGGGGCGATGAGAGGACCGCCCGCGGAAAGCGAATAGGCGGTGGAGCCGGTGGGCGTCGCAACGATCAGCCCGTCAGCGCGATAGTGGTTGAGAATCTCGCCGTTCACCATCGCGCGGACAGAAACGAGCCGTCCGGTGTCACCGCGGGCGAGAGTCACTTCATTGAGCGCAACGAAGGATTCCGGCGGCTTTCCCACCCGCAGCACGGTCGCCTCGAGAAGGGTCCGCTGACTCGTGGAGAACGTCCCGCCGGAAACGGCATCGGCGAATTCCTCCAGATCGTCATCCGTACAGCTGGTGAGAAAACCGAGGGTTCCGATGTTGATTCCGGCGACCGGTTTCTCGAAATTACCAAGACGCAGCACCGCATGAAGCATCGTGCCATCTCCGCCCAGCACCGCGGCCACATCGACGGCATCGGAGAACTCGGCCGCGGGAATCCCACCCGGCTCCCCGGCAAGGGTCGCGGCATCGATATCCAGGACCGATTGGCAATTTCTCGCGGCGAGGGCGGCCCGCAGGGCGCGGAGAGTGCGCAACGCGCCGGACTTGTGAGGATTTGCGAGGATTCCAACAATCACCTTGTAGCAGTCTAACGAGAGGAATCAGGAGTGGCAAGCCGCGGAAACAAGCAACCGCCCGGGCGGATTTCAGGCACCCACCGGCTGGGCGGTGGGCATGAGCTTCCGGGCGGTCGGGATCAGATCCTCCAGGTCATCGACCACCACGAATTCACCATCGAAGCACCAGGGCCTGAGCATCCTGATGAGCGGATCCCAGAAGCGCACCCCGTCCGCATCCCGACGATTGAAAATGACGACCGGCTTGCCCTTCATCGTGGGGTTTCCCTGATGTTTGAAAATCATCAGGGCGAGCATCTCCTGCACGGTGCCCGCGCCGCCGGGGAAAATGACGAACGCTTCCGAATTCTCGATCATCACTTCCATCCGGGTGTAGATGTCCGGCCGCAGCCAAAAACTCGACATGCCGTCGGGAAGTCCTTCCAACTCGATGATGTGGGGAACGTTCGAGCCCCCGGTCCAACCGCCGGCGTCCACCGATCCGCGGACGACTTCTCCCATGATCCCGGAACTCCCCGCGCCGGAGACACAGCCGAGACGGCTCTCGCCGAGCATTTGCCCGAAGCGATAGCCGTCTCTCAGATAGGCCGGATCCTCGATCGAGGCGGAACAGAACACGCAGACACTCCCCTGATGGTCGTCCGGCAGCGGGGTCTCAAAGGTCGGCCCGGCGGTATCACCGCTCCTTTCGCGACCGACTTCCGGGACCCCGCGGAGTCTGGCAGCTTCCAGCAGGTCCAGCACGCCCTCCGGACTTTCCGCCAGCAGAAGGTAATCGGTGTGGTCCTGTTTCACCGTGCCGAGCCGGTTCAAGTGCGACAGCAGGGCGAAAAGCGGATCCCAGGACTTGTCGGAATTCAGCAGGACGGTCGGCTTGTCGGTCAGGTGTTTGTCCAGCGTCTGGTAGCCTACGAAGATCGATACGGCTTTGAAAAGGTCTTCCAGCGTGGCACCCGGCGTGAAAACGAAGGCATCGGATTCGATGATCTTGCGCTCGATGTTCGAGAGCGAAATGCGTTGGTCGCCGTTGGAATTGTAGATGTCCCAGCCTTTGCGAAACAATTGGTAGAGGAGCCGGGCGCGAATTTCCCGGTTGGGGTCTTTTTCTCCGCGGACGGTGCCTGCAAGGCGAACGGTGGGCATATCGGTAGGTGGAGTGATCGGGTTAAGCCAGTTTCGTGCCCGTCCGCACAATTTCTCGACGGATCGGCTTGGCACCTGCATAATGACCGTGATGGACCAGTTCATGCAAGCGGCACTTGAGGAGGCGCGGGCCGGTTTGGCCGAAGGCGGGATCCCGATCGGCAGCGTCCTCGTTCACGACGGCAAGATCATCGGGCGCGGCCGCAACCGTCGGGTCCAACGCGGCAGCACCACCCTCCACGGGGAGATGGATGCGCTGGAGAACGCCGGCCGCCAGAAGGCCGCCATTTATCGCCAATCGGTCATCTATACCACTCTCTCCCCCTGTCCCATGTGCAGCGGAGCCATCCTGCTCTACGGAATCCCGCGGGTGATCGTGGGAGAAAACCGTTCCTTTTCAGGCGATGAGGAACACCTTCGCTCCCGGGGAGTGAAGGTCGATGTCCTCGATGATTCTTTCTGTTACGAGTTGATGTCCCGCTTCATCGCGGAAAACCCGTCGTTGTGGAACGAAGACATCGGGGAATAACGCGAATTTCCAACCGGTGATGCCGTTCCGGCGGGGACAGGCTACTCCCCCGAGGGGGCATTCGAGACGACAATGACTTTCGTCTTCGCCCATTCGTCGCCCAGGCGGCGTCCGCGTTCCGGCTTTTCCTCACGGGTCAGCAGAATGAACAACTCGATCAACGGAAAAAGCGGGATCGCCAGCACCGCGTTGCGGATCAGTCCCGGCTCCCAATTCCCTGCCAACGAAGCGCCGCTCAAAGTGACGGCCTTCAAGCTCATCGCCTTTTTCCCCACACTCTGGCCTTCGAGAAATGGCAGTGAATCGCGGGTGACCAGATAGGCGATTCCCACCAGCCAGCCGATGCCCTCTGCCAAGTCAGGTAAAATCCACACCACGCCGAGCGCCAGGCCGACAGACAAGACCCCATCGATGAGAGCCGCGATGATCCGCGGGTTGAACGGAGCGATGTCACCGGGAAGCTCCAGCGGCTCCGCGGATTCCGCCGCGACATGGAGCTTCACCTTCGCCGGCTCACCCGCCGGTGCCGGTGCCGGTGCCGGATCGGGCGGAACCGGATCGGGCGGAACCGGATCGGCGGGAGCCGGTGCGGCAGCAGGACCATCCAAGGGCGACCTTGGCGACGGTGCGGGCGGACCAAGATCCGGGCGAGGAATATTGGGAGGGGGAAGCGAGCTTTTCGGCTTTTCGGGTTCGGTATCCATGTGTACCCGGAATACCTACCCGAGCCCCTCCGACTGTCCAAGCACGAGATGCCCCGGAGAAATGATTTTGGCTGCCCGCAGCCATCCTCTTTGGAGGAATCGGGACCTCCGGCATCCCGGGATGGAGAGACCAGGCCACCGACAATCTGATGGCCCACGGCTTGACCTCCGTCTCCACGCTTCATCTCGTGATTGATCGTCTCACCAGCCCCCACCGCCACCGCCACCGCCGCCACCGCCGGAAGATCCACCGCCGCTGCTGCCGGAGGATGATGACGGCGAGGTCGAGGCGGTGGTGAGCGCGGAGGTCAGCGCGCCTCCGAGCGCCGCGGCGGCCAGCCCTCCTTGAAAGCTGGTATCGCTGCCGGAGTAAAACCGCGGCTGGTAACCTCCGCTGCCTCCCGGTTCCCGGCCGGCCCGATCGAGCACTTCGCGAAATTTCTCCGACCACATCTGCTCCACGCCAAGGGCGTGTGCGTAGGGCAGGAACATTTCGAACAGCTCCGGCGTTTTCTGCGGGCCCTCAAATCCCCGCAGCCGGTCTTCCTCCGCCACCGCGAGGTAACGCTTGAAACCTTCCACCTTGTCCAGCACGCGCCGGCCCAGATGAGTGGGTGCCTTGATCCAATGGTAAAACAGAAAGTTTGCCGCGATGGAGATCACAAATGCGGTCGCCGCCAGCAGCCCGGCAGCCTTGACGAAAATAACGACCCCCAACACCCAGCCAGCGACGAACGGCAAGGCAAAAAGCGTCAGCGGAAAAGTGGCGATCCAGTTGCCACTCCGCCCCTGCGACACGATCGCCGACACCAATGCCCCAGTGCCCACGCTCCAAATCGAGAGCCAGATCAACATGAACGCCGCAACGCCGCCTTCCGGCGCATTGTATACCAGCAGCCCGACGCCGCTGAGCGACAGCAGCAGACCCGGCACCCAATAACGGGCGTTGGCGACGAAGTGTGATTTCTCCAGCTTCTTCGCGAGTTCGGCTTGGAGGCCCTTCCTGGCGGCTGAAACGGTGGAATGATTGCTTTGTTTCAGTTCCAGCTTTTTCCGTCCGCCTAGCAACGTCTTGAACAATGCCTGCTCGTCAGACGTGAGCCCGGCCGTGTCGGCCCCTTCCGTGCGGTGGAGGGTATGGCTCTTGCCGCTGCCATCGATCGTCAGCACGCCCTTGACTCCGAGATTCATCACCGCGGCGCTGAAACAGGTGTTGTCGAAGGTCATTCGGTCGAGCATCCGTACCGCCGCGGGCGAATAGCCCTCCGGCGGCTCGAATTGCGGGATGATCAGTCCGGGATCCGGATCGCGGCCGACCGAAACCCATGCCCCGGCATGCCACATCAACATCGCGAGGATCAGAAACAGCCCGGCCATCGCCGCCGGATTGTCCCTCAGCAATGTCAGCGAGCGCTTCTCATAGGTCGTCGCATCCAGCGCGCCCGCCGGCCACGTGATCACCAGAGTCAGGCCCTCGCCTGAGCCCAGCGGCCGTCCGGCCCGCAGGCGCGCCTCGTTCCCCTCCCGGGCCGTGACCTCCGAGGCTTCCTTCGACCCGCGCCGGCCGATAAATCCCTCCGCTGATTCCACCGTCACTCCTTCCGGCAGAACCACCACGGCGCTCGCGTCATCAATTGGAAACGCCCACTCATTTCCCGTCACATTCCAGTAAAGCTCATCGTGATCATCGAAAAACGCCAGTTGCCCGCCTGTGCGGTAGTGCAGCGCGTAGGTATGTTCACCCGGCTCCAGCCCCCTCTCCGGGTTGCCTATCTTCACCCGCGTCCCCGCTTGATAGGCTTCCTCATGATACGGTTCCGCCATTCCGTTCCGCGTCACCGCCGTCACTTCGAAAGGCCGCTTCTCCTTCAACCCCCATCTCCCCTGATAGAGCTGGGGAAAATCACGGAAAATACCGCGCCGGATCT
>JBBSJY010000256.1:0-6296 GCA_038256845.1 Verrucomicrobiales bacterium | reverse complement strand
CCCGGACCGGAGGACGGGGAAAAGAAGTTCTATCATAGCCCGGAACACGTCCGATTTCGGAAGAGCATCAAGAGCGGCTTCGCTCAGGCTTTTTGGTTCCCGATCTTCCTTCATCCCTTGAGCTTGAACCAAAGACACGCGGGAGCTAGCCGGATCAGGTCTCCACGGACATGAAAGGGCCACCACCGGCGCAGAGCCCCAACCCTCTTTCAACCAACCTGTGCTCCGAAGCCTTGGCGAAGAGTAAGCCCCGGCCGGCCGCCCGAAGAATTGCCCCTCGGCGATAGTTGCGTCCTTGGACTCGAAGATTCCTGACCCAGCCCGAAGCACTCCCCTACACACGGCGTCAAAATTCTCTTGGGATGGCGGGTAAGAGGGCTAAGCTCTCTGGCCATAACTCGCCTCCTGAAATGCCCTGCGAACGGAGGCGGTCGCCATTTTTGCCTGATTCTCCGTCTTGCCGAGTCTTCTTAGCAACATTTCGGCCCAAGCCCGCCCCTCTTCCCCCGCAACCCCCTTTCTCCCTTCAACAGCGCCCCTCAATCTCCTCACCCCAAAAGCAAATATCACGTAGCCGACTTGCTCCGCAAGTTGGTAGCCCAGCTCCGAGACCCGCACCCCCGCCCACCGTGAAAATCCCCAACCTCCTCGCCGCCTTCGCCGCCGCCCTCGTCCTGCCGGCATCCGCCACCGACCGCCCCAACATCCTCTGGATCACGGCCGAGGACATGAGCCCGAATCTCGGTTGCTACGGAGATCCCGACGCCACCACTCCCCGCCTCGATGCCTTCGCACGGGAATCGGTTCGCTTCACCCGCGCCTTCGCCACCGCACCGGTCTGCTCGCCTGCGCGCTCTTGCCTCATCACCGGTCTCTACGCCACCTCGCTCGGAACCCAGCGGCTGCGCTCCGCCTTCCCCATCCCCGAAGAGTTCGCCCCGTTTACCGCCGGGCTCCGCGCGGCCGGCTATCGCTGCACCAACAACGTCAAAACCGACTACAACCTCGCTGACGAAGCCGCCTTCATCGCCCGTGCCTGGGACGAGAGCTCGCCCCGAGCCACCTGGTGCGGCGCCGGGGAAAGCCAGCCGTTCTTTGCCGTCCACAACCTCATGACCACCCACCAGTCGCGCACCAGCGTCTGGCCGGTGGCGCAGTTCGAGGAGGAAATAGGGGGGCAGCTTCCGGACGCAAATCGCCACGCTCCCTCCTCCCTAACACTCCCACCGTTCTACCCTGACACCCCGGCGGCCCGGCAGGCCTGGGCGCGCTACCAAGACTGCATCACCGTCATGGATCAGCAGGTCGGCGAACTTCTCGATGCGTTGGAATCCGACGGTCTCGCCGACGACACCATCGTCTTCTTTTTCTCGGACCACGGCATGGGCATGCCCCGTGGCAAACGCCTCCTCTACGACTCGGGCCTCCACGTGCCACTCCTCATTCGCGTGCCGGAAAAATGGCGCTCGTTGGCCCCCGGCGCTCCCGGCTCCGTAACCGAACGCCTCGTCAGCTTCGTCGATTTTCCTCCCAGTGTCCTCGCCGCCTGCGGGCTCCCCGTCCCCGATCACTTCCAAGGCAGCGCCTTTCTCGGTTCCGGCCAACCTCCGCCACGCGAGTTCGTGTTCGGTGCCCGCGACCGCGTCGACGAGGCCTTCGACGTCGCCCGTAGCGTCCGCGATCACCGCTGGCTCTACATTCGCAACTACCTCCCGCACCTCTCCTGGCTCCAGCCCGAAGGCTACTCCGACCAGTCGCCGTTCCGGCGAGACCTGGCCACCGCCGCCGTCCCCCGCCCACCCGAAGAACTCTACGACTGCCAGGCCGATCCCTACCAGCTTCACAACCTGGCCGCCGACCCGTCCCACGACGACCGCCTCGCCCAGATGCGTCACCAGCTCCACAGGTGGCAGCTCGGCACCCGCGATCTCGGCTTCCTAACCGAACCCCAGATATGGGCGCGGCTCGGCGAGAACGAGACGCCTTGGGAAATCGCCCGCGACGGCGGCACCTACCCGCTCGAGGACCTGCTGGCGGCTGCCGGTCGCGACATCCCCGGTGCGGCCGGACGGCTGCGCGACGCTCGCGATCCCGGCGAGCGCTACTGGGCGGCCACGGTGCTCGAGTCGGCCGATCCGATCTCCGATGACCAGGTGGGTGCGCTCCGGACCGCCCTCCACGACGCCGATCCGAGCGTTCGCATCGCCGCCGCCAGTGCCTTGGCCGGGCACGGGATGGCGGATGAGGCGCTCCCCGTCCTGGCAGATGCGCTCGCAGCCGAATCTCCTGACACTGTCCTGCTAGCAGCCCGAGCTCTCGAACTGTCGGTCCCTGCCTATGGGAACGCCACCGACGCCATGCGTGCCGCGCTGGAGAAAGCACGCCAGGCCGAGAGCGCCGGCGATCCGATCGCCATGTTTATACGCTTCAGTATCGAGGCGGCGCTCGGCGAGGCACCTTCGCCCTGAGCGCCCTCGGTGGGGCGCCCCAGCATTCCAAGGTTATGGCTAGGACTCAAGCCCGACGAAGAATCCGCAACCCACTTTCTCCCCTCCACGGCGCCCCTCAATCTCCTCTGGGTTGATGGCTCTTATGAAACTGGAGCTCTGAACCCCGGTTCGCTTCCGGATCAGCGCCGCGACCAAAGTCGCCTCCTCGACCCATTTTCCTCTGCAAGACACTTCATACCGGCTACCAGATTCGGCTCCGGCGTCTCCAGCAGCAGATGGAAATTGTTGCCCATCAGCACCCACACATGCACCCGCCAGCCGAACCTCGCACCGCACTTCTCCATCAAGTTCAACTAGCCATAGCAGTCCTTATCGTCCTCGAAAACCGGCTTGCCGCCATCCCCGCGTGCCATCACGCCTGCCCTGCCGTAGCCTTGTGCGAAGGCGGGTGGCAAACCGCTCCTGCCGCCTCGTATCGCAAGGGTCTCGCCATCGACACAGCGAAACCAACGCCGTTTCAGCGGTCAATGCTTGTTAGTCGGGACCGACCCCGTTCACGTCGAGGAGGAGATCGAGTTCAGAGAGCATGGCGATTTGATGGATTAGGGGCGGCAAATTTAGGTGTAAATATTGAAATCAAAGGACTGACCCCGTTCAGACTGACCCCGTTCAGACCCCGTTCACACGACCGCCTTGCAGGGCCCGGTGACGGGTTCGGCAAGTGTGACGACGCCGTCCTCGGAGACGGTAGCCTCAATGGTTCTCAGTGATGCAGCCATGAGGGGAATTTAACGGGATTCCAGGGATTGGCAAGCTGGCGGGTGGTATGCTGCCGGGCATTTGGATTTTGTGGATAACAGGTTGGCCTGCGTGCAGGCCCCCGCGATTGTGCCGCCCTTTCAGGGCTTAATTTTTCCGGATCGGCGGTCCCGGGGCGTTGCCCCAGGCTGTCGAATTTCGCCCCTTTGGGGCTTGGGAAGCGGGTTGGATTTCCATAGATCATGATGCGCTCTGGGATAGGGGCCGGGGGGGCGGGGGGCTGCGGGTTTTGGGGTTTGATCGGATTCGCGGCGACCGGTGATCGCCGCCACGGTTGGCGATCGCCGCTACGGGAGGGCGAAGGCGACGTAGGTGTCGCCACCTCTGGTGCCGATCTTGCCGCCGCCGCAGGCGATGACGACGTATTGGCGGCCATCGACGGAATAGGTGGCGGGGGTGGCGTAGCCGGCGGCGGGGAGTTTGGCCTTCCAGAGTTCTTTTCCCGTTTCGCGGTCGAAGGCGCGGAGGTGTTCGTCGCGGCTGGCGGCGATGAAAACCAACCCGCCGGCGGTGACGACGGGGCCGCCGTAGTTTTCGGTGCCGGTTTTGGGGATGCCTTTTTCCGTGAGTTCGGGGTATTCGCCGAGCGGGACGGTCCAGCGGAATTCGCCGGTGTTGAGGTCGATGGCGTTGAGGGTGCCCCATGGCGGTTTCACGGCCGGATAGCCGTGGGGATCGAGCCAGCGGTTGTAGCCGGTGGTGGAGTAGGGGATGCGGCCGAGGGCATCGCCGGTGGCGGGCTCCTGCGGGGAATCGTCGTGGCGGTCGGCGGGCGCGCCGAGGAGGTAGTCGGTGACTTTCTCGCGCTGGCTGTCGCTGAGGAAGGCGAAGGAGGGCATGACGCCGCGGCCGGTTTTGAGGAGTTCGAGGACTTCGGGCTTTTTCAGGCGGCTGGCGGCATCGGAGAGATCGGCGACGTTTTGGGCGGCGTTGCCCTTGCGGTCGAGGCCGTGGCAGGCGGCGCAGATCTGGGCGTAGATGGCCTCGCCGGTGGCGGGCGGACCGTCGCCCGGGGATTGGGTGGGGACCATGGTGAGGATCCATGGCATTTCGTTGGAATTGACATACAGGATTCCGTCGGGGTCCGCCGCGGCGCCGCCCCATTCGGCGCCGCCATCGAAGCCTGGAAAGACGATGGTGCCCTGTTCGCTGGGCGGGGCGAAGGGGGTGTGGGGCCGCACCTTGACGAAGCGATCGAGCACGGCGCGATGGGATTCCGGCGAGATGTCGGTGATTTCGTCATAGCTGAAAAGTTGGCGGGCGAAGGGGGCGGGCTTGAGGGGAAACGGCTGGCTGGGCCAGGCGGATTCTCCCTGGAGATCGGATGGCGGAACGGCGCGGTCCTCGATGGGGAAAAGCGGCTCGCCGGTCTCGCGGTTGAAAACGAAGATGTGGCCGGACTTGGTGACTTGCGCGACGGCGTCGATTTTCCGGCCGCCGTGGGTGATGGTGATGAGATTCGGCGGGGCGGGCAGGTCGCGGTCCCAGAGGTCGTGGCGGACGAATTGATAATGCCATTTCCGCTCGCCGGTATTCGCATCGAGGGCGATTAGGCAGTTGGCGAAGAGGTTCTCGCCGATCCGGTCGCCGCCCCAGAAATCGAAAGCGGCGGAGCCGGTGGGGCAGAAGACGAGACCGCGCTTCTCATCGAGCGCGAAGCCGCACCAGACATTGGCCCCGCCGGAGCTGCGGTAGGCTTGGGGCGGCCAGGTTTCGTGGCCGAACTCGCCGGGCTGCGGGATGGTGTTAAATCGCCAGACCAGCGCGCCGGTGCGGACGTGGTAGGCGCGGACCGGTCCCGGGGCGGCGGGCGCGGGGCCTTCGCCAAGCCGCATGCCCATGATGAGAAGTTCCTTGTAAAGGATGCCCGGGGTGTTGGCCGCGAGGTGGAGGTTTCCCGAGTCCCGGCCGAGCCCGTCCTTGAGATCCACGCTGCCCCGCTGGCCGAAGGATTCGATGCGCTTGCCGGTTTTCACGTCGATCGCGTGGAGGAAGTGGTCGTTGGCGTAGAGGATCCGGGCGTCGTCGCCCTCGCCCCAATGGACCAGCCCGCGGTTCACTCCGCCCTTGGGCATGCCCTCCTTCGCGGGATCGAAGCGCCAGAGCTCCGCGCCGGTCGCGGCATCGAGCGCGAAGAGCTGGAAATCCGGGCTCGTGCCGTAGAGGACGCCGCCGATGACCAGCGGATTGCACTGGATCTGCGAGCGGTTCTGCGGATCGGCGCCGCCGGCCTGGTAGGTCCAGGCGACTTCGAGTTTCCCGACGTTCTCCGGCGTGATCTCCGCCAGCGTCGAATACTGGCTGCTGCCCTTGTCCCCCAGGTAAGTGTTCCAATCGGAGTCCGCGGCGGCGGCCACGGCGGCGGGGAGAAGGAGGGCGAGCCATTTCATAAGCGTGTGCAGGAAACAAAAGGACGGCCGGGTTCGCGATGAAATTGCAGGGATTTCCGCCGATCGGGGGGAAACCGCGGGTCCGGGCGACGGGGTGAAAGGGATTCCGGAATCGGGCGCATTACTTACTTTGTGGGCATGGTCGTTCTGAAGCACAGCCCGATTCATTCCGATCCCAATGTCCTCGGCGGCACGCTGGTATTTCGAAATACCCGGGTCATCGCCCAGACGTTGCTCGACTATGTCGCCGCGGGAGACTCGCTGGAACTTTTCCTGGAGCATTTCCCCACCGTGAGCCGGGAGGACGCGGTGGAATTCCTCAAGCTCGCCCGTTGAACGCGGGAGCCGCCGCCCGCGGCACTTGCCAAAGCGGCGGTGCGGGCTTGTCATGGGCCATGGATTTCCTGGCCCGTGCCCGCAACGTGATCGAGATCGAGACGGAAGGTCTCCGGCGGATGGCGAAGCGGCTGGGTGAGGAGTTGGTCGCGGCGGTGGAAATTCTCCGCCACACGTTGGATGACCGCGGGAAAGTGGTGGTGGTCGGCATCGGGAAATCGGGAAACATCGGCCACAAGATCGCGGCCACGCTCAACTCGACCGGAGCGACGGCGGTCGTGCTGAATTCCCAGAACGCGCT
>JBBSJY010000255.1:0-6366 GCA_038256845.1 Verrucomicrobiales bacterium | reverse complement strand
CTTGAAGTTGTTAAAGCGCCGGAAGAGATCCTGAAAGCCGTGCCTCCCATCGGCACCGAAGCGGCCAGCGTGCCGCTTCATCTCGCGCGCAACTGGCTGGAGAAGCCTGATAAAACGGCGGAGACCGGAGGCGACGCGCCGGGCGAAACCCACAAATTTGGTGATGGCTACGGCGATGTCGGCATTGAAACGGCCTTCCGTTGGCATGACGGGGAAGCCCAGCGGCTGAATCGTGTCGAAGAACTGCTCCCCGGTGACATCCTCGTGCTGCCCGCACAGACCGATCCGGGACTCCTTGCAAAACTTTTCCCGGTTCCTCCACTCGACGCTTGGAAGCTCGATCAGTTTGAATCAGCGCAGCTTCTTTCGAGGGACAGGCTGGTTATCCGTTTCCATACCGGTATCCTTGCGGAATTGTTATTCCTGCTGCCCGAAGGTGACGCCCGCGATTCATTCCGAAACTTGGTGGCTCCCCTATTCGCACGCGATGAGGAAGAACAACGGTGGCGCTTTATTGAGTCGGATTGGAAGAGGTCGCTGCCGGAATTGGCCGCGCATCTTGCGGCCCATCTTCCTCCAACTCATCGGTGGAAACAGCTATGGACGCATGCCGCCCATCTCCAGAATGGTAAGTCTCGTCCGGAAGCGGATTGGAAGGTGATTTCCTATCCTGACCAAACCTTGGATGGAGCGATCTTCATCAACCGCAGCCGCGTCGGTGCCACTCCGTGGCCATTTGATCCCGCGGATCTTGGAAAACAGGGAAGCCAGGCACTGGACCGCGTTTCGCTGATTGAACATTCCAATGCTGTCAAAAATAGGGCGGCATCGAATGCCAAGGGATTGCCGGAGATCCTGGCGAACACCCTCCGTGACGCCGGCGATTGGCATGACCTTGGGAAACTCGATCCACGTTTCCAGGCGATGCTTCATGGTTGTGGCTGGAATGCCTTGGCGGCGAAAACTGCGTTGGCAAAAAGCGGACCAAGAACCCTAGCTCTCCAACAATTGTTCAGCAAGCAAGCCGCCCTGCCAGAAGGTTTCCGGCACGAATTGCTTTCCGCGCTCATCGTGGAACTCTCCGCCGCAGGGCGCGATCATCCCGAGCACGATTTGCTGCTCCATCTCATCGCCAGCCATCACGGCCGCTGCCGTGCCATGGCTCCTGTCGTTCCCGACGCCCATCCCGAGCGATTCGACGTCGAGGTGTCGGGCGAAGCGATCCGCTTTGCCGGCGAGAACTGTCCGCTCGCTCACATGTCCCAGGGCGTCGCTCGCCGCTTCTGGAGCCTCAACCGCCGCTTCGGATGGTGGGGCCTTCCTTATTTGGAAACCCTGCTCCGCCTTGCCGACCAATACGAAAGCGCCAACCCTAACTCCTCCATGCCATCATGAACGATCCGAACTTTCTTTTGGAACTCCCGCTTCCCGGCCTGCGGGAAGATAACCCGCGGGATTTCCTGGCTGCGCTGGGGTTGCTGAGACTTGTAACCTATCGATGGCCCGAATTACTACCCAAACTATCCTGGTCGGCTAAAACCGGATACCCCCAACTGACCCTCAACGATCGGTTGCCAGAGGATTGGGGAGGGATCCTGTGGGATTTACTGAAGGAGTGGAAAGCCTCGGATTGCAACCCCTTCGGTCATGAGAAAATCGAGTCTGTGGGGCCGGAACAATTTCGCGACGTGTTGCTCAGTGAATGCGGCAAATCGTCATTCCATGCTCGCTTCTACCCGTCGCTTGCGGCTCAGATTCCCCATGAAAGATCAGGAAGACGCTCTGAATTCATCATTGAATCTGCCAACCGTTCAGTTCTCAAAGGCATAGATGATCTTCTTGGCAGCACGCGTAACACGCCAGATATTGCAACGGATTTTTCCGGTACCAGCCGCACTCGGGAAGTTACGAACACCTCCCGCTGGCACCCAGCTGAATACCAATCCGCCGCCTACGCTGCCGCTGACCCCAAGGAAAACAAGCACTGCGACCGTCTGACTTTGAACATCTTTGCGTTGCTTGGACTGGCCTTCTATCCCGCGGTCGATACACAGCGCGGGCGAAAAACTCTAGGGATTCGTCGCATTGATCGGGTCACGGAATTCTCTTGGCCCGTCTGGTCTGCGCCGGTCGGGGAAGAAGAGCTGTTGTCACTGCTGCACCACCCGGCCGTTCATTCGGATAACTTAGAACCATCAGTTCTTCGAGCCATAGGAGCTTACCAGATGTGGCGCAGCCGGAAATTCTGCCCCGACGGCAAGAATGACTATTTTTCCACAGCCCGACCTGCCTTCTAGGTTTCCCAGCAAATACCCCCATGCCCTACGCCCCGCCACTCACCATTACCCCCCGCCTGATTGATCTGGTTTCCCGGATCAGTGAGGCGTTGGGGCGTTGGGAGGGAGCGGAAGCCGACCTTTCACCGAAACTCCGGCGTGAAAATCGCATCCGGTCCATCCACGCCTCGCTCGCAATCGAAAACAATACCCTGAGCCTGTCTCAAATGACGGACATCATCGATGGCAAGCGCGTGTTGGGATTGCCGCGGGAGATCAAGGAAGTTCAGAACGCTATGATCGCGTATGAGCTTCTGGACTCGCTCGATCCCTCATCCACCAAGGATCTGCTCAAGGAGCATGGTGCGCTGATGAAACGGTTGGCGGACGATGCCGGACGCTTCCGCAAGGGAGGGGTCGGGATCTATCAGGGAGCCAGACTGGTCCATCTCGCACCGCCAGCGGAGCGGGTCCCGCACCTGATCAAGGATCTGTGCGGATGGTTGAAAAGGACGGACACTCATCCTTTGTTGGCGGGTGCGGTGATTCATTACGAGATCGAGTTCATCCACCCGTTCTCGGACGGCAACGGCCGGATGGGAAGGCTTTGGCAGACCTTGGTCCTTTCCCGATGGAAGCCACGGCTCGCGGATCTTCCCATCGAGACCGTGGTTCACGCCCACCAGTCCGAATATTATGCCGCGCTCGCGGCTTCCGACAAACAGGCCGACGCCGCGCCTTTCGCCGAATTCATTCTCGGAGCTCTTTTGGAATCCTTGCAAATACCCGTCGAAAACGACCAAGCAACCGGTCAAGTAAAGCGCCTTCTTTCCGTTATCAAAAAAGACGAAATCGTGGGTGCGGAAGAGTTGATGAAGCGTCTGGCACTCAAACACAAGCCCACCTTCCGAGACAACTACCTGCGGCCCGCCCTCGCAGCCAAGCTGATTTCCATGACACAGCCGGAGTCACCCCGGAGCCCCACTCAACGCTATCGGCTCAGATAACTGCGCCGCTGCCGGTTCGGTTAATTCCACAGGGTTGACCCATTCCGAATCCCGATTAGCCTCATGAACGATGAAACTCCGCACCGACCTGCTGGCGAAGCTCCGTCCCGAAGAGGTGGTGGAGAGCGTGGAAGCGAACAATCACCGCTACAAGGCCGAGCCGCTTTTCTCGAAAACTGGGACTGGGAGTTTGTCATCCGCCTCAACCAGCGAGCGTGCGAACGAGGTCGAGCGAAACACGGGTTTAATCCGGAAGCTCACCAAACGTGCAGAGCAACTTGGGAAGAGCGATTCCGGCAAGAAATGACCTTGGCGGAGGCCTTTGGGTTTCTCCGCGCCATGCATCGCTCTGCGCCGTTTCTGTTTTTCAACGGCAACATCTTCGCTGAAATGGGGCGGCAATTGAGCGCCGTGCTTTTTGCCGATCTCTCCCCGCTCTTGCTGCGAGAGCTTTCCTCCGCGACCGCCCACTTCATTGCGGGTGTGCTCGATGAGCAAAGCCTGCATCAATTGGTCGAAGAGGCGTGGACAAACCCCTGATTCTATGGGCAACGAACTCTCCAGCAACCTCCCCGAAGATTGGGCCACCGTCGATATGGTGAACCGCTTCACCTTCTGTCCCCGCCTTTTCCACCTGATGTATGTGGAAGGGCGATGGGAAGAGAACCAATACACCCTCGAAGGCAAGGCGATCCACCGGCGCGTGGACCGGATCGACCAGCTCCTGCCGGTGGCGGCCGATCCGGAGAAATCCGGAGCCAACGAGCCGGAGGGCGATCCGCCTCCGGAAATCGCCCGGAGCGTCTCGCTGGCCGACGAGGAACTCGGCTTCATGGGCAAGCTCGACCTCGTTTCCACCGACCCCGAGGGCGGCGAGGCGGTGCCGGTGGAAACCAAGCGCGGCCGGGTGCCGCCGGTGCCGCTGCGCAGCTACCCGCCCGAGCGCGTGCAGCTCATGGCCCAGGGACTTCTGCTCCGGCGGCACGGCTACCGCTGCGATCACGGGTTCATCTACTTCGCCGGCAGCAGGACGCGGGTGCGGGTGGAATTCGACGACGAGCTGGAGAAACTGACCCGCGAGACCATCGCCGCCGTCCGCACCGGCCGCGCCGCCACCGAGATGCCGGAGCCGCTGGAGGACAGCCCGAAGTGCTGGGGCTGCTCGCTCTGCGGCATTTGCCTGCCGGATGAGACACGGGAACTCCGGGATTCGGCAAATCCCGCCGCTTCCGGAAATCCGGGGGCCGGCGTCGGCACCGATCCGCGCCGCCTCTACCCGGCCCGCGACCGGGCGACGCCGTTCTACGTCCAGGAACAGGGCGCGCGCATCGGCAAGACCGGCGAGCGCCTGACGGTGACGAAAAACGGCGAAGAAATCGGTGAAACCCGTCTGATCGATACCAGCCAGGTGGTGATTTTCGGCAACGTCCAGATTTCCGCCCAAGCCACCCACCTCCTGATGGATAAGGGAAAGCCCATCGTCCATTTCTCTACCGGAGCATGGTTCCACGGACTGAGCCACGGCATGGGGATCGAGAACGCCTACAGCCGCGCCGCGCAATATGCCGCGGCCGCCGATCCGCGGATTTGCAGCCGATTCACCATTCCCATGATCCACGCGAAGGTGGCGAACCAGCGGGCGCTCATCCTCCGCAACGGCAGCGGCGAGGCGAAAGAGCGATGTGTTTCCTCGCTCGCCGCCCATCTCAAAACACTCGACCGCTCCGATCCGGCCGGCCCCCCGGTTTCGCCGGAATATCTGCTCGGTTGGGAAGGCCAGGCCGCGGCGCATTATTTCGCCGCCTTTTCCAGCATGTTGAAAACCGGCGAGCTGCCGGACTTCGATTTCCAACACCGCAACCGCCGTCCGCCCAAGGATCCGGTGAACGCATTGCTATCATTTACTTATGCATTGCTGGTCAAGGAATCGCTGGTCGCACTGTGGAGCGAAGGCCTCGATCCGTGGTGGGGCCTCTATCACCGGCCGCGCCACGGCCGCCCGGCGCTCGCGCTCGATTTCATGGAACCCTTCCGCCCGATTCTCGCCGACAGCGTGGTCATCACCGTCATCAACACCGGCATGGTGAGGCCCAGGGATTTCGAAACCAACGCCAACGGCTGCGCGATGAAACCCGCCGCGAAGAAGGCCTTGCTGCGCGCGTGGGAGCAACGGCTCGACCAAATTTACACCCACCCGGAATTCGGCTACCGCTGCTCCTGGCGCACCATCCTGCGCATCCAGGCCCGCCTGCTCGTCCGTCTGCTCCGCGGCGACATCCCCACCCTGCCATGGCCCGTCGTGAGATAAGCAACAACCGCAGGATCTATCTCTGCACCTACGACGTCTCCGAGGATAAACGGCGGACGAAGCTGTTCGAACTCCTCAAGGACCACGGCGAACACGTGCAATTCAGCGTGTTCCTCTGCTCGCTCACGGCCATGGAAGTGAAACGCCTCGGAGCCAGCGCCGCGGAGATCATCCATCAGGAGCAGGACCAGTTGCTCGTCATCGACATCGGCCCTGACCAGGTCGATTGGACGTCGAGTCTTTCCTGCCATGGAAAAACATGGTCGCCAACCGTGCGATCACAGATTATCTGACGGGCCGGCCCGGAGATCCGGATGCCGGGATTTTCTCTCCGAGAGGTCCCGACCTCGCGATTTACCGGACACCTCTCGCGCTCTTTGACATTCAAATCTTTAGCCCATCCCGGAGGCGATGGATGGAGCATCACGCCCACAAATTTAGAAAAGGGTCTCGCATCCGTGGAGCGCAACCCTACTCTCGTAAAGCTTCCGCAAGGAGGCCATTTCCGCGCCTTATCAGGCGCGGTCACATTGAAGCCCTACGAAAGGAGGCGCTGGCTAGAAGAGGGTAAGCTAATTTCCGCGCCTTATCAGGCGCGGTCACATTGAAGCATGTTGCGGGCCACACTGCCCTCGCCGATCCGGAAATATTTCCGCGCCTTATCAGGCGCGGTCACATTGAAGCGTAAAATTCCACGTCCCCCACACCGGCGGAGACACCAATTTCCGCGCCTTATCAGGCGCGGTCACATTGAAGCTAATCGCCGAAGGCGGCG
>JBBSJY010000254.1:0-6441 GCA_038256845.1 Verrucomicrobiales bacterium | reverse complement strand
GATGGCAGGGACGCACCTCCGGGGCGTCCGGCGCGTGGGATGCGAATGATCCGCGAATGAATGGAGCCAGCGCGCCGCACATTCGCTTTCTCATTCTCGCGCCACGCGCCGGACCGCTCGGAGATCGGTCCCTGCCTTTGCGGCTTCGCCATTTCACAAATCATGACGCGCGGCAGTATAGAAGAACTCTCCCCGTGCCGCCGACATCCGTCGTCCGGAAAAAAACGAAAAGCCCGGCGGGAGATTCCCGCCGGGCCAGCTCTAAGAATCTTCTCTCAACTCAGCAGGCCTCCGGCCCGCGGCGACGGCTGCGCATGAACGCCCCGCCACTGATCAGAAGACCCAGCGCCAGCATGCTGCCAGGCTCGGGGATCGCGGACAATGCAGGTTCGCCCACCCCATCGATCCAAAGATCTGAGGGCAGACCACTATCTTGAACGTTCAGAACGCCAAAATAGGCGGTGTAACTGCCGGTTTGCGAGAATGTTAGGTTGAGGTCCTCCCAACCGTTGATGGTGGAACCATTATCGGGCCCAACGCTCTCAAGGCTCGCGAATTTCGTGACACTGGCGGGCGCCCCCTCAAAGCTCAGTCCATAGAACGCGAAATCATCATACGGGAGATAGTCCTGTTCTACAAAGTTCCAGCGGAAGTTCACAGAATCACCCGCCGTCGCGTTGAAGGTCTGGTAAATCATGGAACCGAAGGTGGCATCCTTGTTTCCATTGGCTGCTTCCAGCGTCGCTTCGGTAATCCCCATTGCCGCCGCCAGATCCGCTGCGGTCACCCCGGTGGAAACCAAGCGAGAAGCAAACAGGCCCGAGCTCGGAGCGACCGCCCCGCCAGCAGCCGGATACGATTGCCCACTGCTGACAGTCACGTTCGAGCCGCCCAGCGCCTGCCAACCTGTCAGATCTCCAGTCTCAAAGCCCCCGTTGATCAGTGAGGCGCAGTTCGCCGAGACTTGGACTAGAAGGAAGATCGTTCCGATTTGAAGTTTCATGTGTGAGCCCTTCTAACGGACATTCCGAACTTCCCGCAAGTAAATAATTCTTTATTATTAATAGAGGGTCCACCGCGCCCAGTCCCCGCTCGACACTGCCGCGGCACGCTTGCACCGTCCCGCGCATGGACGCACCCACCTTCGCAGCCCGCGGGCCTAAAGCCGAAATCGAGGAAGGAAACGGCTTTTCCCCGAAATTCGACGCCAACGGCCTGATCCCCGCGATGGCCATCGACGCGACCACCCGCGAGCCGCTCATGCTCGCCTACATGAACGCGGAATCGCTCCGACGGACCCTCGAAATCGGCGAGGCGGTCTATTGGTCACGCTCCCGCGGGGAGTTCTGGCACAAGGGCGCCACCTCCGGCCACATCCAGCGAATTGTCGAAATCCGGACCGACTGCGATCAGGACGCGCTGGTTCTCATCGTCGAGCAAGTCGGTGCCGGTGCCTGCCACACCGGCCGCGAATCCTGTTTTTACCGCCGCGTGGCCCCTGCCGCCGAAGGCATTCACGGGCTTGAATTCCGCAGTGACGGCAAATCCTTCGATCCGGACACCGTTTACGGCAATGCCTGAGCGCGGCGAAAAATTCCCCGCCCCGGTCGCAATTTCACGGTTGCAAATGCCGGATTGATCCGCTAGCTCTCCCGCCCCGCGCGTCCGGGCACCCCGCCCAGACGCCCAGGCCAGCACCAATTTCCGCGAAGGAGGACCCCATGGACATCATCAGAAAGATCGAGCAGGAGCAAATGAAACAGGACGTTGCCGAATTCAACGTCGGTGACACCGTCAAGGTTCATTGCCGGGTCGTCGAAGGCGGCAAGGAACGCATCCAGATCTTCGCCGGCATCGTTCTCGCCCGCGGTGGCAGCGGCGTGAACGCGGCCTTCACCGTCCGGAAAATTTCCTACGGCGAGGGTGTCGAGCGCGTTTTCCCGGTCCACACCCCGCGCATCGCCAAGATCGAGGTCACCAACAAGGGCAAGGTCCGCCGCGCCAAACTCCACTACCTCCGCGAGCGCGTCGGCAAACGGGCCCTCCTCGTCAAGAGCGCCAACTGATCCGGAGTTCTCCGCAACGTCATTTTCCCAACGTCCCGTCCTCCCGGAGGCCGGGACGTTTTGTTTCGCGCAAATCACCAGGTTTCCGCTTTGCGCGGAAGCGGACGCAAGCCACTTTGCCGCCGTGCGAGTTCCCCTCCCCATCGCCATCATTCTCTCTCTGATCGTAATCGGAGTGGTGTGGTGGCGCGGCACCGCGGGGATCGATTTCCTCACCCCGCCGAGCGATGCGGAACTGGCAGCAATCCGCAATCGGGTGGAAATGTCACTTCCTCAAGCCAATCTGCGGGATGACGCCATCTCCGTTCCCGACACTCCGCCGCCTCTCCCCGAGCCGGTGGTGATCGAGAAGCCCCCTGAGCCGGAAATCGACCTCGGCGACCTCTCCTCCGCCCCCGGACTTTCCGCCTACGCCGAGTTCGGTGAAAAGGGATCTTCCTATCTCATCGAACTCGCCTCGCTCCTGGAGTCCGAGGGACAATTCCAACGGGCCCTTCTCGCATGGGAGCGGGTGCTCGACTCCACCGATGCGGACCCCGCCCAAGCTGCCGCCGCCATGGCCGCCGCCCGGCGCCTGCGCCCGACCTTGCCCGATTGGAACGTCGACCCGCAAGGAGCGGTCTCCATCACCCTTCACGCAGGCACGGGGAAAAAACTCGCTGCCAGCCTCGAACCCATCCTCGCCCAAGTGGCCAAGGACATCGGCCGCGCGTCTTCCGGCATCCTGGCGGTCGAGATTTCCGTCGCCTCCGGAACCAGCAGCCTCGACGAAGACGGCCCGACTCCCGTCGCCATGTGGATTTCGGGCACGGGCGAGGGATCTTCCTCCACCGATGTCCTTTCCTTCACCGTGAAAGATCTGGAAACCGTCGAGCCGGAAGTCATGAGGACGGTCATCCTGCTCGTTCGCAACCACTTCGAGAAATCCCGGACGCTCACAGCCCCGACCGTCCCCCCCCGTGACGAACCGGCCCGCACCGCGCTCGAACTCCGGGTAACCCGACTCTCGTGGCAGAGCTTCGGCCGGGCACTCGGTCCGCCCGCACCCGCCACCCAATAAATCGAGCGTAGGACCTAAATTTTCGCCGACTTCGACGTTTCTGGTCGAGATTCCTGATTCCTCTCCGAGCTTGGACCCATGCAGTTCCGTCATTTCGCTTTCCTTGTTCTTTTTTCCGGGCCCCTCGTCGCCCAGGACCGAGCACCCGTGGAACCGGATTCCCTGCCCGCGCCCGACCAGCCTTTCGAGCCGGTCAAACCCGCCATCGTGAAGCTCGATGAGACACGTTACCGAATCGGCGAGATCACCATCCACAAGGATACCCGCGAGATCAGCTTTCCCGCCAAGGTCAACATGACGGATGGACTGCTCGAGTTTCTCATTGTCCACCACAACGGCAAAATCCACGAATCCCTCTTCCATACCGCGATCTCCGCGACCCATCTCAACCTCGCGTTCAAGCTCCTCCGCTACCCGGAATCACGGGAACTCTACCTCAAGCCCAACGAGATTGGCGGACTTTCCGGCGAGTTCGAAGAGGCCACCGAAGCGGAAAAAAAAGGGGCCCGCATCCGAATCGATGTCGAGTGGGAGGACGGCGAAAAGATCCGCCGCGTCCCCGTCAACGAGTGGGTGCAGCACGCCGCGACCGGGTCCGTCATGCCATCCGACCCTTGGGTCTACGGCGGGTCCGAAGTCTACAGCGGCAAATACGTTCCGGAAACCACCGGCGACATCGCCGCGATCTTCATCACCAACAGCGCCATGATCAATTTCCTGGGAAAAGACAACCAGGACGACACGGTCTGGCTCCCCTATCCCAAGCGGGTGCCGGCGATCGAAACAAACGTCAAGCTGATCATCGCTCCCTTCCAGGAAACCCCGTCCCCACCGAAACCATGAAACCCATAGCAATTTTATTCCTCGCCTCCACCGGACTCGCATTCGCCCAGCCGGCCGTCCCTTATCCGTACGAGTCTCTCAAACAGGAGATGCGCCAGTCGATCGCCCGCGGCAACGCCTGGCTGAAGGCACAGCAGAAACCCGAGGGGAATTGGGACGACGGCGGACTCCCTGCGTTTACCGCACTGGCTCTCAACGCCGCCACCCGGGATACCAACTTCGACCGTTCCGCGCCCCTTCCCGAGCACATTGAAAAGGGCTACGCCTGGCTGCTCGATCAGCAGAAGGAAGATGGCGGCATCTACAACCGCGGTCTCTCCGTTTATAACACCGCCACCGCCGTCACCGCCCTGATGGCCGCCGGCAGGCCGGAGTTCGAGCCCGCCGTGGTCCGCGCGCGCGAGCATCTCATCGGCAACCAGTGGGACATCGGCCAGCCCGGCGAAACGGACAATCCCAACGACGGCGGGATCGGTTACGGATCCAACAACACCCACACCGACCTATCTAACACCTATCTTGCCATCGAAGCCATCGCCCTCTCCAGGAATGTCGTCGCCGACGGCAAACATGGCGATCAGCCGGAACTCGACTGGGAAGCGGCCATCCAGTTCCTTTCCCGCTGCCAGAACCTGGAGAAAACCAACGATCTCGAATGGGCCTCCGACGATCCCAAAAACAAGGGCGGATTCATCTATAACACTTTCGAATCGAAAGCGGGGGAAGATGAGGTCGAAGGCGGCCGCACCGCACTCCGTTCCTACGGCTCCATGTCATATGCAGGCCTCCTTTCTTTTATCTATGCCAATGTCACCGCCAACGATCCGCGCGTGATCGCCGTCAAGGAATGGCTCGGCAAAAATTACACCACCGAGGAAAACCCCGGCATCGGCGCACAGGGACTTTACTATTACTATCAGACGATGGCCAAGGCTCTGAGCGCCGCCAACATCGACAAGCTGAAACTCGATGACGGATCCGAAGCCGACTGGCGCAAGGATTTGTCCACAAAGCTCCTCGCCACCCAACGCGAGGACGGCTCATGGGTGAATGACAACGGCCGCTGGATGGAGTCGAACCCCGTCCTCGTGACGGCCTACTCGGTCCTCTCCCTGCAACAGATCTACGATTCCATCCCCGAGCGGTGAAAGCGCTTCTCGTCTCGATCCTGGGGATTTCCGGCGGTTTGTCGGCAGGGATCGGTTAGATTTGCGGCGGCGGAAACGATTGCGACCCACGGGAATAGCATCAGAAGCGCCAAGGCGGATAAAGGATCCGGCACGATTGAAATGACGTGGTGATGACGTCGAAGCGAGCGGAGACCTGTCACCACGTCCGCCAGAACATGGTGCGGAAAAACATTGCATCCGTCCCTCAATTTGCTTGGCTTCCCGAATCAGATTGATCGGGAAAGCCTCTTTGCCTCCCCGGAACCCGCCACAACCATGAAAAAACGCCCTTTCAGCCTCACGCATTTTGCCTTCGCAACGCTCCTCTCGGCAGGAACCAGCCACGCGGCGACTGTCTCGGTAACCGATGGGGATGGGAATCTTTATGGCAATACCGATGGATTCGCCCTCGACTTCGATTCCACCACCGGTCTCGCGGCGGATTGGACCCCCGATTTAACCGCTGGAGGGGTCTATTCCATCGATAGCATCTCCCTTTTCGACCGGAACTCCTTCGACGCCGACTTTTATCTTGGCGTTTACACCGGACTCACCGGTTCGACTCTTTCCGGCTTCCAAGGCACATCCTTCAACACGGTCAACTTCAGCGCCCAAGGCAATGAGATGGTCACTTGGACTTTCAGCGGGATCACGGTGGTTCCCGAAACCAATCCGGCTGCAGGGAATGACATCCGCTTTTTCATCCTCCAAAGCGGCACCGAACCGTTGGCCACAGCTCCCAACATCGGAGACAACAATACCCAGATCAAGCGCATCGACGGGGAAGGCGGTTCGTTTGCCACCCATCTGAGCGCGATCATCGACGCGGGCGGCAGCGGCCTTGGCACCAGTCGCTCACCCGAATACGAGGCCTCCTTGACCTTGATCCCCGAGCCCGGTTCTTTGGGTATTGCCACCCTGGGTCTCGCCTTGGGAACCCTCGTTCGCAGGAGACGCCATTGATCGGCCATCCGGTCCCGCATGCGCAGCATCTGGCCAGTGGATCGTGTGGAAGGTCCAACGAAAGTCTGGAGTTTCTCTCAGCACTTCACGCTCTTGCGCTTCTTCCCCACTTTCCCGGACATTTCATACCGGAAACTGTCTTACCCTACCCGCTTTTGGCCACAGAAAACGATTCGGGCATTGATGCCCATCCGCGGCTTCAGGAGCCGGGGCGGCGCGGTTCGGGGGGCTCGATACCTTTGGCGCGCATGATATCCGTGATTGCATCGGTGGTTTCCTGGATGGGGCGGAAGTTGCCGGGGCGGTAACCTTGGGCGATCAGGAGAGGGGTCCAGCCGTG
>JBBSJY010000253.1:0-6449 GCA_038256845.1 Verrucomicrobiales bacterium | reverse complement strand
AGCGGCGCGGCTTTGACGAGTTCTTCGGATATCTCCATGAGGGGCATTATTTCGTCCCGCCGCCATGGGAGGGGCACGCCACCTGGCTGCGGCGCAAGGCGCTCCCCGATGGCTCGCAAGGCCGCTGGACGTCCGCCGACGGGCGTCTCACCTGGAGCACCCATATGAACAGCTTCGAGCCGGATTATGATGCGAACAATCCGTTGCTCCGCAGCAGCCAGCCGGTGGATGAACCGGCCAATCTGACAGACGCGCTCACCCGCGAGGCGGTCAGCTTCATCAAGCGGCACAAGGAGCAGCCGTTTTTCCTATATCTCTCCCATGCCGCCGTCCACAGCCCGATGCAGGGAGCCGACGCTTATATGGAGAAATTCTCCCATATTCCCGACATCCACCGCCGCATTTTTGCAGCCATGCTTGCCAATATGGATGACGGTGTGGGCCGGGTGCTTGAAACCCTGCGGAACGAAGGTCTGGAGGAAAACACGATCATTATCTTCCTCAGTGACAACGGCGGCGCAACCCGCGAACTCACCTCCAGCAACGCTCCCCTCCGCGGCGAGAAGGGGCAGCTTCTTGAAGGCGGACTGCGGGTCCCGTTCATCATCCAGTGGAAAGGCCGCCTGCCCGCCGGGACCGTCGAGGATCGCATGACCAGCTCGCTGAATCTTTTTCCCACCGCATTGGCCGCAGCCGGTGGGACGTCCGCCGTCACATTGGACGGCTCGGATTTGATACCAGCCCTCGCCGCTGATCCGGCCACCCCCATCCGCCCTAACCATTACTGGAGGATGGGCAATGAGGCAGCCCTTCGCTCGGGAACCTCGAAGATTTACCGCGGCCGCGGAACGGATCAATGGGAGTTGTATGATTTGGCAGATGATCCCGGTGAATCCCGCAATCTTGCAAGCGCCCACCCCGAGCGTCTGGCCTCGCTCGTCAGCGAGTGGGAAACGCTCGATCAGGAAATGGCGGAACCTCTCTGGGGCCCGGCCGGGCACCGCCACCCGGAGTGATGTAACGCCATCCCTCCCCAGCTAAATTTATTGCGTCCCCGCAATTCTGCACACAAACTAGCATCCTTCGAAATGGACCGCACCCGCCTTGTTTTCCTTTTCTCCGCCATTCTCCTCTCCATGACGGAGATCCGGGTTGCTGCGGAAGAGGCGGTGGTGCCGCCACTTGTGAGCATGGCCGAGGTCCGGGCGATGTCTCCTCAGGAGATCGATCAGGAACCCTTGGTTAGGGTGCGTGGCATCGTCACCTATTTCGATGAACTTTCCTTCTCGTCATTTCTCCAGGATGGAGACGCCGGAATTTTCGTTTACCCGGGCAATGGGATCAAATCCGAGCAATTACTTCTGAACGTCGGAGATCATGTGGAAATCCAAGGTAATGTCCAGACAGGGAGCTTCGCGCCGGTCATCAATGACAGTCGGGCGGGTCGCTTGGTGACCGCCACCCGCCTAGCTCATCCCGGACTTCCAAAACCGGTGCTCCTGCCTCAGGATCGCCTTTTCGATCCGGCTTTCCATAATCGCTTCGTCACTTTTTCCGGAGTGGTGCGAACCATCGACCGCGACGAGGAGCACAACAGGCTGGTTACTGGAATTAGTACGCCAGCCGGAATCGTAGAGGCTGTCATCCCCCGCTTCGGTTCCGAAACGCCCCTGCCACTCTCTTGGATCGACACTCCTGTGCGCGTCGATGGCGTCATTAGTGGTAGAGGCGATCCCGACGGCCAAAAACTGGAGGCGACGCTTTACATCCCCCTTCTAGACCGGGTAGTTCCGCAGACAATCGAGATCGAACGTATTTTTGCGGAGCCGCCCCGGGCGGTGTCCTCATTGGGCCGGTTCGACGCCCGTAGTTCGTTTGAAAAACGGGTGCATGTCGAGGGGGTGCTTACGTTGCAGTTGCCGGGTTCCGGCGTGTTCCTCCGGGTCGGTGACGCCGGCTTGTGGGTGCAATCTTTTCAGCAACTCGAAGCAATCCCCGGAGCGGTGTTGGGTGCGGCGGGCTTTCCCGCACAGACCGAGCGACAGCCAATGCTTCAGGACGCCATCCTCAGGCAGAGAGGCCAAAGTGCCCCACCTCAGCCACTGGCCATCAGCCTCGGCCAAGCTCGCTCGGGACGCCATCATGCCGATCTTGTCCGGTTGGAGGCGGAAATTCTAAACGTCGTATCGACCGGCCCAAGCCGGCTTGTTCTCGTGCTGGAAGCGGAAGGTAGCCGGTTCCGGGCGGAATTTCCTTCCGGCATCAAGGATCTGAAGCCGCGCGCGGTGGCTCCGGGAAGTTGGGTTTCAATCGCCGGCATTTGCCTGAACGATCACGCGCTAAGCGGCAGCCAACCGTCGGACGGTGTGGAATTTTCACTCAAGTCGCGTTCGCCGGCGGATCTTGTTCTGCTGCGCGAGCCTCCGTGGTGGACCAAGCAGCGTCTGGGCATACTGCTTGGCTCACTGATCGTAGTTGCGCTCGGTTCCGCCGTCTGGGTTAGCCTTTTGCGTCGTCGCGTCGCATGGCAAACCCGCCTCATCCGGCAAAAGCTTGAGCACGAAGTCGTTTGGGAGGAACGGAACCGCATTGCCAGAGAGCTGCACGACACTTTGGAACAACAGCTCGCGGGTATCACCATGCAGCTTGATGCCGCCACAGCGCGCCTGCCCGCTGCGCCCGATCTTGCTTGGGCCTCTCTGAAACAAATGGGCGCGATGATCAGGCACAGCCGGGAAGAAGCGCGCCGCTCCGTTTGGGATCTCCGTTCTCACACCCTCGAAACCGCCGGCTTGGCGGAGACATTGAAGGAAATGGCGACGAGTTTTACCGTGACCGGCAAATGCGCGATCCACCTCCACACCCACGGAACGGAACGAAGACTACCCCGAGAAATCGAATTTCACTTTATGCGCATCGCCCAGGAAGCGATGACCAACGCCGTGAAACACGGAGAAGCTGGCATGATCGACGTGCATCTCCATTACCTGGAAAACGCGTTGAGACTTGAGATTCGCGACGATGGCCGGGGATTCGACCCGACCGCACTTCCTGACGGACATCGCGGACACTTCGGCTTGCTTGGCATGCGCGAACGCGCCGCCAAACTCAACGCCTCCCTCCGGATCGAAAGCACCCCTGAGGACGGAACGTTCATCTGCCTGGAGGTGGATTTGAAAACGCCTCAACAGAAGCTGGAACCAACCTGAAATTCCCCATGACTCGCGACAAAAAAATCCGACTGTTGCTCGTCGATGATCATTTCATCGTCCGCATGGGCTTGCGCGGCTCTCTCGAACAGGAGCCGGATCTCGTTGTGGTGGGGGAAGCCGGAACCGCGCGGGAAGGCGTTGAACTGTTCCGGAGTATTTCGCCAGATGTCACGCTCATGGACGGTAACCTGCCGGATCAGCACGGAACGGACGCAATCCGCCGGATCCGCGCGGATGATCCCGATGCCCGGATCATCTTGCTCTCCATAGATGAAGGCGAGGAAAGCATCCATCGCGCCGTGGAGGCCGGAGCCTGCAGCTATCTCACGAAATCCACCTCGCGCGAGGAACTGCTAGAGGCCATCAGAACCGTCCACCGGGTCGGCCGCTACTTTGGCTCCGAGGTGGCCGCCAGCATCGCCGGACGCCGCTGCCGGGAATCCCTTACCGAGCGGGAAACCGCCGTCCTGCGATTGGCGATGAAAGGATTTTCCAACAAGCTCATCGCTCCGGAACTGGGGATCACCGAAGCCACCGTGAAGGGGCACATGAGCAATGTCCTTTCGAAACTGGAAGTCCCGGACCGCACCCGCGCGGTCGCGGTCGCCATCGAGCGGGGAATCCTGCGCCTAGAATAAATGGCGGAGACGCCAGCCTCCACACCAAAGCATACGAATCACATTTGACTTTCATTTTTATCCCACAACCCCTGTAACCATGCATCCCGACTTGAATTTCATCAGAATCATCCTTGAAAGTCGCCAAACCATTCGGCCTCATGATCCATTGTCTCCCTCCCTTGTCCCTGGCATCGCGCTCTCACTGGCCCTGCTGGTAGGCGGCGGCGCAGGGCTGGCCGCCGAGATCGAGGTGACGCCCGCGCCCATGCCCGAGGTGCGGATGCGCGAAAAATCCGAAAAGGCGGACTTGATTTGGATTGACGGACAGAATCCGGTGAAATCCACCGCCATCCACAGTGACTGGTACAACAGCGTGCGGAAAGAGGAACTCTCGGGCGGCGGGTGGCTTTCCCATTTTGGCGAGGAGCCGGGCGAAGCAAGCTACCAGATCGATATACCTTCCGCCGGGAGTTATCACTTCTGGATCCGCGCCAATCCCGTAGCCCGTCCGGAAATGTCGTTCCACCCTGGCGATGGGAAATGGCGTCCGGTTGACTTCTCCAAGGAATCCCAACGATTGAACATCGCTGCGGACGGCAAGGCCGACATGCGCTTTGTCGCCTGGCTAGATCAGGGAAAAATGGAGCTTCCCGAAGGAAAGCAGACGGTTTCCTTCCGGATGACTAGCGCCAACAACAACCACGGCGCGATCGATGCCATCGTTTTCTCCAAATCCCCCTTCACGCCCAACCACGCGCTCAGGCCGGGAGAGAAAACCGGCCGGGCCGATGCGGGCAAGTGGGCTTTCGAGCCGGAGCCTGACACCTTCGAGGACGGCGCGCTTCTCGACCTCCGCTATCTCAATGAAATCCCGGCGGGTAAAAGCGGCTTCATCCGCACCTCGGACGATGGGGAAAGCTTTGTGGACGGCAATGGCAAACCCATCCGCTTCTGGAGCGGCACGACCTATGTCGCGCGGGACAAGACTCCGGTGGATGAGATCGAGCGCTGGGGGATGTTCTACGCCAAACGCGGGGTCAACATGGTCCGCTACCACGGCGATCTCGTCCCGCGCACCGGGAGCGACCTCTCTAAAGTCAACGAGGAGTCCCTAGATGAAATCTGGCGCCTCGTCGCAGGAATGAAAAAAGCGGGAATCTACACCACCGTTTCCCCCTACTGGGGAAGTCATGCTTCCTACGACAAGAAGTGGGGCGTTTCCAATCCGGAGTCGAAAAATATGGCGGGACTGTTGTTCTTCGAACCGAACCTTCAAAAAGCATATAAGTCATGGCTGCGGGAATTGTTCACCCGCAAGAATCCCTACACCGGAATCTCCCTCAAGGACGATCCCGCCCTGGCGCTCTTTCAGATTCAGAATGAGGATTCGCTGCTGTTTTGGACCGCTCAGGGCATCAAGGGCGAAGCGCTGACTCTTTTGCGGAAGCAATACGCGGAGTGGCTCACCAAAAAACACGGCTCCCTTGAGAAAGCGCTCGCGGCTTGGGACGGAAGCAAACACGAGCACGATGACTTCGCGGCCGGTGAGGCGGGCATGTTCGAACTCTGGAATTTCGCGAAGGAACAAAAGGGCGGCTTGCGGAACCGCTTGTCCGATCAGCTCCAGTTTCTCGCGGAGACGATGCACCAGTTCAATACGATGATCTCCACATTCCTGCGCGATGAGCTTGGCGCTCCCCAACTCATCAACGCGGGCAACTGGAAGACAGCGGACGACGTTAAACTGCTCGACGCGGAACGCTGGTCCTATACCGCCAATGAAGTGATCGGCTCGAACAAATACTTCGGGGTCAACCACATCGGCGAGCAGTCAGGCTACGCCATTCTCAAGGGCGATTTTTATCAACCGCGCTCGGCGCTGACCAACCCGCGCAGCATGCCGACCAACGCCAAACAACCGGTCGGACACCCCTTGATCATTCCCGAAAGCCAATGGGTCCCGCCAAACTTGTACCAGGCGGAAGGCGCGCTGGCGGTCGCCGCCTACCAGTCCCTTACGGGTGTGGATTCATTCTATTGGTTCACGATCGGGCGCGGTTTCCTGAACTCGTTTGAGAAATGGGATACCGGCACTCCCGTCCAGATGGGAATGTTTCCCGCGGCCGCCCTCATGTTCCGCAACGGTTATATTCGCGAGGGCGAGCCGGTAGTCCACGAGGAACGGGCGCTGCAAAATATTTGGGATCGAAGTTCCTCGATTCTCGTAGAGCAACCGGGTTTCGATCCCAACCGTGACACCGGCGACCTGCCGGCGGAATCGAAAATAAAAACCGGTGTGGATCCGCTGGCATTCCTGGCCGGGCCGGTGAAAGTGCGCTACGGCGGCGATCCGGCCAACAGCCGCACCGCGGATCTCGCCAGCCTGATCGACAACGAGCGCGGAATCGTCCGCAGCATCACCGGCGAGATCGAGCTTAACCATCACAAGGGAGTCCTGACGGTGGACACCCCCCGCGCGCAGGCTGCCGCGGGCTTTTTTAAAGAGTCGCCATCCATCCGGCTCAAGGACGTCATCCTTGAGATCCGCAACGACTATGTCGCGGTCCAGGTCGTGAGTCTCGATGGAAAAGCACTTGCCCAATCCGGGAACATCCTT
>JBBSJY010000252.1:0-6470 GCA_038256845.1 Verrucomicrobiales bacterium | reverse complement strand
TGGTGGAATTCCACGGTATCCATCGCCACGGTGACGAACTGGCAGTGCGGGAAATCGAGGCTGGCGGCGATCCATGAGGCCTCGTCGATCCAGGCTAACAGCCGCCCGCCGAAGAGGAAGCCGTAGTGATTGAGATCGCCGGGCAGGACGAGGCGGTGCGTTTCCATGGTCTCACCAGCGGCGGCGCTTCCCCTCCCGATAGATCGCCGCATCGAGCGACCAGGCGCCGGCACCCGAGAGAATGATGGCGATCATGGGGATGAGATACATGAGCGAGAGTTCCTTGGTCTCGATGAGGGTGGGGGAGGTCTGAAACCACGGCGAGGCACCCAACGCGCCGAATCCGGCGACGACCATGCACATCCCTAACACGAACGCGGCGGGCCGGGTGGCGAGGCCGATGACGATGAGCAGCGAGGCGAGCACCTCCGCGCCGATGCAGACCATCAGGCTCACCTGCGGCGACATCCATTTCAGCGGATAGAAATCCGGCACGTAGAAAAACACCTTGCGGACATCGTAAGCGCGGATCTTGGGAATCCCGTGGCCGATGAGCATCATCAGCCCGACCATGACGCGGAGTGCGAGGATGCCGAGCGAGGCGGTGGCATCGCGGGTGCCGCAGTCGAAGAGGAGTTTTTTCATGAAGCGGAACCGGGTGCGTTTTTCGCGGAGATCGTGATCCGCTTGAGGCGGTCATCGCCTTGGGGGGAATGGGAAACGATCTTCGGATCATCGACGAGCACATTGTAAACGAGCCGGCGGTAGTAGGCATTGAGCGGGCGCATCTGGAAGGGCTTGCCGGTGGCTTTCACCCGGTCGGCGATGCCTTTGACCTCGTCGTGGAGCTGGTCCTCCTGGATGGAGCGGAAGTGCGCGCAGTCCACCTTGACGCGCTCAGCCTTGGGCGAGTGGCGGCGGAGGATGCGGTTGACGAGGTATTGGAAATCGTCGAGCCGGTCGCCCTCGTGGCCGATGATCGTGGCGCTCTCGCCCGAGTGGATCTGAAGGCAAGGGCCGTCGCGCGATTCCTGCGGCTCGATGGTGGCTGTAAAGCCGAGGTGGCCGAGCATCGTATCGAGAATCTTGGTCGCTGATTCCACCGTGTTCATGGCCGGAGTCTAATCACATCGCCCGCCGGGTCAATCGTCGCAAAGTCCCGAGTCGTCGAAAAGCGTGGCGATTTCCTCTGCATGGCCTGCGAGGAGATGTTTCTCCGCGGCGGTGAATTCGTAGGGTGCGTATTTCCCGATGCCGAGCGTGCCGATGACCTTTCCGGATGCCTTGGAAAAAATCGGCACCGCGATGGAGCCGGAGACGCCGGTCTGCCGCGCGTCCTCATTGGCCACGCCGCCGAGGTCCTGTTGGAGATTGCAAAGCTCGACGGCCTCCCGCCGCTCGGCAGCGGCTCCGGCGATGCCCTTGCCGAAGGGGATGGTGGAAATCTTATCGAGCAGCGCTTCCGGCACGCCGATCTGGGAGACGAGCGTGAGCGTGCCGCCAGTGTCCGTCGCGCGGTGGATCGTGCCGGTCTGGCAGGCGAAGTTTTCAAGGATCGAGGCTAGCAGGCGGTTCCACTCCAGAGGGTTGTTCATGCCACTGGAATATCACGGGTTAGAGCCTGCGTCACCCCCCATGTGAGGTGAAAATTCGCTCTTGTGATCGGGCGGTCGATCCGCCAAACCCTCTGGGCGCATGAGGAAAACCCACTTATTCATTCCGGCGCTGGCCATGTGCCTGCTGGTCTGCCAACAAAGCCCCACCATGGCGAATGAAACCCGAGTGACAGAGGATGTTTACGGCACGCTGCCGGGCGGTCAGAAGGTGAAAATCTTCACCCTCACTAACAAGAACGGCCTCGTTGCCAGGGTCACGGAATACGGCGCGATCCTCGTCTCGATGGAGATTCCGGACAAAGCCGGGAAAATGGCGGATGTCACCCACGGCTACGACACGCTGGAAGGGTGGCTCGGCAACAGTTCCTATTTTGGAGCGACGGTCGGCCGCTTCGGCAACCGCATCGCGAATGGAAAATTCACCCTCGATGGCAAGGAATACCAACTCGCCACCAATAACTCGCCCGGTAACATGCCCTGTGCGCTGCACGGCGGGTTGAAGGGATTCGACAAGGTGCTCTGGTCCGGAAAGGGGACAGCGGACAAAGGTGTCGAGTTTTCCTATACCTCCCCGGACGGCGAGGAAGGCTATCCGGGAAATCTAACCGTAAAAGTCACTTACACCCTCGGCGATGACAACGACCTCAAATGGGAGGCCAAGGCGACCACCGACGCACCGACCATCCTGAACGTCGTCCATCACTCGTATTGGAACCTCTCAGGCGATCCCACGAAGGAAATCACCGACCACGTCCTGATGCTCAATGCGGACGGGTATCTGCCCACCGATGCCGGCCTGATTCCCACCGGCAAAATCGAGCCGGTGGCGGACACGCCGATGGATTTCACCAAGCCGACGGCCATCGGCGAGCGCATGGGCGCGGACTTCCAGGCGCTGAAATTCGGCGGTGGTTATGATCACGCCTGGGTCTTGAAAAAGGGGGAAGGCGTGCGCCTCGCCGCCCGCGTGAAGGATCCCAAGTCCGGAAGGATTATGGAAATTTCCACCAATCAACCGGCAGTGCAGTTCTACGGCGGGAATTTCCTCGATGCCAAAACGATAGGGAAGAAGGGCGTGACTTACGCCCGCCGGACGGCGCTATGCTTGGAAACGGAGAACTTCCCGGACGCGCCTAACAAGCCGACTTTTCCTTCCGCCACGCTCCGCCCCGGCGAGACCTATACCCACACGATGATCCACAAGTTCTCCGCGGAATGAGTGATCGTTTCCCGTTGATTGCCTTAACCCAACCCGCCCGATTCCATGACCCTGCTCTCGTTCCTCGCGTTTACTCTCTTCGCCGCGTTTCTCACTTACATCATCACCCGGCGTGATGATAAAGGCACTTCGGACGGATTCTTCCTCGGTGGCCGCTCGCTGACCTTCCCGGTGATCGCCGGCTCGCTGCTGCTGACCAATCTATCCACCGAGCAAATGGTCGGCCTCAACGGGGCCGCCTTCAAGGATGGTCTCAGCGTGATGGCGTGGGAAGTCGTGGCGGTGATCGCCCTGGTGTTAATGGCGCTGTTTTTCCTGCCCCGCTTCCTGAAAACGGGCATCACCACGGTGCCGCAGTTCCTGGAAAACCGCTTCGACAAGCCCACGCAGACTCTGACCAACATGATTTTCCTGCTGGCCTATGCGTTCCTGCTGATCCCCATCATTCTCTACTCGGGTGCGGTCGGACTCTCCCAGATGCTGGATTTGAAAAACCTGACCGGCATCGACGAGCCTATCAGCTTCCTCGGCCAAACCGTCGCTCCGGACACCGCCATCCTCTGGGGGACGGTTTTTTTGATCGGCATCATGGGCTCGGTCTATTCCCGTTTCGGCAGTTTGAAAACCCTCGCCGTGCTCGACACCATCAACGGCGTCGGCTTGCTCGTCGGCGGGTTCATGATCGCCTGGTTCGCCCTCAACCGCGTCAGCGACGGCCAAGGCATCGGCGAGGGCTGGAGAATCCTCAAGGAGGTCAATCCCGCGCGCCTCAATTCCATCGGCGGGTCGGAAAGCAGCGTGCCCTTCAGCACCCTCTTCACCGGAGTCGCCCTTCTCAACCTTTTCTATTGGTGCACGAACCAGCAGATCATCCAGCGGACCTTCGGCGCCAGCAGTCTCGCGGAAGGCCAGAAAGGTGTGCTTCTCACCGGTGCCCTCAAGCTGCTCGGGCCGATCTATCTGGTGCTGCCGGGGATCATCGCCTTCCATCTTTTCGCCAAGGACGGCATCTCCAATGACCAGGCGTATGGCACGCTCGTCCGCGAGGTCCTGCCGCCCCATTTCACCGGCTTTTTCGCCGCGGTCATGGTCGGAGCCATCCTGAGTTCCTTCAACGCCGCGCTGAACAGCACCTCTGCGTTATTCAGTATCGGGCTCTATCATCACGTCATTAATCCCAAAGGCTCCGAACAGCAAATGGTGCGCGCGGCCAAGGTATTCGTCGTCTGCATCGCCATCGCCGCCATGTTCGTTGCCCCGCTTCTGGCAGGCCAGGAAAGCATCTTCGCTTACCTGCAGAACATGAATGCCATCTATTTCATCCCGATCTTCGCGGTCGTGGTGGTCGGCATGTTGCACCGGCGGGTCCCGAGTGGCGCCGCCTTCTGGGCGCTGGTGCTCGGTCTGGTTTTGATCGGTGTGAAATACTTCATTCCGGGCGTCGGACCCGCAGTGGATAAGGTATTTGTCTATAACTTCCACTATCTCGGATTCGTCTTCGTGATCCTGGTCCTGTTCATGATCGTCTGGGCTCAAGTGGCACCACGCCCGCAGGCATGGACACTCATTAACACCACGCCGATCGACATGACTCCGTGGAAGAACGCGAAGTGGGCCAGCCTGGTGTTGATCTTGCTGGTGCTCGCCATCTATGCCGCGTTCGCCGGCTGACAGATCCGGTCCATGAAAATCTCCCTCTACACCGGCGGATTCGTCCAGACGAACGGCTACCTGATCGAAACGCCGGATGGAAATCTCGTGATCGATGCGCCAGCCGGAATTGCCGGCTGGATCGCCCAGCGTGGCGTGCGGGTGGATGACGTGCTGCTGACGCATCAGCATTACGATCATGTGGAGGACGCCGCGGCGCTCCAGGCTTGCGGCACGCGGCTGCATGCATTCGAAGATTACTCGACGGATCTGACACTGGAGTCCGCCGCGCGCGGGTGGGGGCTGCCGATCTCGGTGACGCCCTATCAGATCGACCGTCGCTTCGCCATGCGCGAGCGATTGCGGATCGCTGGGTTGGTATTCTCACTCGCCCATGTGCCGGGCCACTCGAAGGACAGCGTGACTTTCCATCTCGCGGATCATGGCATCGTCTTCTCGGGCGATACCCTGTTCGCGGGCTCCATCGGCCGGACGGACCTGCCGGGTGGCAGCACCACGGAGCTGTTGGAGGGTATCGCGCGGCACTTGCTGACCCTGCCTGCGGAAACGCGGGTCCTACCAGGACACGGGCCGGAAACGACCATCGCGGAAGAGGTAGTGGGAAATCCTTATTTGGATTGAGTGTTCCGACTGTCTCAGTCGGATCCTGCGCGGCTGAGGTATGAAACGCAGATTACAACAGGCGGGACGCCCGTTTCCCCAAACAGCCGCTACGGCCGTCCTTCAGCCCGACTGGGACAGTCGGGACACATTCCTACGGGCGGTCCGTGGTTTCCTCAGGGAGGATCAGCGTGGGCTGGGAGGGCGAGGAATTCCCCAAGCCAGGAATGACGCGGCGGACGAGCTTCGCGAGCCCGGACTCGGAGGCATCGACCTCGGCCTCGCCCTGACGCACGGCTTTCTCCCATGCCGGTGCGAATCCCGGAGCCTGCTCGCGCATAATCCGGATGGCGATTTCCTGGATTTGTAACTGCCGTTGCTCGGCGCGCCCGGGTTTTTGTTGGAGGGCGGCGTTGTTGACACGGAGCGTCTCGTTTTGCTGGCGGAGCGTGGTGAGTTCGGTTTGCAGCGCTTCATTGCCGCTGGCGTTGATCTTGAGCTGGGTATTGAGATGTCCTTGGAGGTTTTTCAATTCCTCCTCCACACGCCGGAGATCCTTGGCCACGGCGCGGCGGGCGATGAACCCGGATTTCCAAAGGAAAAACGCGATCAGCAGGCCGATGAGCAGGCCCCAGGTGAAGGGACTTTGGATGATTTGATTGAAGAATTCCATGGGTGGTTAAGGTTTCGGCGTAGCAGCTTCGCTGTCTTTCAGCGCGGCTTGGATGTCAGGCGTGAGATCGGGAGCGTCTTTGCTGAAAAGGACGAAAGGCACACCGGTGTTGGTGCTGCCGGAGCTGTCGAAAACCGAGTCGTAGCCGCGCTCTTTGGCGATCTGGCTGGAAGCTTTGACGATCCGATTCAGCGCCGCCCGCATGCCGGCGACCATCTTGCGGTTGATCGCCTTCTCCTGCTCCGCCTTGAAGCTCTCGAACTCCTGCTGGAGCGTTTGCGCTTCCTGGCGCTTGATCTCGTAAGTGCGGGCGAGCTTGCGATTGGTCGCCTCGTCGAGCGGGTTGGTTTTGTCGGAAAGCTGAGCCTGGAGCGCCTGCAGCTCGCCGATGATCTTGCGGAGCTGGTCGGCGCGCTGGTCCTTCATGATGTCCTCCCGCTCCTTCTTGATCTGGGCCTGCAGCGCAGCGGTGGAGGGCAGCTCGGTGTAAATGTCCTTCACACGGACCAGCGCAAAGCGTGGCGCGGCGCTCGCCGTGAGGACCGATGTCGCGAGGATGAGCGCGATAAATTTCAAAGACTTCATGCTCGGTGGCGGGCATGAAAGGGCAGCACCCGCAGGTCGTCAAGGTTCGCCGATATCTTCATTCCATAGTTCCGGTCGCTCGGAAATGAAGCGCGTCATGAGGTCG
>JBBSJY010000251.1:0-6501 GCA_038256845.1 Verrucomicrobiales bacterium | reverse complement strand
CGCCGCTGGAATTCGAACTCATGGAGCCATTGGCCAGTAGCAAAGCCATCGAGCCATTTGGCGCGAGGTGGTGGAGCATGTGCTGCACCCAGGCGAAGTTCGCATTCCCCTGCGGCGGGGTGCCGTATTTCCAGCGGGCATCGCCCTCCAGCTTGCCGTCCCACCATTCCTTGATATTAAAGGGGGGGGTCGCCATCACGTAATCCGCGCGGAGATCAGGGTGCTGATCCTGGGTGATCTTGTAAGGGAGCACAGGCATCTTGCCTGTGTCTTTTCCAGAGCCTGTGTCTTTTCCATTCTGAAGAGACAGGCGAGACGCCTGTGCCCCCTTCCCTGGAAAGATTTCAGTCCCGGGCGGCAGCTTGGCGGAATCCTGCACCGTCTTCCACCGCGCTAGCGCCGGGACCCAGAAGACGTTTTGCTCGATATAATAGTCACGCTCTTCCAGCTCGGCGTGGATGGCGGCTTCGTATTGGCCCGGCTTGTCATAGCTCTCCGGATCCATGAAGAAGTCGTTTTCCGGGTCCTTGATCATCGCCGCTATCTCCGCCTGCCGCTGGGCGAAGGAGTCGGAAACGTATTTAAGGAAGATCAGGCCGAGGACGGCGTGCTTGTAAACGGCGGCGTCGAGATTGGAGCGCAACCAGTCGGCGGCGGTCCAGAGCTCTTTATCGAGCTCGCGGAGGAACGTTTGGGAGTCGGAAGCGGGCATGCGGGAGTCAGGCTGGCCGATCCTAACGGGCCGCAATCATGCGGGAAGGAGGAAAAACGACGAAGTTGCCAGTTGCCAGTTGCCAGTTGCCAGTTGCCAGTTGCCAGTTGCCAGTTGCCAGTTGCCAGTTGCCAGTTGCCCGTTGCCAGTTGCCAGTTGCCAGTTGCCAGTTGCCAGTGTTCTGGGAAGAGCTGCCGCGGCCATCGGCCCCCGCGCCTTTGGGGGAGATTCTTTCACCGGCTCCGCGGCCGGCCGGCCCGCTTTCCTTCCAGGAGCACCTCACGCCGATGGCGACAAGTGGGTGCCCTGCGGCAACAACGCCCTGCCGTTTTTGATTCTTTGCAACCCTTCGCGAACTCTGCGGCTTTGCGGATCAATATCTTCTCTTACTCTTCCCGCGCCGTGACATTCCAAAGCGCCGTCGCCGCTGCGCTCTGCCGGCGCACTCCAGGAACCGCTTTCCCAGAACCTTCCGAAACCTCCCGCTCTTCCGATCATCACCTTCGAGGTTCAAAGGATCGGAGAAGCCATCACGCCCGGCCTCGCCGACCGCGTCAGGAAACAGTCGGCCGTCGCCTCTCCCGCCTAGCTGCACGTAGTCTCGCCTGTTTCACCATTCCCAGGACGCGCCCGGTGCCGGTATCACCCCCGGCATCGCCGCGGCTGGTTTTTCGGAAATCCCCCGGTAGCGCCACGGCGCATATCCCTCGTCGAGCAGCTTTCCCTTGCTCAGGCTGGAGACATTCACCCGCCACACCGGATAGGGTCCCGCTTCGTAGAACAGGAGTCGCTTTCCGGGCTCCAACCAGCGGACGAAGAGAAGCACATGCTTGTCATTCAAAAGAATATCTCCCGGCCGCAGATCATCCCACGACTCCAACCGATCACATATCTCCGGCAGCTCGCGTGTCGAATAGGGGCGCGGAAGATTCCAGCACCGCGAAACAAAGCCGGAGCAATCGATCCCGCAAGACTCCGCGCTGGTTCCCGCATCTCCTAACAGCCGTTTGGCGGGGCTGGCGATGTCTCCCGCCTTTCTCCCCTCGGCAATCTTCCTCAGAAAAGTTTCGGGAGTATCAAATCCGCCCCACTGATAGGGCATCCCCTTGGCGGGTGTTCCCGGTTTCCACCACCCGCGCCGATCGCCGCTCCGCGAGAGGGACACGTCCGGCGTTCGCACTTCAATCCCGCTTCCGTCCGGGCCGTGGCGCACATGGCGCTGATCCGGCTGCCACTCGACCTGCGTGTAGCGGTAGGCGGTGGCCAACGCCTGGTCACGGGTGACTGCCGGTGCGCAGGAACCGACCATCAGCGCCGCGAGACCCAGGACGGCCGAAACTCCGTGGAAGCGGACCACGCTTTGCTACTCAGCGTCCGGTTTTTTCTCCACCACGGCCGGTTTCTCCGCTCCGGCTGGGACGAATATCAAGCCTACCCCATTGATGCAATAGCGCTGGTCGGTCGGCGTGCTGAACCCTTCGCCTTCGAACACGTGTCCGAGGTGGCCGTCACATTTCGCGCAGACGACCTCGACGCGGCCCATCCCGCCGCTCATGTCTTTCTTCAGCACCACGTTCTCCGCTTTGGCCGGATCGTAAAACGAAGGCCAGCCGCAGCCGGAATCGAATTTCTCTTTCGAGGTAAAGAGCAGGACGTTGCAGCCGGCGCAGTGGTAACTCCCCTCGCCCTGCTTCATGAACTCCTTGTAAATGGCGCCATTTGCCCGTTCGGTTCCGGCTTCGCGGAGGATCCGGTATTGCTCCGGGGTTAGCTCCTTTTTCCATTCCTCATCGGTTTTCACGACTTTTCCTGTGGGCTCTACTGGTTTCTCGGTACGCGTTTCCATGGTGGGTTTACCGGTTTCCTCGGCGGAACACGCCGTCAAGGCGACACCGAAGAGAATGGGAGCAAAAGAACGGAGTGATATCATGATTCGGGAGTGGCGGGATTCGGAGACTGCGGAGACTCGGACGGATACCGCACTTTCGCAAACGCCCTTTCCCGGAAACTCAGGCGAACTGCTCGGCCATGACCGCGCGCGCGTAGTCGCGGTTCATCCGGGCGATGTGGTCCACGCTGATCTCCTTCGGGCAGACCGCCTCGCATTCGTACTGGTTGGTGCAGTTGCCAAAACCTTCGGAATCCATCTGGCGAACCATCGCCAGCACCCGCTTCTTCCGCTCCGGCTGGCCCTGCGGCAGATGACCGAGGTGGGACACCTTGGCAGCCACGAAGAGCATGGCGGACGCATTCTTGCAGGCGGCGACGCAGGCCCCGCAGCCAATGCAGGCCGCTGCGTCGAACGCCGCGTCGGCCTCATCCTTCGGCACCGGCACGGCATTCGCGTCCACGGCCGCCCCGGTCCGGACATCGACGTAGCCTCCCGCGGCCACGATCCGGTCGAAGGAACTCCGGTCCACGATCAGATCCCTCACCACGGGAAACGGATTCGCCCGGAATGGCTCGATCCAGATGGTATCGCCATCGCGGAACTTCCGCATGTGGACCTGGCAGGTGGCGATCGCCCGCTCCTTGCTATGGGGAATCCCGTTGATGGTGAGCGAACACGACCCGCAAATCCCCTCCCGGCAATCGTGGTCGAAGTGGATCGGCTCGTCCCCCTTCTCAATCAGGCGCTCATTGACGATGTCGAGCATCTCAAGGAACGACGCTTCCGGCGGAATGTCGCGGGCGTCGTAGGTCACCATTTTGCCTTTGGCCATCGGGCCCGGCTGCCGCCAAACTTGGAGCGTTAGATTCATGAAAATTGAAGCTGAGGAGTGCTACGGGCCGGATTGGAAATCCGGTGGTCGGCGCTGTTTCTTAAGACCTCGGTAGCGTAGTCCACTCCGCTCGCCGGGCTAGGAGAAAAATCGGATTTCGGGGTCATTCCGGACCCATCCGGCCTTCGTGCCGCCAGAGAAAACACCCTTTGCAGCTACAACTGTCCTGAAACCCCGATCCTGCCTCTCTTGAAAGGTGGAAGTTCGTTTGGGGGGCTGACCGGATCATTTTCGGAGGGTGTCCGGTGTCGCCAGCGCTGAGACGGCCGCATTCCAGATATCTGCGACTTGCCCGGTGATCGTTCCCGTTTGCAGGACCCTCTCTCCGATCCGCGAAACGCCGACCGGTCCCCGTGTGGCGGACGTGAGGAAGACCTCCTCCGCCGCATCCAGATCCCCCGGAGAAATCTCCGCTTCCTCCGCACCCGCGAGTTCCAGAATGACCCCGCGAGTGATTCCCGGGAGGCATCCCGCGGTAAGCGGAGGTGTCAGCAGCTTTCCTCCCCGCACGAGGAAAACATTTGCCATCGCCGCCTCACAGAGGTGCCCCGCGGTATTGAAGAACAGCGTCTCGCCGAAGCCAAGCCGCCGCGCGTGATCCAGCGCTGCCACGTTCTCCGCGTAGGAGCCGCACTTGAGGCCCGCCAAAGGGGAGCGCTCGTTTCGCAGCCATGGCGAAACCAGCACCGCGACGTCCGCCGGGGGACCTTCGCAGGGTGCCGCGGCCAGCCAAACCAGCCGGTCGTCGCCGCCAGCCAGATCGCCCGAGGTCCCGCTACCGCCCGTGACCGTCAGGCGCAGCCGTGCCCGTCCGGCTGCCAGCCCGCGCTTTTCCAACAGCCCGGGCATCAGCGACGGGAACTCCGTCTCCGGCAGCGTCCAGCCCCACCGCCCGCACGCCACCCGCAACCGCGCCAGATGCCGCTCCGCGAAAACCGCCCGGCCGTCGATGGCGAGGATCGTCTCGAACAACGACAGCCCCAGCGTCCACCCGCGGTCCGCCACCGGCAGCCCGCCGGCCTCCACCCAATTTCCGTTGCACCAGATCACCGCCATCAAGGGCAGTGTGAGGGCACCGGGAGCGTTGTAAATTGAAAGGCATCACCGGCCGCGGGCGTTTCGATTCCCCATGCGATTTTCTGTTGTTTCCTGGCTGCTCGTCGGAACCATTTTTGCCGCGGAACCATTCCGAATCGAAGTCGTGGATAGGGAAAACGGCTGGCCCGTCCCGCTCGTCGAGCTGCGGACCACCCATGGCACCCACTTCGTGACCGACAACGCCGGCCTCATCGCCATCGATGCCCCCGAGCTCTTCGGCCGCGAGGTGTTTTTCCATGTGAAAAGCCACGGCTACGGCGTCCCCGCCGACGGTTTCGGCTATGAGGGCTTCCGCGTAAGCCCAACCGTCGGTGGGAGCCACCGGCTGGAAGTGGACCGACGGATCATCGCCAAACGCCTCGGCCGTCTCACCGGCGCGGGCCTTTTCGCGGAAGCCATCAAGCTCGGCGATATGCCCCTGCTCCCGGAGACCGGAGTCTTCGGCTGTGATTCCATCCAACTGGTGAAACACGGCGACCGGCTCCTCCACTTCTGGGGAGACACCACCTTGCCGCGCTACCCGCTGGGTATTTTCGACATGACCGCCGCGGTCACCCCGCCCACCCCGCTCGAATCGTTCGAGCCGCCGCTGGCGATGAATTACGACCACTTCCGCGATGGAAAAGGCGAGCTGCGCGGCGTCGCGAAATTTCCCGGCGCCGGCCCCACCTGGCTCGGCGGATTCATCAGCCTGCCCGCGGAAACCGGCGAAAACCGGCTCGCGGCCTACCACTCGAAGATCCGCAACCACCTCGAGGAATACGAACTCGGCCTCTGCGTCTGGGACGAAGGGAAAAACGAGTTCGCAGTCCAAAAGGTCATCTGGCGCGCCGAGGACGGTGACAACAAGCCGCCCATGCCCCGCGGCCACCCCCTCCGCTGGACTGATGGCGGCGGCCGCACGTGGGCGCTCTTCGGGGATCCGTTTCCGGAACTGAAGATGCCCGCCACCTACGAAAGCTGGAGCGATCCCGAAACCTGGGAGAAAATCCCCGCCCCGGAGCACCCACGGTCCGCGGAAGACGGTTCGGCGGTCGAGCCCCATCGCGGCTCGGTCGCCTGGAACACCCATCGCAACAAGTGGATCACGGTTTTCACCCAGAAGTTCGGAAAACCTTCGGCCTTCGGTGAGCAATGGTATGCCGAGGCCGATTCGCCGCTCGGCCCGTGGGGACCTGCAGTGAAAATTCTCAGCCACGAAAATTACACGTTCTACAATCCGCGGATTCAGCACGAATTCACGCCTGCCGACGCCTCATTCATCGTTTTCGAAGGCACCTACACCGCCGAATTCGCCGATCGAGCCGTCCCCACCCCGCGCTACAATTACAACCAGATCCTTTACCGGCTCGATCTGGACGATCCCGCGCTCGAGCCTGCCCGCGACTAGCCGATGGCACCGGGCAATGGGCGTTCAAAGTATGGAAGAATAGCCGTCGGGACCGGGCTCTTCGCAGGACGGGCGGATCTTCTCCATCCGGCTCTCCAATCAAAGGGGAGCACACGCGCCCCCGCTTGTTGACTTCGGCGCCCTCGCCGAAGTCATGGCCGGTAATATGGAACCTCCCATCTGACGTCAGACCACGCCCTTCCGGAGATCCCGCAGGCTCCACAAGGCCCCGCCCGCAGGCGCCGCCGCTCCTTTCAGTTTCCTCGCGCCGTCCTTCCGCTTCGGCCCGAACCTTGTCCTCGATTTCGAAAACGCCTCGTCCACGAAAGCCCGGCTGCCGATCACCGCCCCGTCCGTGAAATAACGGATCCGGCAGCGCAGCATCTTCCCGAACGGAAGCTCTCCCTCCCTCGCTCGCTCTTTCTCCGCGTCCTCCTTGGAAATTCCCTTCCGCAGCGTCTTCACCGCCACTTTTCCGTCCCTCCCGACCGCCTCCGAAGTCTTCCCGGGCGCCCCGG
>JBBSJY010000250.1:0-6526 GCA_038256845.1 Verrucomicrobiales bacterium | reverse complement strand
GCCTGGCAGGCCGTCGCCAATGAGGGAATGCCATCCGATCAGGTCGCGCTTGGAGCTGCGGATTCCGAGGTGGGCGACGAACTGACCCGGACTTTCACCCGCAACGGCTGGACCGCCTTTCATCCCTCCGCCGCCACGTTGGCCGGAGGCCTCGCGCGTTGGCTGGCAATCTGGTCGCATTGGCTCGCCGACCCCAGCCTGTCGGTAATGGCGGATCTTCTCACCCTGCCGGAAACCGGCCCGCTCGTCGGCGGACGCCGTGCGCAAAAAGCCAGACGTCTCGCCGAACTGCGCGACCGCTGGATGGTCCTCCGCACCGATGATCTCGCCAGACGCCTGGAGGATGCGGATTTCCGGTCCGACTACGAAAGGGAGTCCGCGCAGGAGGTTCTCGACGCGGCCAGCACGCTGGAAGGATGGCGCACGAGCCTGTTGCACGGCGATTTCCCAACCACGATGGCGGAGCTTCTCGAAAAACTCGCCCGAACCGATCCTGAAACGGCGGTGGCATCATCCGAATGGCTGGGCGAGGCTTCCCAATTGATCCGGCAACGCAGTCGGGGCGCGGGGTTTTGGATCGATCTGATGATTTCCGAACTGCCAGCCACCGCCGCGGTCCCGCCGGAAGGACGGGTGATCGACGTCCAAGGCTGGCTGGAGCTGCTGCACGAGCCCGGTGCCCATCTGGTGCTTTGCGGGATGAACGAGGGCAAGGTTCCCGCCCGCGGCGGTGGCGAACCGTGGCTGGGAGAGGCCTCCCGGAGGTCACTCGGGCTCACCTCCGACAAGCAACGGGCGGCCCGCGACGCCTTCCTCTTCCGCGCCATCCTCGAAGCCCGGCGAACCCATGGCCGGGCGGATGTTTTCTGTGGAAAATCCGGTGCCGGCGGAGATTCCCTGCTGCCCTCGCGGCTGCTGCTCGCGGCGGAGCGGAACGAGCTTCCCACGCGCGTGAAGACCCTCTTCCGCGAAGTCGAACCGCCCGACGCCGGCCTCCGCTGGCACGCCGACTGGCGATGGACGGTGCCCGCCGTCCTGCCCCCGAAACGCCTGAACGTCACCTCCCTCGGCGACTTCCTCGCCTGCCCCTTTCGCTATTATCTCAAGCACGCTCTCCGCATGCAGGGCAGCGAGGCGGACCGGAACGAGTGGAATGCCCGGGATTTCGGCAACGTCGCCCACGAAATCCTCGAGCGCTGGGGAAACGACACCGAAGCGCGCGGGTTCGAGAAAACCGAAGCCCTCGACGCCTGGTTTTCCAAGGAGCTGGATCGTGTCGTCGGGGAATGGTTCGGCAAGCGGCCGCCGCTGGCAGTGCGCTTGCAGACCATGGCCCTGCGCCAGCGATTCTCGTGGCTGGCCCGTGTGCAGGCTTGCGAGCGGGCCTCGGGCTGGGAGGTGGTCGAAGTGGAACGAAAGGTGGAAATCCCGGCCGGCGACGCCCTGATCGTGGCGAAAATCGACCGGGTGGACCGCAACCGGCACGACGGCCGCCTGCGTGTCATCGATTACAAAACCGGCAAGGTCGACGGCGTCGAAAGAAACCACCGCAAGAAAATCATCGCCAGCACCCGCATCCCGCCGCACCTCGATCCCGATGGACCCGCCGTCTGTGAAGATGCCCGCGGCACCCGGTTGCTATGGCATAACTTGCAGCTCCCGCTCTATGCCGCCGCGGTGCTGGAACGAGAGGGTTCGCTGCCGGTTCCCTGCTATTTCGGCCTCCGCTCGACTGAGGCGGAGGTCGCATTGCACGAGTGGTCCGACTTCCGCGAGCAGGACCTGGCTGCCGCGCGCGAATGTGCCGGCTTCATCGCGCAGCGCATTGCTGACGGCATTTTCTGGCCGCCTGCCGAAACCATCACCTACGATGACTACCGTATTCTGGCTTCAGGCAAAACTTTGGTCGAAGCGGTCATTCCTCCGCAGCCAGGAAATCTTCCAGCGCCTTAATGTAGGCGTCGAAATCCTCGAACTGCGGCAGATGCCCGATTCCCGTTAGGGTTACCAGCTTCGCATCCGGAATCGCCGCAGCCGCCGATTCGCCGAGCTTTCCATATAATCCGAGCGTTTCCGCAACGTCGGGTTCCGCGCGATTTTTACCAATTGCGGTCCGGTCCCGATCCCCGATGATCAGCAGCGTCGGCACTCCAAGATCGGAAAACTCGTGGACCACCGGTTGTGTGAAGACCATGTCGGAAGTCAGCGCGCCCACGCGGGCCATCCGCTCTTTGTCCGGCCCGGTCGACCAGCCCGCCTGCAGCTCCAGCAGCGGATCGTAATCCGGCTTCCACTCCCCGTCGAAATACGCCTGCTTCATGTACTCGCGGATCGATTCGGGCGTTTTCTTCATCTCCTCTGCCACACCCTCATCGACCGACTGATACGGCACCTTCCGTTTCCAGTCCTCGAGACCGATGGGATTCACCAACACCAGCCGCTCCACGCGCTCGGGAAACATCAGCGCGAACCTAACCGCCAACATGCCGCCCATGGAGTGCCCCACCACCGACACTTTTCCAATATCCAGCATGTCCAGCAATTCGGCGTTGTGGGTCGCAAGCGCTTGGAAGCTATATTGGAAATTCACCGGTTTGCTGGACTTTCCGAAACCAATCTGGTCCGGCACAATCAGGCGGTATCCCTTTTGGGAGAGAGCCTCGACCGTGTCCTCCCAATAGGCGCCGGAGAAGTTTTTGCCATGAAAAAGGATCACGCTCCGGTCGTTTGGTTTTTCCGGGCTCACATCCATATATGCCATCGAATGATCCAGACTCTGCTCTTCGAAATTGCGGACCTTCACCTCATGCGGATATTCATAATCGGAGAGAGCGGCATCGTGGGGTGTGAATTCCGCGGAACCGGCCGGCAAAACCGCCACCAGCAAAAATAACATTTCTTTCATGCGGTAACCCATAAGCGCGCCCGTCTGCCCGCGCAACACCATGACTTGCGCGAAAAAGCCCGGAACCGCAATGCGGAACCGGGCCATTGTTCAGATGAATGTGAGCGCTTAGCGCACGGCCGCCTCGTTCACACCGGTGCTGAAAATACCACCAGTGGCGATCTTCGTCAGCAGTTTGTCGGCAGCGCCTTCCTCCTCGATACTTTCGTCCAAGAGCTTCGCATCCTCGTCGAAATCGAGGATTCTTGCGAAGGTCCGCGCGACGCCATAGCCGGCGATTTCATAATGTTCCACGCGATTTCCCGACGCGATGAGGACGGCGTCGCGAACACTGCCCGGGGTGGTTTCGGCAAGATGTTTTTTAGCTTCCTTCACCAGCCCCCGCATCGCGTCGCAATCCTCGCCATCGAGTGAAATCCCGCGGTTGGCGCAAATTTCCTCCAAGCGGGCACGCTGCGTCTTGGTTTCCTCGAGGTGGTCGGTAAAGGCCTTCCTGAGGTCCGCGTCGGATGCCTGGGCAGCCATTTCAGGCAGCGCCGCGAGGAGCTGCGTTTCAGCGCTGTAGAGGTCGCGGATCTGGTCGTAGTAGAGTTGTTCAAGATTGGTGATCATGGTCGTCTGGATTGTGCCGCCGCGCGGAATGCGGGGCGGACGGTGCTTATCGCAGGAAACGGACCAGAGTGGACAATCCCTACAAACCAACGACTTGCTTCTCTCCCACCGGATTCCCTCGGGGTGGATCGGGTGCAACGTGCAGCGGCCCGCGGAGGGGCCTGAGCAGTTTGCAACGGCTACTCGACCGGCAGGAATCGGACCGCGTCGATGATGACGTGACCGTCGGTTCCTTCGTTGCCCAAGGTAACGCTGACGGCCCCATCCGCTTCAATCCTGCCGAGTCTGGCGAAGACTTTTTCAATCTCCGGTTCCTGCCGTTGGTTGAGGGTGAAGACCACCTCCGTCCCGCCCCCGACGACCTTCACCGGCACGTTGGTGGCGCGATTGGCGTGTGGAAGATAGGCCACGTCCAAATGATAGCTCCCGGGCTTCAGCTCGGTGGTGAATTTAGCAGTGCAATTGCCATTCCTCGCGCCGCCGTCGTGGCGGTAGCCTTCGCCGATGCCGCTGCTGACCTCGGAAGCGGTCCAGACGCCCGCGACTTTTGCCTGGCTGTCATCAATGACGATTCCCTTGTAACTATCGGGCTTCCTCAGTCCAGCCTCCGCGCCCTCCCAGCGCAGCACCTGGCCCAGTTCGAGCAAACGCTTCTCAAGTTCGGCATACGGCACATCCTGCACGGCAATGTTTTTCTCGATCGCAATATCCGCCGCCACTGCCGCGGACTCGCCAAGAATCATGAAAACCGGCTCCATGCGAATCGATCCGTAGGCGATGTGGCTCGCGCTCACCGCTACGGGAACGAGCAGGTTGCCGATCTCGTTCTTCTTGGGAACGATCGCCCCGTAGTCGATCGGATAGGGTTGCCGCAGACCCTCCTGCACGTCACCCTCGTTGCGGGCATGGCCGTCCTCATCGACATATCTCTGCGTGTTATGGGAATCCATGTTGTAGGATCCCATGCCGATCGGACGGGGGGTTTCCCGGATCAGTTCCAGATGGTTTTCGGTAACGACGAAATCCCCTACCATGCGACGTGCCTCGCGGACGTAGAGCTGGTGCGGCCAGCCGCCGTTGTCGGTGAATTCGTCCTTGGGCAGGCCCCACTTCGCCATGCGGGTGCGGATGTCGCCGGGCACCCTTTCGTCGTTGGCGAGAAAGTATAGCAAACCTTTTTGATAGTCCTCGTGCTCCTTGACGATCTCCTGGCGCCGCTGATAGCCGGCCTCTGGATAATCGTAGTTGAAGCCGATGTTATCGAATGAAAACGCGCCGTGATTGTTGGTATCGGTCTTATGATTTTGGATCCGGTCGAACTTGTTGAAAACGTCCTTCCAACCTGCCTGAAGATACCGGAGGAGAAGTTCATATTGATCGGCATCATACCCATCCGGTTTCGGGAACGGGATGCGGTTGGGCTCGTGATCGGTGAGACAGGTGCGGAAACAGTAAGCCTGCACGCGGTGATCGGATGATCCCAGCTCGCCCGGATCTTCGTTGTGAATGCGCGGCAGCAACCCGCTCGATGGATCGCCGGGAATCACATAGGGATCGATCGGCAGGTCGAACTGGTGGGTCCGGCGACCTGTCTGGACCCCGTTGAGAGTCTCCCCATACTGCGCGTTCGCCTCGCGACCGACATGAAACGAAACGCCCGCGGCCGCCATCAGATCCCCCTCGTAGGTCGAATCGACGAACATCCGGCCGCTGTAGGTCTTCCCGGACAGCGTGGTAATCGACCGGATCCGCCCGTCCTCGACCACGACGCCTTTTTCGCGGTCCAGCCACTCGTCCCGGTGAACGGTGATCTCATTCTCCCGGATGAGGTCTTCAAAAACGCTCTCGGCGATGTGTGGTTCGAAAACCCACAAGGTCCGATCCGCGTCATCGAGAGCATTGCCGCCCTGGCCGCGGTTCCCGTAGTCCTCCTTCTTCTGCCACTTCCACGTCTCCGGCTTCTGATATTCGACCCAGATCCGGTGGTAAAAGTCTTTGGCAATTCCACCGATCGCTTCCTTCCGGCCGGAATCCGTCCAGCCGAGGCCACCCGCGGAAAGACCGCCCAGATGTTTGTCCGGGCCGACCATGAGGACGGTGAGGCCGGCTTTCTTCGCAGCCACGGCGGCGGTGACCGCGGCAGACGTGTTTCCATAAATGACGAGATCGGCAGACTCCCCGGCGTGGGCAAGCGGGATCAAACATAGGGCTAGGAATTTTTTCATGGTTGTCGATTACGGGTTTGGGCCATGGGTTGGTTAGGCGGAGGCTAGAACTCGATCACTTCACCGAGAACCACCGTCTTTTCCGCAATGAGGCTGTATTCTTTCACCCGTTCCTGAAAGAGGAGGAAATGCGGCGTGAGACGGTGCGCATCCAGCGCCGCCATGTCGTCGTAGACTTCGAACAGGGTGAAAAGATTCGGCTGTTCCAAACAGCGGCTGATGTCAAAACGCCGGCAGCCCGGCTCGTTGGCGAGCGCGTCCGCAGCTTCCTCGGTGAGGAATCTGAGGAAATCCTCCACGCGACCCGTTGCGGCTTCCACGGTGATGGTCAGCGAAATCATGACCAAGGACTAACGGAGGCGGGCCCTTCCGGCAACACTCCGTTTCAAACCTGCTCCGGATGCTTCGGCGCCTATCTGTTCGATTCCAGATCCTCGAACCTACCGACCTGTCCTCGCTTGCAATCGATATCGGGCCGACTTTTCACTCGAAATAAGACTGCAAAGGACGGGGGGTCCGGGTATTCCCGGGCATGGAACAACTGGTTTCGATTCTCAATCTGCTCGCCAACGGGGTCGCTCTGATTGGAGGGGCAATCATGATGGTGGGAGTCGTTGTCTGCTTTTTCCGTCTGGCATGCGTCGAATTGGCTGCTCTCAGAAAAGTCGATGTCGAACATGATCGGCTCACGCTCCGTCACCATCTGGGATATTCCATTCTGCTCGGGCTGGAGTTTCTGATCGTGGCGGATGTGTTGCGGACCATCATCCATCCGGGGTGGGAG
>JBBSJY010000249.1:0-6602 GCA_038256845.1 Verrucomicrobiales bacterium | reverse complement strand
GATCCCAACGCGATGCCATGGGTTGGTTCCAGCCGCAACCTGTCTGCGTCCGGGGAAATGCTTCTGGCATTGCCAGCGGAAGACTTTGGTCCGTTCCCAGCCCCAGATAAGAACCATGCAGCATGATCCCAACGCCATCGCACAGCTTTTGTCCGGTCGCCGGGGACACGTGGCGGCGCGTGCTCTACCCTTTTGCGGTCTTTCCGAAGTCGGAGACCGGTGGGTGCCGTCAGCCTGCTGACGCTTTCGGCAATGCAGCCTGCTGCGAGCCGAGACTTCCCAGTCCTCCGCCGTTGACAGCAGGCTGTTTAACGGAAAGCGGCAGCAGGCTGCCGACAGTCACCGGTCTGGCGACTGTGGTCACGGGGTCCAGGGAGCCGTGATCCTATGGTTTGGGTAGGCGTTCTTGGACCGGACGAAGACTGCCCGGTTTTTCTTGAACAACACTTCGGAATCGCGGCCCAGAAGGGCGGCATCTCCGACCTTGACCCATTTGAGCGCAGGCGGTGAGGCGTTGCTGAGGAGGTAGTAGGTGTCATAACCGGTGCCGACGGCGGTGGCGTCGGCTTTCCACAGCAGGACGGTGTCCGCGGTCTTGAAGTCACGGCTGCCAAAGAAGCCCGGTGTCGGCGCTGCGGCCAGGTTCATTTGCCGGCTGCCTGTTCCACGAAACGCCTGATCCAGGGGATAGCCTGCGCCGACAAGGTTCGATTCGATCCCCGGACGCAGCGGGCGGATGAAATCGTTAGTCCGGATCTCGCCACAGGAGAGCAGCGTCACGGCATTGTTGCGCTTGATCACGAACATTCCTTGGCCCGGTGGAATAACAACTCCCCCCTGGTCAGACATAGGATCGTCAGCCACCCTGACCCAGCGTGAGGTCGCGGCGTCAGCATCACCCATGTCGTAGAGCCAATAGGTGGTCCAGGCACCGCCTGCGTAGGTTTGCACCTGGTCTGCGTTGGCCTGGGAGTTCCCGGCAACAAAGCCGGACCGCGTGAACAATCCGTCCAAGGTCCAGTGTGGACGGATCACCACCGTGCTTCCCAACAGACTAGTCGGAGGGGTTCCCGCCATCGTATTGAAAGGGGCGAAGGCATCGTGGATATCCGTGTCGGAGGTGAGCGAAACACGATTTCCCGCTGTGAACACCACATCGAAGCGCTGTCCGGCATCGGCACCCGAGGTCACTTCCAACTGATAGGCCACGCCTGTCGTCAGCAGGTTATCGAGGATGTCGCTTGGGAAAACCAGATCCTGACCGGTGACCTGGCCGACGGTGCCGGTGAAAACCGTCTCGCGGAGATAGGGCACGCTGTAAGTCTGGCAGCAAATTCCCAGGATGGTCTCGGTCCACCCCTCGGTCTCGGTGTAGCTGGTGTGGTCGATGTCGCCATCGTTATTTCCGTTGTCATCGAGCACTGCCTTGATCCGCACGACGCCGGTGCCGCCGTTGTTTCCGGTCAAGCCCGCCAAATCGTGGACGGTGATGGTTTCTGTGCAGTCCCCATTGTCCACGGCGGTGAAAATATCCGGCGTGATGACAAGGTCCTGCCACTGCGTCGGATTGCCGATCAAGGGAGCGGACTGGAGAACGTAGGTCACGTTTTCCGGAGCACCTTTGGGCCGGATGAAGACACCCTCGACGGTGCCGGGCGCGATGACCGATGGCCGGATGATCCAGGCGGTCTGACGTTCGAGCCATTTGCTTCCCACGCCGCTATCGTGGGGCATGGCGAAGGCGAATTCGGCGAAGTTGTCATAGGCGTCGGAATCCGGATTACCACCTGCGGTCTCTCCTGGATGCTGGAATTTCCACTCGGCCCAGTTGTCCGGACAGTTGTCCTGCATCTCGATGAAATCGTTGCCGGTATTGGCGTTTCCGGCGGTGACGGTGATCGGGCGGATTTCGTCAGGATCGCCGCCGTCCTTGTCAGAGAGGCTGTTGTAGCCGAAGGGCTGGGTTTCCTTTACTCCGTAAGTGCCGGGCGCAAGGTTCGCGAATCCATAGATCCCTTCAGGCGTGGTGATGGAGGTCTTCGGGGTGCCGCTGCCACCCAATACGGGGTTGCCGGAAGCATCCACAAGCGTTAGCAGCACATCGCCGAGCGGGGTGTCGCCGAGCGAGTCGCGATTGGTGTCCACAAGCACGCTGCCGCTGATCGAGCCGAACTGGAAAAGGCCGGCGTCGATGTCAGCGTTGGTTTGGCCGGATGCTATGGCTATCATGGAAGTGCGCCCGGTCAACGGGTCAGCATCGCTGTCCAAGGAGGTATTGCCACCTGTTCCCTGTGGTGAAAACACATACGGAGGAAGACCACCGAAAGTGACGGTGTAGTTTCCAGGCAGCAGACTGGTGAATTGGTAAAATCCTTGAGCACTGGTCGTGGTGGTTCTGGAGACGCTTTGATTCACGCCATCGGTTCCCTCGAGCGAAACCGTTAAGCCCCCAAGTCCCACCTCGCCAGCATCCTGGATACCGTTGGCATTCGCATCCAGCCACACCCGGTCGCCGATGCTTGCATGGCGCAGAAGCCCCGCATCCACCGTCAAGTTGTTTTGCCCTTCGCTCAGCGAAATGATCGCGGTTTCCCCCGTGGCAGGATACACATCGCTGTCCAGTGCGGGATCCGTGCCGCGGGCGCGGGCGGTGTGGAGATATCCGGAGGGGGCTCCGAACACGACCTTGTAGTTTCCCGGAATGAGGTTTGAGAATCCGTAGAACCCCTGTGCGTTACTCACCGTGGTCGCGATCGCCTCATCGTCGTCTGCCGTCCCGGGTATGGCATCCGGTCCGTAGCCCACCCAGTGAAGTTTGGCCGAGACGCCGCCGATGCCACTCGCTGCATCATCCTGGATTCCATTTCCATTCTTATCCTCCCAGACGAAGTCGCCGAGAGCCGACGGCAGGGTGAGTCCGGCATCAATGTTGGGATTGTTCTCGCCGATGGATAGGGTGAAGGCGGTGGTCCGCCCGGTGAGCGGGTTCACATCGCTGTTGAGGGCTCCATTGATCCCCTGGCGATCCGCATCAAGGCGGGAGAAAACCAGTCCGCTGGGTCGGCTGAACCGAATCATGTAGGGTACACCGGTGGGAAGTCCGGAAAATCCATAACGGCCTCCCAGCGCGGTGGTATCGGTCACCGGATTGCCGTTGCCGCCCACGACAGGGGTCCCATCGGCAAGGAGCAGCTCCACCAGAACTCCGTCGAGACCCGGTTCATTGGCATCCTGTAATCCGTTGCCGTTATTGTCCCGCCAGACAAGGTCTCCAATGCTCGCCAGAGCGTGATCCTCGACCTCACCGGTTGACGCGTAGTCTGTGATTGAGTTTCCTCCCTGTCCCGCCTGGTTGGTGAAACGCCAGCGGGAAAACATCCTGCCGGTGGCATTAGGCGGAACCTCGATCCTCAGCACATAATTCCCGGGCTGGGCCAGGCGAGTGTCGCCAAGCAGCCCGGGAGTCACCGCCGCTGGACCCGTGGAGGATAGCACATTCACCTGGGTCAGCACCCCGTTTCCTTTGAAATCAATCCAACCGCTGAGGTTTCCCGCCGTTCCCGCCACTACCCTGACATACACCGGATGATTCGGGCTCACCGGGCTGAGAAATGTGATCCCATCCTCATCAGTGATGCCTGACAGATCATCCCCACGGGCTTCGGGATGGGGCTGGCCGTCCGGATCCAGATCAGGACGTATTGTTCCCAGGAAAGCGCCTTGGGAGACCAGCTCGTGGCGCGGGCCAGCTTGCGCCATGGTGGTGGGATAAGGCGCAGGCAAATCACCCCAATCAAACAACGGCCCGCCAAGCAGGATCGGATCGTCCTCCCCACTTGTTTTGGCCGGGGAGTGGTGCGAGCCGATGTTGCTCAGGCGTATGGGATTGGGACCCGCGCTGGAGAGATCCACGGAGAACTCATAAACCATCGCCCATTCCCAGCCATGGACGTTGCTGTGGGTGATCTCTCCGGTCGCCGGATAGCCGTCCACCTTGGTGACATCATTAGGAAACCCCGGAAGCGAGGGTGATTTCCATTCATTGTATGGGAGCGTTCCCCCTGCCGAAACATCCCATGAAGGAGATCCACCCCTGGCATGATTGTTCAGGTTCCACACCATCGAACTGGAAGACACGTAGCCGGGCGGGGGCGTGCCGCTGCCCGCTCCTGCCTGGTGGCTGGAGAACCATGTGGGACTGGTGACATTCCGGAGGCTGTTGGGCTGTGCCCCGTACCCTTGCTGCCACGTCCAGGTCTGGCTTCCGCATGATAGGGTGAAGCCCATGAATTCGGAATCGACTAATTTGTTAAAAGGGTGGGCCGGAGTCCATCCCGCGCTGCTGGTGTAAGCGCCGGGACCCACGACATTGTCATTCACCGAGCGGTTGACCACCAGCGCGATGTAGTAGCGGGAACTTTCCGGATCGAAATACCCGTAAAGACGGCTCCCCCGCGCCGAGGTGGCAATCAGGACGTAGCGCTCATAATCGCCGTCTCCATGGAAGATCCCGTTCACTTTCGGGAGATTCGGATTGGTGATGCCCGCATTGGCCTCGTTGTTCCCAAGGTCCGGGTCGAAACTGTTGGCGTTCACCGCAGCAATATTCAGGTAAGCGCCCCTAACGATGACCGTTGCTCGGATCAATAAAGTGGCCGTGGCTCCATTGGCGAGCGTCGGCACCGTCCAGACCGGATCGCTCCAAGTGCCTGTGGATGGCTGGGCGCTGACAAACTCATAGCCGGATGGCAGTTGATCCGTGACGCGGATGTTCGCAGCGTTTGACGGACCGTGGTTTCTGATTCCAATCGTGAAAGTCACCTGATCCCCGGGCCTGGGATTCTCAATATCCACCGTCTTGGTTACCGAAACATCCGACGGATAAATCCCGATCCTGGCCTTATTGTTGAATAGGACGGGATCATCCTCATTTCCCTCCACTGTCGCGATGGCCGTAAAATCGCCGGACACGTTCACGAGAGCGACAATCCCCAGCGAGACCGACCCGCCTTTTGGAAGATTTCCCACTGTCCACACCCCGGTGGATGGATTGTAGGCGAGCAGACCGGTGTCCGATAAGTAGGTATAGCCGGCCGGCAGCTTATGATTCACCTTCACTCCGGTGGCGTCATTGGGGCCATTGTTTGTCACCCTCAGTGTGAATGTCACCTGCTGGCCGGGAAGCGGCTCGGCATTGCTCAGCGTCATCGCCATCTGGAGATCAGCCAGCGGGGTGAGGCGGTTGATGGTGAACATCAGACCCGCCGCACGCGCTGATTCCGACCAGGAAAACAACCGGGTGCCGGTCGGGCCGGCGCTTGGCCGGATCTCGCTTGCCCCTCGAAATGCGGGCGGGTTCCTCTTATCATCGGAGGTTCCGCTGCCCGCGAGGCTCCACTCCAGATCCATGCCGGTGGGAACGTTTTCACCGCTCACCGAGCGCCGCACTGACCGCGCAGCAACCAGCAGACTGTTTTTCACCGAGGTGGCGAGTTCCGGGATGGTGATCCCGGGAACGGAGTTGCTTCCAGAGTTCACGCCGGAGTGACTCCCGATCGGATTCTGCGGCTCGTGTCCGGTGACCCGGGCGGCGACGGCCTTCCACTGCGGATTGGCTCCGCCTCCGAAATCGCTGGCCGTGCTGGTGTAACTGGTCGGTTCGCTGGCGGTGGCGATTTTGTAAAACGCTGTCACCTCCGGGACATCCGTCTGGCTGGTGTCGTGCTCGGAGCGGATTCGCGTGAAGCCGGTGGGCGTTGTGAAGGCGCTGCCAGAAGAAACCGGGCTGCGTTGCTGGGTCATCAGCAGAATCACCAGATCGCCTGCGGAGAGGTTTGACGGCCTTGCAACCGAGAGGGATGTGTCGGTTCCGCTCGCTGTGCGTTGATCCGCATCGTGCCAGACGGGCGGAGCCACCTGGCCAACGACCGTTCCCAATCCAAGCGAGTGTAGTAAAATGACAAATGCCATCCCCCTCACATCCGCGGGCACGGATGGGTGCCCCCTGCCATCGCTTCGACGGCGTGGCAAAGTCTGCTTCAAACGGCTTACAAGATAGGTCTTCACGTCAAATGGGTTCATTTTTTTCGGGGAGGGCGGGGAAAGGGATTGGGCGGGTGCACGCCGTCAGGCACATAGAACGTCTGGTATCCGCCAACAACGATATTCGTCCCGGGACCCGGCGTTGTTTTTAAAACCACCCAGAACTCGTCTCCGATCTGGACTGGCTGCTGCATCAGGGCGGCGCGCGATGACATTTGTGCCACGAAATCCTTCGCAAACGCGATCGAGGTCGCCCTCGTATCAAGGTTGTGGGATGTCGCAGTGAATGTCGTTGCAAGGAGTGCGCAGATCACCGCGCAACGGGTGTACAGTATTTTCTTCATACGGGGCACGGGTGGGGTGCAGCAGGAACCGCCGGACGATCCTCAATGTTGGGACATTGAACGCCGACACTTGAATATCTTAAAAAATAAGCTATTTGTAAATATTTAATATCAAAAAAATCCCACCTTCTCCCTTTACCCCTGGAAAAGAGTTTTCCCGTTTGATCTTTCCTGGCCGAAACCCAACCTTTGCCCCATGCCCCGCCCCGACGCCCG
>JBBSJY010000248.1:0-6629 GCA_038256845.1 Verrucomicrobiales bacterium | reverse complement strand
TTGGGGGGCAGCCCTGCGGGATCGCCGCCGGCCGTTTCCCAAGCCCGCCACGGGTCATGTTCCGCGATCGCCACCGCGGCGACCACGGATGTGGGGGGAGTTTCGGCCATCGGATCCCGCTCCCTCTCGAATCCATCTCCGTTTCCTTGCTGGGGCGTAGCGACGAAACATTTTGATCGAGTTTGGCTAAATTTGATTCCCGGTGCTTTTTGAGTGCCGGGACGTTTACGGTGAGCACGCTTATCCCAAGCCTGGTTCCACCCGAACTAAATAACGCTCATTCCGGACGGAATCGCAGGGTGAAGCGGTTGTGGCGGGACTGTCACCTCCGCGCGGTTGAGCGAGGAAGCTTGCGGCACGATGGAGGAAGTGTTTACTACGTGTTGGCACATTCCGTGCACCCGTAGGGTTGTCTTCGCATCGATTCATCGTGATCCCGTCGTCCTCCGCTTCACGCTTCCAAGAGAAGTCCGCATTCACCCTGATCGAGCTGATTGTGGTGATCGCGGTGATGTCGGTTCTTCTGGTTTCGGGAGTGAGTTTGCTGGGAGGAACCGGCCCCCAATCGCGCAGGGCCGCGGCGGATCTGCTGAGCGGCCTGATCGAACAGGGGCGGACGACTGCCATCACTTCGCGCTCGCACGTCCTGTTGGCCATCGCGGAGCCGGGCGATCTGCCGGCGGAGGACGAGCGCTTCCGGGCGGCGCTTTTCGAGGTCTCCGAATGGCCGACCGGTTCTGGCCCGCCCGCCCGGCTGGATGCAACGCTTCTGAATCGCTGGCAAACGATCAATTCCGGAGTGGTGCTGATCGGCGGCACGGTGGATGGGGTGGAAAACCCCCTTGACGGTAGCAAGATCGGCATCCGTTACGGGGCGCAAAACCGCGAAACCGAAATTCGCGTCCATGCCATCGCCTTCACTCCGCGCGGCGGTCTCAAGCTGCCCGCAGGGTCCCAGCCCGTCGCCTTCCGGGTCGCGGAGGGAGGCTTCCGCGGTGGCAAGGCGGTGCCGAACCGCCGCGGCGACGACGGCACCATTACCGAAACCCGCCTGAGAGTCGGCCGGGTCATCGCCCGCCCCTATCGTCTCGACTAATGATAATTTTCACCCATCGGAAGTCGCCCGACGCGGGCAGTTCCCTGATCGAGACCGTCGTGGCCGTGGGCGTCCTGGCCGTGGCGATCCCTTTGGTTTTCGCAACTTTGGCGGGGAGCGGAGAGAGCGGGGTTTCCTCGCAGGCGGAAACCCGAAGCGCGTGGATCGTTCCGGCCTGCATCGAAGAGATCGAGGCGTCGCGTGACGGCAAGGCGAGGTTTTTGGAAAAATCGGAGCCCGGCCAGCCTTTTCCGGCGGGCGGAGGTTTGATGGCGCTCGCGTTTTCACCCGACGGACGGCTGCTCGGAAAAGTCGGGCAGGAGGACTATCAGCGGGGGCTGCGTGAAATCGACGGCGAAACCGTCCGTTTCATCGCCACTCTCAGCGGGCAAGGGCCGACCGTGGAAGGCGGAGTGGGCACGGCAATGCTTCGCTTGCGCGTGATACAGGAATATCCGTCCGCAGCACCCGCTTCCCAGCGTCAGAAAATCAATTTCTACAGCCGCATTCCATGAAATCCGGCAAACACCGCCAGCGGGGATTCTCGCTGATCGAGCTGATGGTATCGATGGGAATCGGCAGCGTGATCCTGCTGGTGGCAGCCACGATGCTGGGGTCCACCGGTGACGGCTACGAGCGGGTCGGAGGAGGGGTGGCCGCGGAGCGCGAGGCGCGGGCCTTGCTTGGCCAACTCGCCGCGGACCTGTCGACGGCGGTGTATCATGAGGACATGGTCATTTCCAAAGGCCAGGGCCGGTGGGCCTTGGATCGTGTGGGTTTTCTCGCCCTCCAGCCTCCCGATGCGCAATCGGAGAGCGGGCGGGTGGGCGATCTCTGCGCGGTGCACTACTACGTGAAAGACCTGACGATGGGCGGGAAAACGGTTCGCTGCCTCATGCGCGGGTTCCGCGAGAGTGCGGAAACCTTCGATGCCCTCCGTTCGGGAAATCTCTCCGAAGTGATCACTGCCGAGGATCCGGCGGATGATGCGATCGCGTTCGGCATCGTAGCGTTCGAGGCACGGCCGGTGAACCGCGATGCGGACGGCTCGCTCTCGACCTGGGACGCGGCCAGCGAGCGGGGCCCGGACGCGCTGCAGGTGCGACTGATCATCGCCCGCCGGGAGTTGGCGGCGAAACTGTCCGGTCCCGGGGATTGGGACGGGGGCGGGCAGGCCGGCAGTCTGCTGGGCGATCCCGCTCAAGTGGAACGGAGCGGAGGCCTGGAGACCTACGGAACGCTAATTCGATTCGGACACCATGAAAGCAACTGACCGCCGACCGACGCCAAGGCACCCCGCCGGGTTCACCCTGCCGGCAATTCTCGTAGTGGCCTCCGCGCTGCTAATTCTCGCGGTGGGCCTCATGCTTGTTGCGGGAATCGAGCGCAAGACGGCGCGTTCGTTTGTTGATCGCCAGCGGGCGGAACTCGCGGCGCATGCCGGTTTGGAAGAGGTGAAGGCGATCCTCAACCGGGAGGCGGCCAACGACGATTTCCTCATCATCGCGTCGAAACCCCTGCCGCTTCAGGAAGGTGAGGCGGCGTCGCCCAAGGAACAGGCACCCTATCTTTATCTCGCTCGGGGAACCATGGCGGGAGCGAGTGTGAACTACCGTTACGCGCCGCTGTTCAGCGCGATGGAACAACCGTCCGAAACCGGCCTCCTGGCCGCTCCGGACGCCGCCTCGCTGACGGGTCCCGTGACCAAGGAATTCGAAACCTTACCATGGACGGGAAACATCTCGACGGCCTGGATCCCGGTCACGGACGAAAATGAGAAACCGGTCGGCCGCTATGCCTATTGGGTGGAGGACCTGCAAGGTAAACTGGATCCCCGCGTGGCCGGAAACTCCCTGGGGGAAAACGGCGACCACATTCGCTCCGAATGGCCTTTTCCTCCTTCCCGGCCGCTCGACGATGGCCAGCCCTCGCAAAACGTGATTGCCCTCCACGCCCTCGATCCCGCCTCCGGAGACGAACCTCAGGGCGATCTAACCCCACGCGTCATCGAGGGCCGGATCGCGATGATTTCACCGGATTCGGTCTTGGGTGCGATCGGGGTGGCCGCACCGCTCTCACGCGACCCGGACACCGGTCTGCTTGATGATCCGCTCGCCTCCGCACTCGAAAGAAACGTCAGCCCGGCGATTCAATCGTATGCCGAGCAGCCGCTGGTGCCCTTTGCGAGCGGCATCAGCGGAACCGTCGCAGGACGGCCGAAATTGAACATCAACCGGCTGCTCGGTGCCCCCCGCCCGGATGCGATCGATGAATTCTCGGGTTGGATCAACAGCGGCCTGCCGGAATTCGTCCAACGCAAGGGTGGATTTCCGGAAGACTATTTGAAAACGCTCGCCGCGGGTGCCTTCGACTATGCCGACGAGGATGACGAGCCGACCGTCCGTGCCGGCGTCTACCGTGGAATCGACGGTGCGCCATTCCTCAGCGAAATCGTCCTCCGCATCGAGTACTTGGGAAGCATCGCGAAGAACAACCGCCGGATCATGAACTGGAGGATGACGCTCTTCGGGGAGTTTTGGAACATGACCAACCACCCGGTGGAGGGCCAGGCCCGGCTGAGTTATGAAGTGGCGCTCAATACCAGTCCCATCGGGGCCGGCGGGCGGGGGCGCCCGTTCGATGATCCCTATTTTCTCGATGATCCCGAGAGGTCCACGCATGATCTCACCTCGATGAACGGGCGCTATTTTTCCGCACCCCAAACGGTTCCGCTCAAACCTGACGAGTATCGGTTCTTCAAATTCGCCACCGTGGATTACGCCATCGATGTGGGTCGGAATAATATCAATTTGAATACAACCTTCACGTTGACGGAAAATGAGGGAGATGCCCGCGGGATTTCGGTTTTGTGGAACAACCAGGAAACCGAACGGATCGCGGGAATCGTAAGGGATTCGTATGGCATGGATTTCAACATGCTCTATCCAAAGCAGGGCTCGCAATCGAAAGGAAAGGCGGCGATTCCGGGACATAGCTACGGCCCCTACGGCGATCACATCAACAACATGGGCGACCCGCGGATATCACATTATCTGCGGACGACACGGCTCGGCGAGAATTCCTATGCCACCAATGTCAGCCCGAACCGGCGGAATATCCGCCGAGGCACGATTTTCGACAGCGACAGTTCGGTGAAGCGAAAGCATTACGGCCGTGTGATGCCGTCGGAATGGCCGGATGGAGGACATGATTCGCCTGTGGGGACATACAGCCTGTTAACCAATGCCTATCTAGAGCCTGACATCACGAAGATGAAAGGCCCCGCCACGGATGCAAGGAACGCACCGATGCGACTTTCCAATGAGGGGCGATTTTACAGCGTGACGGAATTGGGAAATGTTTATGATCCGGTGATGTGGTATCCCACCTATGGCAACAGCCGGGGTGCCTCCGGAGCATCGGATTCGCGGACGCTGAACGACTCCGCCCAGATGCCCGCGTCACGGAATGTCTGGCCGGATGTCAGCAACGCCTCGCCCGCCGGAACCGACCATGGTGGTGGCAACACATTGCGGATTGGTAGGCCGGAACATGAGAGATTTGACAAGCCCGGATGGCGGGCGGCCCAATTGCTCGACCTCTTTCATGTCGGCATCGTCGATTCCGGAGATCGGACGGATCGGGAAGGACCCGTGGTGGAAATCAACGGGCAGGTGAACATCAATACGGCCGGAGAAGATGTGTTGAGAGCGCTGGCCGCAGGCATGCTCCAGCAGGATCCCGAGTTACGCCGGGTGACCAACCGCGCTCACGATGTCCAGAGCGGCCGCTTTGCTCCTCGAAGCCAGCTCATCGAGATCGGCACCCCGACGACCGAAAAGGCGGCGGATCAGGTCGCTCAGGCGCTCATCCGTTCCCGACCGTTCGCGAGTGCCGCGGAGCTGGCGGCAGTGGAGAATGCGGATGGAGTGCCGATTTTCGGAAACCGCGATCTTTACGAGGCGGGCCAGAATCTCGAATGGACCGATGCGGCTGCCGAGGAGGTCTTCGGCCGGGTTTATGATGCGGCGACGCTCCGTTCCCGTAATTTCCGCGTCTGGGTGATTGGGCAGTCGATCGCGGGGACTTGGGAAGCGCCCGAAGTCATGTCGGAGGCCCGCAAGGTTTTCACGGTGTTCGCGGATCCCGGCGAGCGGAACCAGGACGGGGCGATCATTCCTCAAAATGCAAAGGTCAAAGTCATCTATGAAAACGATTTTTAAACTTGTCGCAGCCGGTGTGTCCGCCGCGCTTTTTCTCACAGCACCTTCGACTGCCCAGGAACCGGAGGATCCTTCGGTGAAGTATGGCTTCATCCGGTTGGCCAACGCGGTGGCGGCGGGATCGGGCCCGCTCATTCTCGAGATCGATGGCGAGGATGTGAACCCGGACGGATATGTCATCGGTGACATCACGGGCGGCATCTCGGCGAGGCCCGGCAGCCGGAAGGTCACCCTCCGCCGCGAAGGTGCGAAGGAGGGGTCGACAACAGTGAACGTGGCAGTGAACGAGACGACCATTCTCATCCCCTTTGCGGAGCGGGTCCCGGCAAGTGATACCGAGGAAGCCCATTGGGCGATTCGCGTTCTGCGGCTCAAGCAGCAGGACCCTCAGAACGAGCGCAGCGCAACCTTCGTTTCGGTTTCCCAAACCCCGGAACTCAAGGTCGAGATGCGCGAGCCGGATGGGAAATGGAACACGACCCATGTCAAGCGGCTTTCGATCGCACAGGCCCCAATCCTCTATCCGCGCGGATATGTGCCGGTGAAGTGCGGCGAGATCAAACTCGAGTCCATCCCGGTGGGAGAGCCCGGCAACTATGTGGTCCTTCTATATGACGACGAGGAGGGAAACGTGAAGTCGATCAACTTCCGCGACTTCAAGTTTCTGAACGCGGACTGAGATTGGTCTTTCGGGGACCGGCTGCGGGAGTTAGGTGGTCGGCGTGCGAAGATTGCGCAACGATCTGCCCTACCGGTTCCGTCCGCCGCGGGTGAATGCCTGGCTGCGGCCGCTGGGACTGGAGGCGAACCGGCTCTGGTTTCTCGGCCGGGCCTACCGCATCGCGGGAATCCGCACGGAGGGGCTTGAAGCGGTGAGGGAGCTTTGCGAGGCGGGGCACGCGGTGCTGCTCGCGCCGAACCACTCGGACCATTCCGATCCGCATGTGATCCTAAAAAGGAAAATGGGCAGGTTCATCTTGCGCCTCTGAGCGAGACGTTTTGACTTTGGCCGGATGGTCGCAAACGGGGGCGGTTCTTATCCACTGAGCAGCAGTCCGGCGTCTTCCGGTAAGCCGGGCAGCCACTTTCCTCCCAGCCAGCGACGGAGCACGCGGGTCAATAGCAGCGTCCAGCGCTGCTCGACGCTCCATCGCTCCGTAATGGCCCGGATGCGATGCAACTCGTTGCTGGTCCGTGTGACAGCTTGGGCTATGATGTCTCCTTTTTCATGCAGGACGCTGACCTTGACGGTCTTTTGGCCGCCGCTCCGGACCTGCCGTCCGACTCCGGACATGAGCATCGGCCGGGTG
>JBBSJY010000247.1:0-6636 GCA_038256845.1 Verrucomicrobiales bacterium | reverse complement strand
TGCGAATGATCCGCGAATGAATGGAGCCAGCGCGCCGCACATTCGCTTTTTCATTCTCGCGCCACGCGCCGGACCGCTCGGAGATCGGTCCCTGCCTTTGCGGCTTCGCCATTTCACAAATCATGACGCGCGGCAGTATACCTTGTCCATCCTCCCCATCTCAGCGCGTTCATCGACAAGGATGGTGACGGCGTCGCCGACGAACGGGACATCCTGGTAAAGGACATCTCGGCCCTCTGCCGCCTTTATTTCCGCGAGGGCGAATGGGATGGCGGCTGGTGGGGCGGGCGGCCGGATGCTCCCGGTCCCTATTTCAAACCGGAGCCATGGAGCGAGACTCCAAAAATCGCGGAAGTCCTCGATCAGCTCCAGGCGGACTCCCCGCCCGAAGAAGCCGCCTTCCTCACACGGAAAATGGATCGCTACGGTATTCGTTAGGGCTCACCGGTTGACCGGTGGCGCGTCCGGAACATGAACGAGCATCCATGCGGCGATGGCACGGTAAATGGGGAACGGGGTGATCAGCACGTTGTCGTGGCCGGCGTCGGGAATCTCGATCCATGACTTGTCCTCCGAGAGCAAGCTGTCGAAAAGGCGGCGGCCGGAACCGGCTGGCACGACCGGGTCGGCCGTGCCATGGGCGATCAGCGTGGGGAGTTCCAGAGTGGCGGCATGCCGGGTTGGCCGGATGGATTCGAGCGGAATTCCCGTCTGGGATTGATAGATCGAAGCGGCGGAACGGACGAAGAGCCGGCCGAACGTGGACCCGACACGCGCGGCGGCCTGTCCTTCGACGGCGGGCGCGAGCGAGTCGAAGCTCGATATGACGACCAGCGCTTTCCATGGCGCGTCCGGCAGCGCGGCGGCGTGGACGGCGACCGATCCGCCCATCGACATGCCGAGGAGCCCGGCGGGTTGAGCGGGAAACCGGAACCGGGTGGCAGCCTCCGTCAGGATGAGCTGCGGGATGCCGGATTCGCGGATGCCGAAGGTGGCGGTCTTGCCGGGATGGTCTCCATGGGCCGGGAGATCGGGAAGAATACAGCGGAAGCCGACAGCGCAGAGCCGCTCGGCGATGGGAAGATAGTCTTCCTTCCTGCCCCTGCGCCCATGGAGGAGCACGAGGGTTCCGATGCAATCGCCAACGGCCGGAATCGCAACGCCGCCGCTCTCCAACTGGGAACGGATCGTGAGTCCCCGCAGGCCGGGCGGGTCATTCGCCGAGGGAGTGCAGACGAGAACCGGCGTGCCGTCGCTCGCGGTGAAAGAGGAGATATGGAATCCGTGGCGCTCCGGGTGATCGAGAAATCCGCGATGGTAGTCCTGCAGGGCGCGCCGCGGTGGATGGGCGATTTCCGAGGCGGTCCGGTGGAAAAGAGAGAGGATTGTTAGAGCGATCAGCAGAAAACCCGAGATGAGGATCGCCCGCCGGTGTCGTTTTGGAAATGACATGGCGGGCGACGGGATGGAGGGGGTTTTGGCAGTTGCAAACCGCCGCCACGGATTCGCGGCGACCGGTGATCGCCGCTACGCGAGAATCTGATCGAGGACGTAGGGCAGGATGCCGCCGGCGTTGTAGTAGTCCACTTCCGCGGGCGTATCGAGGCGGACCTTGAGGGGAATCTCGGTCGTGCTGCCATCGGTTTTGCGGACGACGAGCAGCGCGGTCTGCATCGGCCGGAGATCTCCGGCGATGCCGGTGATGTCGAAGGTGGCGTCCGTGAGGTCCTTCACTTTCTCGTAGTCGGCCCGGTTGGCGAAATTGAGCGGCAGGACTCCCATGCCGATGAGGTTCGAACGGTGGATGCGTTCAAAGGACTTGGTGATGACGGCACTGACTCCTAACAGGCGGGTGCCTTTGGCGGCCCAGTCGCGGCTGCTGCCCATGCCGTAGTCGTCGCCACCGATGACGATGAGCTTGGTGCCGTCTTTCTGATAGGCCATCGAAGCGTCGTAGATCGAGGTGGGTTTGCCGGCGGAGGCATGGATCTCGACATCCGGCGCTTCGACGAACGATTTCCCGAAATAGAGGGTGTAGCCGCCTTCGATGCCCGGGCACATCAGGTTCTTGATGCGGACGTTGGCAAACGTCCCGCGGGTCATGACGCGATCGTTGCCACGGCGCGCGCCGTAGGAGTTGAACGAGGCGCGTTCGACGCCGTGATCGAGAAGATACTTTCCCGCCGGCGAACTGGCCTTGATCGAGCCGGCGGGCGAAATGTGATCGGTGGTCACGGAATCGCCGAAGATGCCCAGCGGGCGGGCGTTGAAAATGTCGCCTTTGACCGTCGCCCCACTGTCTAAGAACGGCGGCGACTGGATGTAGGTGGATTTTTCGTCCCAAAGGTAGGTGTCTCCAACGGTGGAGGGAATCTGGCCCCATTTCGGATTGGCGGAATCAAGGTCGCCGTAGAGGTGGTTGAAGACCTCGGGCTTGAGGGCGGAGGCGAGCTCGGCCTTGATTTCCTTGTGGGACGGCCAGAGGTCCTTGAGGAAGACGGGATTGCCGTCCCTGTCATTGCCGATCGGTTCGCTGGAAAGGTCGAGATCGACCCGGCCGGCCAGGGCGTAGGCGACGACGAGGGGCGGACTCATGAGGAAATTCGCCTTGATGGATCCGTGGACGCGAGCCTCGAAATTGCGGTTTCCGGACAGCACCGAGGCGCAGATGAGCTGGCCTTCGGTGATGGCGGATTCGATCGCGGGATGCAACGGACCGGAATTGCCGATGCAGGTGGTGCAGCCGTAGCCGACGGTTTGGAATCCGAGTTCATCGAGTTCCTTGGAAAGGCCCGTGGCATTGAGGTAGTCGGTGACGACGCGGGAACCGGGGGCAAGGGAGGTTTTGACAAAGGGGGCGACGGTGAGGCCCAGCGCGTTCGCCTTTTTGGCAAGCAGTCCGGCGGCGAGCATGACGCTGGGATTGCTCGTATTGGTGCAGGAGGTGATTGCGGCGATCAGAATCGAACCATGGGTGATCTCAAGGTCGCGCGGGCCGTCGTGGAAAAGATCCGGATTGGATACGGCCTCGGGCGAGGGCCGGTTTGCCACCATTTCCACCTCGTTGCGTTCGCTGCCTTCGAAGGTCTCGTGGGTTTCGTCGGTGGAAAGCAACGAATCGATCGAGACGCCGGCGCGCTCGCGCATCGTGAATTTCACCCGTCGGCTGCGTTGGTCCTCGGGCATTCCGAATCCGCCTGCCGCGGCGGGCGCGGTGAAGAGCCTGTCGAAGGTTTCCCGCAGCGCGGGGACATCGATGCGGTCCTGCGGGCGCTTCGGTCCGGCAACGGCCGGGACGATGGTGGAAAGATCGAGTTCGAGCAGGTCGGTGTAATCGCAGTCGCCCTTGCCGGGGATGCCGAACAGGCCCTGCGCCTTGTAGTAGTTCTCGACGGTGGTGCAGAGCTCCTCGGAGCGGCCGGTACCGCGGAGATAGGCGATGGTTTCGGAATCGACCGGGAAAAAGCCCATGGTCGCGCCGTACTCCGGAGCCATGTTGGCGATGGTCGCGCGATCGGGCAGCGAAAGGGCCCCCGCTCCCGGGCCGTGGAACTCGACGAATTTTCCGACAACTCCATGATGCCGGAGCATTTCCGTGACGCGCAGGGTGAGATCGGTGGCGGTGACCCCCTCGCCCAGGTGGCCGTGAAGGTGCACCCCTACGACTTCCGGCACGAGAAAGGTGACCGGCTGGCCGAGCATGCCGGCCTCCGCCTCGATCCCGCCGACTCCCCAGCCGACCACACCAAGACCGTTGATCATGGTGGTGTGGGAGTCGGTGCCGACCAGCGTGTCCGGGTAGTAAACGCCATCTTTGGAGAGCACGCCTTTGGCGAGGAACTCGAGATTGACCTGGTGGACGATGCCGATCCCGGGCGGGACGACGGAAAACGTTTCGAAGGCCTGCTGGCCCCATTTGAGGAATTCGTAGCGCTCCCGGTTGCGGATGAACTCGATCTGCATGTTGCGGTCGAGGGCGAACTGGGAGCCGGCGAAATCGACCTGCACCGAGTGATCCACCACCAGATCGACGGGCACGAGCGGCTCGATCATCGCGGCTTTCGCCCCGCGTTTCACCGCGGCGTCGCGCATGGCGGCGATATCCACAAGCAGCGGCACACCCGTGAAATCCTGGAGAACGATCCGGGCGACGGTGAAGGGGATCTCGTATTCGCCGGGATTCTTCGCGTGGTAGTTCGCGAGGTTGCGGACGTCGTTTTCAGTCACCTTGCGGCCGTCCACACAGCGGAGGACGGACTCGAGCACGATCCGGATGGACACAGGCAGGCGGGAAAGATTGGGGAATCCCTGTTCTGAGAGGGCGGGCAAGGAGTGGAAATTTCCCGGGGTACCGGTGCCGGTGGTGAAAGTGCGGAGCGTGTTCATGGGCGGATCAAGGAGCGGGAGGTGGCGGAGCGCCACTTGCGCGGAGACTCGCGGAGGGTAGGGACCGGGGGCCGTTTGTCAAAATCGTTCCCCGGAAGCGGAAACTGTGATTTCCGCGGTTGAGGGCGGCGTCGGCATCTGCCTAGGCTCCCCGCATGCGAAACGGTTTGATCGGTGCGGCGTTGCTCCTCGGAGCCGCGGGTGTGATGTCGTGCGGGACCACCGGCGGGGCCGGCTCCTCCAGCGGCAACATGGGTGACATCCCGGCATCGGACGACTCCGCGGTCGGAGGCATCTCCGAAGTGCCGAATCCGAGCCAAGCCATGGCAGCCGCCGTCGGGAAACCCCTGTCCCGCCTGCAGCGCGGGCATGTCGTTTACATGCTGAAGTGCGGCGAGTGCCACAACTACATGCTGCCTCAGGACCTCGATGTCGACGAGTGGGAGGATGTGATGCCGAAAATGATCCGCCACGCCGGCTTGCCGACCGAGGACGAGAACGCCGTGCTGGACTACGTGGTGGGCGTGAAGAAGCAGCGGGGGTAGGCCGGGTCCTCATTCCGCAAGATGTCCGGAACCGCCTTTGACTTCCCCGCCGTGGCTTGCTAAGCGTCCCGGTGACGCGCCTGTAGCTCAGATGGATAGAGCATCCGCCTTCTAAGCGGACGGTCACTGGTTCGAATCCAGTCAGGCGTACCAGATTTCCCGCCCCGGCTCGCAGCCGGTTCTCATCCGCCGGTTCTCCAGCCGGCCGAAAACCATCCCGAAGGCATCCGGACCCCCAAAAGACATCAGGCCGCTCCGGCGGCCGCTCCCGTCCACCTGTTGCGTTGACAGTCATTGCCCGCCACGCATCCTTCTCCAAAACAACGGCCAGCCGCATATCGTATCGGTGCTCGGGGGATTCCCTCAAGCACTCGCAACTTCTATGGCACTTACAACATTGACCGTCGGTCTCGGCGGAATAGCCCGAGCAGGGCGAGCTGAAATGGATTTTCAATAGGATTCATTCTGAGTCGTTAGAGTGGTGGCACTGGCGAGATCAGGCTGAAATTCAGCTACAGATGTTATCGCCGGTTGCCCCCCTATTGTTAGGCATCTGGTTTATGGATTTTGAGACTTGGCAAGAAGAGATCAAAATCTTCCATACTCCGGTAGATCCGCGAAACTTCCTTCCACCGCTCCGCCTCGAAACCGGCTCCCTCGTGGCCCATGCACGCCCTGACCAGCCCCTCCCGCGCCTTCTTGCCGTTGCCTTTCGTCCCGCCGCCCACCGCCTCGCCGTAGCTGCTCCACCGGTATTCCGCCGGATCCTGCACCATCTCCGCGCGCACCGGATTCAAGTCGATGTAGGCCGCCATCGTCCGCGCCGCGATCCCGCTTTCCACGATCACGCTCTTGTAGCGCTCCTCCCACCAGGTCCCCCTGCGATCGTGCGTCCAGTTGAACCAGCGTGAATGCTCATGCGGCTGTAGCCGCAAGGTCTGGCAACGGAGCGCCGGAGGAGGCGCGACCACCCCGCATGGCACGAGCGGAGCAAGGGCAAAAGCGCTGCAACAGCGTCTTCATGGACTCGCTCAAACTGTGCATCCGGTAGGTGAAACGCCCGTGGATTTCCGCCACCAGATCATCCCGCTTTGCCATCCTCGCCTCCTCGATTTCCTTCGCCTCCACCCACCAGCGCAACAGAATTCTCTACTTTTTGTCTGTCACCTTGAATTTACGATCGATCCCTTATTCTACCGATAATCCTTACTATTGCTGGTAACTTGTGGTGGGAGCCCTGAACTTATCGTCCCGAGATTTTTCTACTTGCCGCCGTTCCCGAAATAGGGAATGGTTCTTGTGTGATTGAGAGTTTCTCATGCAAGGAAACCGAAAAAATCTGGAATGGCGGTCGGTCGAAGAAGCTTCCCGGAGATATTCAGGAGCGGGCGTTCCTGAGACTCCGCCAGCTTCACGCGGCAGATCTTCTCGCGGATTTAAGGATACCGCCAAGTAACCGGCTCGAAACCCTTGCCGGCGATCTCAAAGGTTTCTGGAGCATGAGAATCAATCAACAGTGGCGACTGATCTTCCGTTGGAATGACGGGAAGGTCTCCGCCGTAAAAATAACCGACTACCATTGAAGGCCATGAAACGACAAAAAGACCTGCTTCCCCTGGTGAACTTCTTCGCCGAAACACTCCGCGAAACCTTGGACGAGTGGGACGTCTCGCAAGCCGAGGTCTCCCGTATGACCGGCATTCCC
>JBBSJY010000246.1:0-6705 GCA_038256845.1 Verrucomicrobiales bacterium | reverse complement strand
CTCAGGAATCGGAGGTGGGATTTTCGAAGAGGATGGCGGAGGGATCGCCGTAGTGGATGTAGTTCGCCCAGTCGGCCTTGCCGTCTTTGAAGAGGTCGGTGCGGGCGGAGAGGATGGAGGTGCCGATGCTTTCACCCCGCGCGAGGCGGCTGTAGAAGCGGGCGGAGAATTGCATCGCGGCCTGGTCGCCGACGGGCCAGAAGGTGCCGACGAAGTGCTCGATGCCCGAGAGCAGGAAGCCCTCGGCGATGCTGAGGATGCCTCGCGGGCGGTCGTTGAGCTCCTTTTTCTGGCGCTTGCCCATGTCATCGGATTTCATCGGCGCGGTGGCTGCTGCGAGGCTGAAGTCGGGGAACTTTTCTTTTTCCTCGAAGACGTCCGACGAGCGGGTGCCACGGCGGCGGACGCGGGCGGACTCGCAGGAGTTCAGGACGATGACGGGGGGGAAGCGGGCGAGGCCGAGCACGTCGCTGGCGGTGAAATACTCGTAGCCGCTGAGGAGGAGGCCGGCTTGCTCGGGGTTCGACGCATCGAAGGCGCTGTGCCCGGCGTAATGAATGATGTCGTAGATGCGGGTCTCGAGCTTGTGGACGAGGTTCGCCTTGGTGGCATCGGACTTCTCGAGGTAATCGACATCGACCCTGCCCTTTTCCTGAAGGATCTTGCGGAGGTTTTTGGATTCCTTTACCGCTCCGGTGAGGTCGTCGGTAGGATCTATCACCATCAGCACGCGGAGCTTTTCACCGGGAGGCTCCGCGAGAAGCCGCCGGGCGCGGGTGTTGACAAACAGGCGGCTGAGGCCTCCGCGCAGGGCGGGATAGGACTCGGGAAGGGAGAGGTCCGGGCCATCCGCGAGGGATTCCCAGGGGACACGGGTCGGCTCCGCGTCGTGGATGATCTGGAGCGGGCCGGAGACGGTGCGCATGGCGGTGCGGACACCTTCGGAGAGAAACGCGCTGACCTTTTCCGTGGCGTGATGAAGCTCCTCCGCATCGTCGACGCCGCCGTCCGTCCCGACGCCGACGAGCCGGTGGATCGCGGTGATTTCGGAGGCGTTGACTCTTTTCCCGAGGGTTTCCTCGACGGTGACCGAGGCTCCGGAGGATCCGATGCGGAGATGCGCGTCGAAATCGAAGAGGGTCGGTGGCGGAGGGCCGGCATTTCCGGGATTGCTCCCCTCGTCAACGGTGTTGAGCTTGAGGTAGAGGGTGGCGCTGCGGTCGGACTTGGTCGCACGCTCACGGGCGCTGCGCACACCCTCGGTGGCGGCGCGGTTCCGCGAGGGCAGACGGCTGGTGGTGACGCTGGCGGTGACTCCGCCGAAGGCCGAGCCGGAGAGGATGTTGGGCAGGGAATTGCGGATCTCAAGGAAGCGGCCGGCATCATGCTCGACGATGACGATACGCCGGAAGACCTTGCCGGAGGCATCCGACTTGAGCGCCGCGACGAGGCCGACGAGGATGTCGGAAAGGGCGTTTTCCAACGAGAGGCTTTGTCCGCCCTGGAGCGCACCGGTCATGATGACGGTGGAAAATTCCGAAATGTGGCAGGCCAGGAGCGAGTGGACACCGGACTGCACGCTGGTGCGGAAGACATCCCGGTTGAACGAGCTCCACTGTCCGAGGCCGAGGAAGCCGACCATCTCGGACATGATGTAATGGCGCCCGGTCGGGATGATATCGAGCTCGCCCGCGCTGTGTGCGGCCTGGCGGCGCTTGATCCATTTCACGAGCTCCCCGTTCATTGCCTCGTCGAGGTAGAGGGCGGCGGTGGAGGGCGGCAGTCCCTGAAACTGAGCCAGGACGATCATCGGAGTGGTCGTTTCCGTGATGTCTCCGAAGGCGAGCTCGATCTCAAAGACGATGTCCCGGCGCTGGGAGTAGATCATGTGGCTGCCGATGGCCGGGCCCTCGGACAGGGCGTCGCGCATTCCCTCGTCGAGGGACGGTGCCATCGGTGTGTCCAGTGATTCGAAAAGCGCGCCGGGAACGATGCGCATGATGTCGTCCTCCGCCTCGGTCGTCGCGACGGGATCCGCCAGAGGAGCGCGGGCGGCGGCGCGGGCGGAACGCAGTTTCCCCGATTGCTGGCGGAGCTGCGTCTCGCTCCGGGTATAGTCGGGCTTGTCATCGACGGCGCGGGTAGATGGGAGGGTGCAGCTGTCGCTTTTGAGGAGATCGGTGACCGCATCGGCCACGACCGGGCGCTTGAGGAGCTTGCCATGCTCCGCAAGTTCCTCCTTCCCTCCGAAAAGGGGGCCGCGCGGGGTTTTCGCGGAATGGACATACCAGGCTTTTCCGAACCAGCCGTAACCTTCCGGATGGCCGGAGCGATGCGGGACGGTGCCATCGGATCCTCTCCCGATGTCGAAAGCGAACTCATGGCCGGTATGATGGATCCCTGTGATGGCACGGACTCCGTCGCCGAGGATGGCGTGGTGCTTCCACCCGTCCGGGAGGTCCGCCTGGATCGCGGGGAAATGGAGGACCGCCTCCCTGATGCAGGAGCGCATGGTCGGCGCGGGGTGGTTGCCGGCGGGCCAGGTGCCGAGGTCACTCCAGTCCTCCGCATAGCGTGGCAGCAGGCCGAGCAGGCCGGGAAAAGTTGCGAACACATCGGCGAGCTCGTAGCCGTTGTGCGCGAGGTCGCAGCGGGCAAGCGTGACGGCGAATTCATGGAGCTGGCGCATGACGACGAGGGGGCTCGCAGCGCCTAGCCACGGGGTTCCGGCGCTGACAAGCTTGCCCGGGACGCATTTGAAACCTCCGTGGTCGAGGGCCGTCTTGGCGACAATGCCTCCCATGCTGTGGCCGACGAAGTTGACCTTCCGGCCGTCGAAACGGGTGCCGATCCACTTCGCGAGGGATTTTCCGATTTCGGCGATGGGCTGGCGCCAGTCGTATGGGTGGAACCAGGTCTCGTGGCCTGCGGACTGGAGGGCGACAAGAGTCGGGTAGTAGTTTGAGTAAATGATGTGATTCCGCAGCCAGGTCTGATCCTTGCTTCCGGTGAACTGCAGGGCATCCGGAAAGGCCCATCCTTTCGGTTGCCCGGCCCCAAGCCGTAGGGTGCCAAGCCGCCCGCCGGGAACGTGCCTGAGATCCAGCCAGCCGACGCGGGACTTGCCGTTGTATTCCACATCGATGCGCGAGCCGAGGATGCCGGGAAGAACGATGGTGACGGGGCGCTTGGAAGAAGCGGTCCTTGTCCGTGTTCCTTCGGTTTTCCTTTCGATCCACAGCTTTTCCTCGCTGGAGAAAAGCTGCCAGTCTCCGGCCTCCGCCTCCAGGTCTTCGGCAATCTGCCGGGGGGCTTTTATTGAGGCGCGTTTTCCCGTAGTGGAACTGTTTTTCGATCGTGTGGCCATATACCTTTTGAGTCGTTCAATTGGATGCGGCTTGCCGTGAGCTGACGCACCCGAAATCCTAGCAGATTCTTATACAGCGGATCAAGGAAGCGCGTCGGACATAATCGGCGGTAACGTTAGATTATATTGAATATCCCGAATCTTTATCCAGATGGTGTGGGTATGACGGACCACGGGGAGATTTGGTCGGCGCCGCCCGGCAGGGCACGAGGTGGGTTGCGCTGGCCCATTCGAAACTTGTCAAAGGGCACCAACCCTGTTGAATCGACGGAAATGAGAATGGTACGTCCCGAGTGGCATTGGCGGGTGCTGTTTGTTTCGCGGCGGGCGCCGGAGTGCCTGCACCGGCTGGCGCTGGGCTGCGGCTACCGGGTGGGCGAGCTGACCGAGGCACTGGAATGCAGGGAGAGGTATCTGCATGAGGTTTTCACGCGGGACATCGGGCTGCCGCCGAAGTTATGGATGCGGCGGGAGCGGATGGTGGTGGCGCGCCGGATGTTGGCGGGCGGACGCACGCCGGAGGTGGTGGCGGAGAGATTGGGATTTTCGTGGCCCGGGAGTTTCCGCAGGGAGTTCATCGCGATCTATCAGGTGACGCCCGGGCGGTATCAGGAAGTACGACGGGAATCGACTTCGTGCCGCGCGGTGCGAAGAGCGGCGGTGCAAGATGTTATGGTGGGGATCGGAGCGAGGGGTCCCAGCGCTTGCGCATCCAGGGTTTTCGTCCCTGCCACTGAGAAGGGCAGCCTGCGAGCAATTCGGGAGACTTCACCCAGGCTGCCCTCATGCGGGACCTGGTGACGGCCCTGACACTTACCTCCACCGGGACGACTTTCTCCCTCTCCGGTCTGGATGCGAACACGCCCTACACGATCCAGATCTGGGCGCTGGACCGCGGTTTCAACTACAACGCCAGCCATTCCTTCTTCGAAACCACGGGCGGAATCTCCACCTCGCTCGGCACCGTGATCAACAGCACGACGGCGACCCCGGCGAACAACGACGAGTTTTCGGTGACCGGCACCGTGACCTCGGACGGCTCCGGCGTGGTCAACATCGGCCATACCGCCAGCGCGGGAAACGGCGCGATCGACGGCTTCCAGCTCACGGTGATTCCGGAACCCTCCGCGGCGCTGCTGGGGATGGTGGGGAGCTTGCTACTGCTTTCCCGCCGGCGGGCCTGATCGGCTGGACGGCCGGAACCGCCGTCAGATCCCCGCGAGACGGGTGTCGGCGTCGCCGAAACGGTCGAGCTTCACATCGAGGCGGTCCATGAGCGAGAGATAGAGACTGCAGAGCTTCAGTTCCGCGCCCTTCACGAGCGGCGCTCCGGAAAGGAGGTTTCCGGTTTGGCCGGGGTGGATGCCGACACCGGTGGCGGCCTTGTTGAAAAGACCGTCGATGACATTGAGCTTGGCGCGGAGCGGGGCGAGCGGTTCGAGGCAGGCCCCCAGCTCCATTTCCGCGCCGCTGCCTTTGGCCCACCAGTTGGGCGGGTTGATGCCGGTTCCCATGAAGAGCGCGGCGAAGCGTTTGGGCCCGACCTGCGGGGCTTTTCCGTTCGGGGTTGCACCCCAGAGGGGAATCGATTCGAGCCATGGCAGGGTCAATCGCGACCCCGGCTCCGCGAAGGAACGTGCGGCGGGAAAGGTGGGCGGGAGCGGTGCGTTTATCCATGATTTCAATGGGCGGAGGTGGCGGACGGGCGGCGCTTGTGAAGAAACCGTGGGCTGGTCACGATGGTTACGACGAGCGCGCTGAAACGGTGGTCCTCGGCCGAAAGCCGATCACGCATGGTGCGCAGTGTCGCATCATCGGAAGGGATGAGACTGCGGCCGAGGCCGTAGGAAAGCAGCTTCCGGTTCAAGTTCCCGATGAAATCCGGCTGGCGGCTTTCCCGCAGGTAGTTCTTGAGATCGGCGAGGTCGCTGCCTTCGCCGCCGCCGGGAAACTCCGCATGGGTTTCGACCGGCCGCCCGCCGAGATCGGCGGTGCGGAGTTCGCCGATCGGACCGTAGCCCTCGAAGACGAGCCCGAAGGAATCGAAGCGCGCGTGGCAGGCCGCGCAGTTCGGATCCTCGCGGTGCTTTTCCAAGGCTTGGCGCAGCGTGAGTTCGCCGGCCTCCGCCTCGTCGGCCGGCAGTTCCGGGACATCGGGTGGCGGGGCGGGAATGTGCTCGCCGAGCAATCGCCGGACCACCCAGTAGCCGCGTTTCACCGGGCTGGTGCGGAGACCGGGCGCATTCCGGGTGAGGAAAACCGACATCGGCAGCAAGCCGCCGCGGCCATGCTGACCGGCGTTTTCCAACCGCACCCAATCCCCGGGATTCTCCGGTGGATCGATCCCGTAGTGCTTCGCCAGCGGACCGTTTACGAACGTGTGATTCCCGAAAAGGAACTCGGTCACCGGCCGGTCGTTTCTCGCGACATCCTCGAAAAACCGAAGCGGCTCCTCGAACATCGCCTGCCGCAATTCGGTTTCGGCGACATCAGCAAACTCGCCAACGTGTCCCGGACCGCGTCTTCGTGGGGCAACCCGTCGTTCCGCAGGCCGCGGTAAAAGGCGGCGATTCCCTCACGCTCCTCCGCGCTGACCGGCCTGCGCCATGCCCGCTGCGCGAAGTCCCCGAGGGCGGTGACATGTTTCGGCTCCGACGTTTCCCGGAATTTCTCGACGCGGTGGATCGCAGCGGCGCTCAACCGGGCGTGATCCTTGACCGCCTGGATGGTACCCTCGTCCGACGTCGCATCCCGCACACGGGCCAAATAACGTTCGACGAAGCGGCTGAACTTCGGCTCCGCGGTGATGTCCTTGTCTTCCGGCCGCGCGAACTCGACCTCCTCTCCGCGGATGAAGCCCGACTCCGCCCGCTCGTGCCAGATATGCCCGGAATGCATCCGCGCGGGGACTCCGCTGGAGAAATAGAATGCGTCCCAGAGCGAGTCGAGTTCCTGCCGCCCCGGCTCATCGAGGATCAGTTCGCAGAGCGGCTGGTCGTCGCGGAAATAGCCCATCTGATTGTGCAATCCGGCGCTGAGAAAGCGACCGGTGTTGGCCGCGTCCTCGCCCTTTTCCAGATAAATCCTGCCCCGCTCCAAGATGAAAAACGCGTCTGGGAAGATGTCGCAAAACTTCCGGAACGCTTCTTCGTAGCGCTCGCGGCCTGCGTCGTCCGCAGACACCTCGAGCAGCGGCTCGGACGCGGTCGAGCGGTAGATCGCAAGGTCGAGGTCCGCCTCGGTTTCCTCGACTCCGTGGCAGGAAACGCAGTGCTTTTCCATAAACGGCCGGACGGTGTCCGCGAATCGGCGCTCCAGATCTTCCGGGACCTGCTCCG
>JBBSJY010000245.1:0-6729 GCA_038256845.1 Verrucomicrobiales bacterium | reverse complement strand
TCTGGAACCTTTCAGCAGCAAGGTTGCTGGCGAGCGGGAAGCGAACACCCGGACAGCTTCTTCACGGGGAAGGTCATACAAGTCTGCTGCCAACCGCTTGAACTCGCCTGGGTGAGGGGTGATCACATGGCGATCTGTCAGAATCTCGTGCCGATTCCGTCGCGAGACCAGATTGAGTGCCTCCGCATCGATCACGGCGGGAACTTCGATTCGGGAGATCAATTCCAGAACACCATCCGCGTAACCCTCATCGGGAGGATCGAGTCCGCATCCGATGACCCAGGCGTCGTAATCCTCCTCGGAAAGCCGACGTGGATTTTTAAATGATTTCACAATCAGTTCGGGCGGGGACTTCGAGGACACGGCTGGCACGGCCTCGGGAGGAACGTGCAAGGTCACCAGCCCCGCGCCACCACGCAACGCGCCGCTTGCGGCTAGAACGGCGGCACCGGCGTATCGCAGGGAGCCGGCCAGCACTCCGATTTTTCCTGCCAGACCTTTATGGAAATCGAAGGGTCGCGGGGATTTGTGGAAATCCGACGTCTGCGGCGAAATGAGTTCCAGGTTTCCACCTTTGGCAGAACTCAAAGGAGCCACCGGAACAATGGCCAGAGCACCCGTGGAGGCGATCGATTTCGCGGTGAGCAACCCACGTTTCGCACAGCCGATCATGAACGTGATGTCCGCTTCAACCGCCCCCGCGTATCGCTCGCCGGTATCCGAATCGACGCCGGATGGCAGATCCACTGCAGCGACGCGTGCTCCGCCAGTCTCGCGAAGCGTGCGCATCTCATTCGCCAGTTCTAACAGCGGATCCCGCAAAGGCCCCATCCCCCCGATACCCAGCAGGCCGTCGAGCAGGACCCGCGGTCGGCGCGATCCAGTGACCACGGGCCTGTCTTCCTGAGGGTTCGGTCGACCCAATTCGTGCCATTTCTTTTGAGTGAGCGGCGCCCAATCATCCGGCGGGAACGCGGAGCGGAGGGTGACCTCCCACCCGAATCGGTCCCTCATCACACGGATGGCCACCAGGGCATCTCCCGCATTGTGGCCCTTTCCCAAATAAGCGATGACCGTGCCTGGATTCGGAAACCGGTTCGCCAAGGCGAGTCCCAGGTTTTCACCGGCGAGATTCATCAGGCTCTCTTCGGACCAGCCGTTGTCCCGGGCGACCCGCTCCAGGGCCCGCATTTCTTTCACCGTTACCGCCGCCATGACGGAAACCTTACCAATGGTGTGGCCGCTTGGCTGCCAAAAAGCGTTCGTCAGTTCCCGCGCCGATAGCGCTGGATCCCATCGGCAATACCGCGGGCGAGAGCGTCACGATACCAGGCCGATCTCATCCGTGCGCGCTCCTGGGTGCTGCTCACGAAACCGCATTCCACCAGGATCGCCGGAATCGTGGTGTGGCGGATCACGTAGTAGCGGGCGAATTTGGCACCGCGGTCCGCGGTCTTCACGCGGGTGAGCATGCCACGCTGGACATGTTGGGCGAGTGCCCGGCTTTCAGATCCGTGATAAAAGGTTTCCAAGCCGGTGACGTGCTGTTTCCAAGTGTAATTGTAGTGCACGCTCACAAAGATCGCATTTTTGTAGCGGTTCGCCATCGCCACCCGCTGTGGCAGGGAAATGAAATAGTCGCTTCGACGGGTTTGCACGGTGTTGAATCCCATCCGTTTGAGATGCGTCTCCAATCGGACCGAAGTGTCGAGCGCGAGATGCTTTTCGTACACACGCCCCCATTGTCCTCCTTTGTCGTGGCCTCCGTGACCGGCGTCGATGATGACAGTGCGAAAATCGGCCGCTCCCGCCGTGAGAGCGAGCCCCCAGACGGCAACCGATGCCAAGCATGTGATGAAGCTTCTCATGGGAAATGGTAAGGTTCTAAAAACTGTCAAGATTTGTTAATATTTTGATAAGATTGTAAAGGGAAATCGGGTATTAAGCCGCGTTTTTGCGGATCTCAGTCGTAGACGACCGCCGGCCGTTCCGAGATTCTGCGGATTCTGTTTTGGGCGGCCGCCGCGGCGTTCGGATCATACGGGATGCTGTTGGAAACCCTGACGGTGCCATCGGGCAGGCTGACAAGCTGTGGATCACCTTCCGGGCCGCGTTCATGAATGTCTCTTCCGACCAGCCTGCCGTCGGTATCGATCTGGCAGTGAACGGACATCGTGGGGGAGGCTAGGAAAAGAACATGCATGCGCTGGTTGCGATCCACGGTAACGAGAGGTTTGCGCAGGCTGAGAGAATCTCCGAGAAGAAACGTCCGAATGCTGCGGCCGGTCCGACCATCGGCAATCTGGGCGTAGAGTTGGTTTTTCTGGCCGCCCACGAAGTTGAGGATGCGATATTCGCGGGTTTCTCCGGGACGGTCGGCCAGTCCGACTTTTTGGGTCCAATACGGCCGCCCGGGAGTCAAATTGAAGAGCGCGCGGTTGGTGGAGGAGCCCTGATGAGTGTCGCCCGGCAGCCTCACCACCGCTGAAACCGAGTAGCTGCCCGGTCGGGAGAATTGGAACAGTTCGCTGAGATCGATCTGGCGGGCCATCGATTGTCCGGCACCAATTTGCATCGCGCCGAACATTTTCCTGACATGCGGGGAAACCGGGTTCCCGTTGCTGTCCTTTACCAGGAAATCCAGCCATTGGAGCCGGTTGTCGCTGGCGAACACAAGATCCCTCCCGGCGTGGTTGGTCACCGTCACGGAGGCGAGGATTGGTTCTCCGAGGATATAATCCCTTTTGGAAAGCTGGAGAGAGGTGGCAAGTTGGGCCTCGGAATGACCGATCAGCGCGAAGGTGGTGGCAAGGAGAGCAGAAAGCCGGAGCATCATGATCGAAGAGGCGTAAACCAGTCGGACCGAAGCGTCAATCTAACGACCGAAAAGCCGGATTTTTCCGACATCAGTAGTCTCCGTGCGGATGCAGCTGATGGTATTTGATCGCCTCCACGGCGACGGCTGCAGCCGTTCCGAAGATGGTCTCCACGCTCGCCGTGCGGGGCACTTGGGCGGTGGGGCGGGCGAGTCCGAGAATGAGCTGGCCGTAGTTCTGGGCTCCGGCCACATGCTGGAGCAGTTTGACGGAAATGTGGGCGGCATCCAGATTCGGGAAAACGAGGACGTCCGCGGAATGACGGTGATCGGCACCCGGAAGCTTGGTTTCCGAAGCGGCAGGATCAAGCGCCACATCCGCCTGCAACTCGCCCTCGATGTCGATGTCGAGATACCGGCGGCGCGCCTCTTCTTGAGCGAGTGAGGTCGCGGCGGCCATTCGGCGGGCCTCCGGAGTGGTCGCGGAGCCTTTCGTCGAATGGCTCAGCATGGCGACCAATGGACGGCGGCCGAGGAAATGCCTCGCGAGATTTCCAGTTTCCAAGGCGATCGCGGCGAGTTCCCGGACGTCGGGGTCGGGAACAAGGCCGGTGTCGGCGAGAAACAGGATGCCGTCGCCGCCCATGTGCTTGAGGTGCGGTCCGACCAGGATGGTGACACCGAAAATCTTCGGCACGCTGGCAAGCGGTTTGATGGTGTGGAGAAGTGCGCGGAAATAGGCGGCCGGGAGTGCCTGGTTGCCTCCGACCAGAGCGTCAGCCTGGCCATATTGGACCATCAGCGCGCCGAAGTAATGGGGGCGGGCGACGATTTCCGCGGTGTGGCCGGTTTTCAATTTCCGGTACCGCTCCATGTTGTCCTCCATCTTGCAGAACAGCGGGAAATCGGACGCGTGCGGCGGATCGATGACATTGATGAAATTCATCGGCACGGAATGCTCCTTGGCGAGAGCGCGGATGCGTTCCCGGTTTCCCAGAAGGATCGGAGTCACGGCTTCCTGCTCGACCAGCCGCGCGGCCGCCTGCAGGACGCGCAAGTCCTCGCCTTCGGCGAAAACGACGCGTTTCGGGTGCCGGCGGAGTTGGTCGAGGAGATGGCGGGTGACGCTGTTGTCTGGGGCGGGATCTATCTGGAAATCGGGCATGGATTCGCCGGTGCTTGCACCGTGCGGCGACTGTAGTATGGCTTTCGCCGCCCGTTCAATCCGTTTAATCCTGAAAGACTCCCGTGCCCGCCGATTATCACACCCACACCCCCCTCTGCCGTCACGCGGAAGGTGCGCCGGAGGCTTTCGTGGACGCCGCCCTGCGGCAGGGTCTGTCGGAATATGGCATCTCCGATCATGCACCGGCGATTCCCGAGCCCTTTGATGATTGGAGGATGTTGGAAAGTGAATTGCCTGAGTATCAGCGATGGATCGGGCGGGCGAGAGCTCATGCGGCGGGCAGGATCGCGGTCCGATGCGGCCTTGAATGCGATTGGCTGCCAGGCTGCGAAGCTTGGATCGGCCAGCTATCCTCCCGTTTCGATTGGGACTACTTGATCGGATCAGTCCATTACCTGGGAGATTGGGATTTTGACAATCCGAAGTGGCTGGGCCGCTGGGCGCAAGCGGATGTCGAAGCCGTCTGGGGCCATTATTGGCAAGCCTATGCGGAGATGGCCGCGAGCGGGCTGTTCGATATTCTCGGCCACCCCGATCTGGTGAAGAAGTTTTCCCGCGTTCCGACCGGTGACTTGAACCGGTTTTACGAACCCGCGATTGATGCCATCGCGACCTCCGGCTGCATCATCGAATTGAATACCGCCGGTTGGCACAAGCCGTGTGCGGAAGCCTACCCTGCTCCGCGGTTTCTGGAACTCGCCTGTTCCGCCGGCATCGGTCTGGTCATTTCCTCGGACGCCCACGCGCCTTCGGAAATCGGCCGCGACTTCCCGGAAGCGGCGGATCTGGCGAGGGCGGCGGGATATCGCGAAACCGTCCTGCTGGAGAAACGGCGGAGGAAATCGATTCCTCTCTAACAAACTGAGCTCAGAGGTTGGCGGCGACCAACTCCCTGAAGCGGCCCAGCGCTTCTGAATACGTCGCGGACAACCCGGGGTCGGGCTGGAGTGAAGCTCCCGGAGCGGATTGACAGAAAGTTTCCTGCAGCGTTTCCAAGTCCCAGCCACCGGCGTTTGCGGCGATGAGCGCCCCGCCCAAGGCTGCCGAGTTCGAGACTTCCAGCCGCTCCACCGGGGCTTGGAACACGTCCGCTACCATCTGCGCGATTCCATCGTTCTTGGAAGCCCCGCCGGTCAGTCGGATGCGCTCCACCTTCACATCCATCCATTCCGAATGGAGGCGCATGTTGAGGAATTGGCCCTCCAACAGAGCACGGATCTGGAGTCCGGCGTCCCGCCCCGCTTCGAAATCCGGCGATCCCTTCCGAACCGGCATTTCAAAATCATGCCGCGGCGTGATTTCAGGGCCGAAAAACGGCAACATGAGATTTGTTCCCGCTGCTTCCCGGGTTTGGGAAAGCGCTTCACGGTCGAAAGCCGACCAATCGGCCTCCAACTCGTCGCGGAGAGCCTCGCGGGCGAGCGAGCCATTGCGGAAACAAATCAGTGACATGAAACCTCCCGCGGGGTTTCCGAACACGTGACCGTATCCATTCGGATCGGTCCGGGCACCCGGCATGGCTGCGAAGAACGTGTCGCTCGTACCCAACGAAATCACCACGGTGCCGGGCGAAGCGGCTCCCATGCCGACGAGTGACGCCGGATTGTCGCCGGTGAAAAGTGCGACCCGGCAACTGGCGGGAAGGCCGAAGCGCGTGCTGAAAAACGGGGAGACGGGACCCTGGATGCTCGTGGTTTCGCAGGGTGGCAGGAGTTTGGAAGCCAGATCTGGCGCGGTCGCGGCGAGGAGGTCGGTGTCCCACAGATGTTTCGCCAGATTGAGCAGGTTCATCCCCGCACCGTCGCCGAAATCCACCGGGACCGATTTTCCCGCCAGCACCGACGCGATGAAGGAGCTGACCAGATGGATCCGCTGGGTGCGGGCATACCCGGAGGAATCGGTCTTGTAAAAGCGACGGATCTGGGGGCCCGTGAAGCGTTCGATCGGAACCGATCCGCTCAGATCGCAAACCCCCTGGCTGCCGCCCAGCGCCTCCGCGATCTCCGCGCATTCCTGCCTGGTCGAGGTGTCCATCCAGATCGGTGAGGTCGCCCTCGTCAGAGCTGGGGAGATTTGTGGCACCAGCGGCAGTGACGGGTCGAGCGCGGCCAGGCGGTCATCAATACTGGAATCCAGATAGACCGAGCCATGTTGCTGGCCGGAGCCGGAGATCAGGCGGATCTTGGAAAGATCCGTCACTTCCGAGAGCCGGGTGAAAAGCAGTTCGAGTGCCTCCAGCCACATCACCGGGTTGGCATGCACCTCACCGGTTTTGCCGTCCGGAATGAAGCCGCTGGGTGCCCCGAAGTGCGGCAGATCCGCGCCGAAGTTCACCGATATCTGGCAGGTGATCGCGCCCGCTTCCGGATCGATGATGACGGCGGTGATGGACTGGGTGGAAGAATCGAGGCCGAGGAACATGGGCGCATTCTTGGCTGCCTCCAATAGCCTGCCAAGCAGGAAGGTAGTGTCATCCGGCCTCAGCACTCGCCGCCCGGATCACCTTGCCCAGATATTTCTGGAACTGCCAGATGGGCTCTTCGAGATGACTGAGACGCCCTTGCGAGTATCCCACCGACGACATTCCCCGTTGGGTGGCGGAGCAGACTTCCATGTCTTCCATGTGGAAATCGATGCTGCCCAGCAGCCCCGTGCCGGGAGGAAGGGCTCGAGCGTTTTCATGTGCGCTCCCATGTGGTGGTAGGCTTCCATGAAGTTCTCTAACAGG
>JBBSJY010000244.1:0-6734 GCA_038256845.1 Verrucomicrobiales bacterium | reverse complement strand
TGTGACAGCACTCAGGCGAAACTGACCCTGTAGCCCGGCAATCACTCCGGCACTTCCTCTCGACTCCGGGCCGCGGATCTTCAAGTCTCTCGGCCGCCCATGCCCAACCGCATCGATTCCACCTTCGCCCGCCTCCGCGAAACCGGCGGCAAAGCCTTCATCGCCTACGTCGCCGCCGGCGACCCTGGTTTCGAACAGTCGCTTGAAACAATTCGCGCCCTCGCCGATGCCGGTGCCGACATCATCGAGTTGGGCCTGCCGTTCTCCGATCCGCTGGCCGATGGCATCGTCAACCAGATGGCGGCCGACCGCGCGCTGAAGGCCGGCATGACTACGCCGCGGGTCATCGAGTTGATCCGCCGATTTCGCGAAACCCACGAGACGCCCATCGTCCTTTTCACCTACCTCAATCCGATTTTCACCTACGGCTTCGAAGCCTTTCACCGCGACGCCGCCGAAGCCGGTGCCGACGGAATTCTTCTCCTTGATCTTCCGCCGGAAGAAGCCGCCGCCAACCGCGAGCTGGCCATGGCCACCGGCCTCAAGCCGATCCGCCTGATCGCGCCGACCACCCCTCCGGATCGCGTGAAATTACTCGCAACAACCGCAGAAGGATTCATTTACGCTCTATCCCGAACCGGCGTCACCGGGTCTCACGGCGGCCCTTCCGCGGATATCGCGAAGCAAGTGGCTAGAATCCGCCAGCACACTCAAACGCCCGTTTGCGTCGGCTTCGGCATCACCACCCCGGAGCAGGCCGCCATGGTCGCGCAGGCCGCGGACGGTGTCATCGTCGGCTCCGCGATCGTCAAGCAGGTCGAGCTCCACCCCGACCGCGCCGCCGAAGCCGTCCGCGACTTCGTCACCCCCCTCATCGCCGCCATCCGTTAATTGTCGGTCTGGAGTCTGGTCTCTGGATTCTGGAATCTTGATTGCCCGCGCCTCCCCAGGAAAGTGCAGGCATGAAAGGCAAACAGTACACCATCCGCGGCATTCCGGAGAAACTGGATGCCGTCCTGCGTGAAGAAGCCGCCACCACCGGGAAAAGTCTCAACACCCTCCTCATCGACAAGCTCAACCAATCCTGCCAACTCACCGACGAGCCCCGGAAAAACGACGATTTCAGCGAATTCGCTGGGACAATGGACGAGGATCCGGCTTTTGACGCCGCCGTCGCGTTCTTCGACGGGCTCGATTGGGAGGAATGGAAGTGAGCCGGCACCTCCTCCTCGACACCAATGCCTATACAGATTTCCACCGGGAGTCCAAATGGCTCGCCGCCATCGAAAACTCCATCACCGTTTCCCTCCCTCTCATTGTCATCGGAGAATTGCGCTTCGGCTTCGTGGATGGCAATCAGCCCGAGCGGAATGAGCGCACCCTTGAGCAATTTCTCGCCAAACCTTCGGCCAGTGTGGTCGCGCCCGATCTTGGAACCACCCGCTTCTGCTCACTCCTCTGCACCCAATTGAAGCGCCAAGGCACCCCGATCCCCCAAAACGACCTCTGGATCGCCGCGCTCGCGCTCCAGCACGGACTTTGGCTTTGCACTTCCGACGCGTATTTCGATCATCTGCCCCAGCTTCTCCGCGCCACTCCCTAACTCCATGCTCCTCCGCTTTTTCAAAATGAACGGCTCCGGCAACGATTTCATCATCGTTGACAACCGCGACCTCTCGCTCACCCAGGAACTTGACGCCGACACCATCGCCGCGCTCTGCGACCGCCACCGCGGCATCGGGGCCGACGGACTGCTCGCCGTCGAGCCCGCCCGGAAGGGGGCCGACTTCCGCTTCCGCTACTACAATGCGGACGGCGGCGAAGCCGAAATGTGCGGCAACGGCGCCCGCTGTTTCGGCCGCTTCACCGCCCATCTCGGCGAAATCGTTCTCAAGCGCGTCTCGTTCGAAACCATCGTAGGCACCCTCACCGCCGAGATGATTGGCGACGACGTCCGCATCGCCATGTCGGAGCCGACCGATCTCAAGCTCGACACCGGCGTCACGATCCCCGGCCACGACATGCCGCTGCACTTCATCAACACCGGCGTGCCCCACGTGGTCGCCTTCGTCGAAAGCCCCGCCGCACTCGATGACTTCGATGTCTTCAATCACGGCGGCGCGATCCGCAATCACCCGCATTTCGCCCCCGCCGGCACCAACGCGAATTTCGCGGCCGTCCTCGCTCCCGATCACATCGCGATCCGCACCTTCGAGCGCGGGGTCGAGGACGAGACGCTCGCCTGCGGCACCGGCATGGTCGCCTGCGCGCTGGTCCACCACCTCCTCACCGGCGCCCCCTCGCCGATCAAGGTCGATGTCGAAGGCGGCGACACCCTCGAAATCGGTTTCGAGAAATCCGGCGACTCGTCCTTTCGCAAGGTCACCCTCACCGGTCCCGCCGACTTCGTTTTCGAGGGCGAGATCGACATTTGACCGGTGCCGGCTTCCGCGTCTCCGGGCTTGAACCGCTGGCCGGTCCGCTCCCAGACTCCGCGCGCCCGGCGGCCGACCCCGCCCGCGCCTTTTCCCGATCATGCCCCACTCTCCCGAAATCCGCGTTTTCGCTCCGGCCACCGTGGCGAACGTCGCCTGCGGCTACGACGTCCTCGGCTTCGCAATCGACGCGCCCGGCGATGAAATCGTCGTCCGCCACTGCGAGAAACCCGGCCTCCACATCACCAAGATCACCGGCGACAACGGCAAGCTTCCGAAAAATCCCGCCCAAAACACCGCCGGCGTCGCCGCGCTGGACCTGCTCAAGCACCTCGGCATGACCGACCGCGGGATCGAGATGGAGATCCACAAGAAGATGCCCTTCGGCTCCGGCCTCGGCTCCTCCGCCGCCTCGGCCGTTGCGGGCGCCTACGCCGTCAACAAACTCATCGGCGAGCCGCTTTCCAAGAAGCAGCTCCTCCCATTCGCCATGGCTGGCGAGGCCTCGGCGGACGGGGCTTGGCACGCGGATAACGTCGCCCCCTGCCTGCTCGGCGGCATCGTCTTCATCCGCTCCAACACCGAACTCGACGTCGCCCAGCTCCCCTCCCCGAAGAACCTCTGGGCCGCCGTCGTCCACCCCGACATCGAGATCCTCACCAAGGTCGCCCGCGAAATTTTGCCGAAGGAAATCCCCCTGGAAAATGCCACCCAGCAGATCGGCAACCTCGGCGGCCTGCTCTGCGGGCTCATCCAGGAAGATTACGGCCTGATTTCCCGCTCGATCCACGACGTGATCGCCGAACCGCGCCGCCAGAAACTCATCCCGGATTTCTACAAGGCGAAACGCGCCGCGCTCTCCGCCGGCGCCCTCGGCTTCTCGATTTCCGGAGCCGGCCCGTCCGTCTTCGCCCTCTGCGAAGGTGAGGAAGTCGCCCGCAAGGTCGCCGAGGCCATCTCCAAGGTTTTCACCGCCATCCCCATCACCAACCAATCCTACGTCTCCCGGATCAATCCGCACGGGGTGCATGTCGTCGGCTGAACTCCTTTTCCCCTCGCCTCAACCGCCGTTTCCGCTAAATTTTCCTCATGTCAAGGGAGTCATGTGTCCGCGAAGAAATGCGCCAGGCACGCTTGAAGATGCCGCCGAACACCTTCGAAGAAGCATGGGTGCAGCACGACGCGGCCGAGAAAGCCTGCTTGAGCTTCGGGAGAAAGAACGAAGTTTGCGCCAATACGGCCTTCTCGTCCACAAAGACCCTACGCTGAGCCTCGAAACCAATCATGATTCGTAAATTCAATGTGGTCATCGAACGCGATTCCGAAGGTTGGCTCGTGGCTTCCGTTCCTGCCCTGCATGGCTGCCATACCCAGGCCCGGTCATTCGACGACCTCGAACAACGCGTCCGCGAAGCCATCGCTGTCTCGCTGGAGGAAAACAGCGAAGTGGAGACTTCCGATTTCATCGGGATCCAACAGGTTGCTGTAGAAATTTGAAGATGGGACAGATCCCGGTGGTCACCGGCAGCGAGCTGATCAACGCGCTCCAGAAGCTGGGTTTTGACGTGATCCGAATCAAGGGAAGTCATCGCCGGCTGGCCCACGCTGACGGAAGAAACACCACCGTGCCAGTTCATGGTCGCGAGCAACTCGGACCCGGACTGCTTCTCAAGATTTTGCGTGATGTGGAGATATCCAAAGACGACCTCCGCGACCTGCTCTGACTGACTCACCACCCGAAAGAATGCTCTACCACTCCACCACCACCCCGTCCCACCGCGTCGATCTCAAGGAAGCGATCCTGCGCTCGCTGCCGCCGGACAACGGCCTTTACATGCCCGACGCCCTGCCCGTCCTGCCCTGCGAATTCTGGCAAATCTGGCGGCATCTCAGTTTTCAGGAAATCGGGATCGCCATCGCCGACGCGTTTTTCGGCGAAGATGTTCCGGCGGCCGACCTGCGGGAAATCGTCGAGGGCACGCTCACCTTCGACGCGCCGCTGGTGAACCTGGCCCCAGGCGATAACATCCTCGAACTTTTCCACGGCCCCACCCTCGCTTTCAAGGACTTCGGCGCACGTTTCATGGCACGGCTGATGGCCTGGCTGACCCGCGGCGAGGACCGCGAACTCACCGTCGTCGTCGCCACCTCCGGCGATACCGGCGGCGCCGTCGCCTCCGCGTTCCACAACGTTCCCGCCACCCGCGTCATCATCCTCTACCCCACCGGCAAGGTCTCCGGCCTTCAGGAAAAACAGCTCACCGCCCTCGGCGGAAACATCACCGCGCTGGAGATCGACGGCTCGTTCGACGACTGCCAGGCGCTGGTGAAATCCGCCTTTCTCGACCGCACGCTCTCAGAGGACCTCAATCTCACCTCCGCCAATTCGATCAATCTCTCGCGGCTTGTCCCGCAGAGTTTCTACTACGTCCATAGTGCCAGACAACTGCCCGAAGGCGTCGAGCCCGTCTTCGTTGTTCCATCGGGAAATTTCGGCAATCTAACCGCCGGTCTGCTCGCCGCGAAAATCGGGCTGCCCGTCCGGCATTTCATTGCGGCCACCAATCGCAACGACGTCGTTCCTGAATACCTCCGGGAGGGTGAATACAAACCCCGCCCGAGCATCGCCACGCTTTCCAATGCCATGGATGTCGGCTCCCCTTCCAATTTCGTCCGCATGCAGTCGCTCTTCGGCGGCTCGTGGGATGAGATGAAAACCCGCGTCCACGGCGTGATGTTCACCGACGACCAGACCCGCGCCGCCATCCGCGAGGTGAAATCCCTCTACAACTACGAGATCGACCCGCACGGCGCGGTCGGCTGGCTCGCCGCCCGGCAATGGCGCGCCTCGCACCCCGGCACCGCCACCATCACATTGGAAACCGCCCACCCGTCCAAATTCCCCGATGTCATGGATGCCGAACTCGGTCCCGAAGCCGTTGAAGTGCCCGAACGGCTCGCGGTTCTCGCCCAGCGCGAAAAGCGATCGATCCGGATGGGCACCGATTCTGCGGCATTCCATGAGTGGCTCCGTTCGATGTAGTAGTTCGCCATTCCTACGACGCGCCCTGGCAGGATATCAGCTCCGGCCGGTCTTCCACTTCTCACCCGGCCCCCGGCACTTTCCTTCCGCGTCCCTCTCCGCCACCAGCCCGCTGAGAGCCTCCGAAACGTTCCCTAGAACTCGTTCCGGCAACGGCGGAGGCTGCACCCCAACTGGTGCAACCCACCAGCTTCCGCTCCACCTCGTCCCTCAATCTCTCCGGTGGATTAGGCCCAGGACACCGGAGCATGCAGCAGCGTCCTTGCTACTGGAGAGGAGCGTGCTATCACCGTGAAAACAAGATGGACCTATCCTCATGAAATCCCGCCGAAAAGCTTCGAAGGCAAAGCCCGTACAGAAGAGCAAGTCCAAGCAGAAAAATAAAAATGCAAGCTGGATCACAAGAACACCCCTATCTTTGCCCCAATACCTTGGGAGCATCCTTACACTGATTCAGGCCAATGCTCCGTTGGGCACCTCGCGAAGCAATTACGGACAGTTCGAAACCGCTGAAGAGTGGGTTGGCCGCAACGTCGGCTTCCTCCAGCCTCCAATATGGAGGAAGGTGCTGGAATCGAAGGAGATGGCAGAAGCTAGAGCTTATTGTAAAGCCTGGAAGATCGGGAAGGGTTCTGCCCCTACGCTCCCGAAACACTTGGAGCGTTCAATCTGGCGCCAGGAGCGCACGCGCAAAGCGCCTTCGGGATACGCAATAGGTGACGGGTGGAAACCGAGCAATCCCCCTCAGGTTCCTGACTTGAACGCGCCCGAGATCCGATGTATATGGACCTGCTCTGGTGGACTGCCTTCTCTTGGCAAGCGAGGATAGATGCCAGAACCAAAATCAAAACGCACCCAGCCTCATTGAGCTTCATCGCCTCGCTGATCACTGATCACTGATCACTCGGCACTTCGCTCTACCACCATCGCCTTGCCTTCCAGCGTGGCCGTGCGGGTTTCGAAATGTTCCACCAGATCCTCCGCCACCTCATCCAGCCGGTCGTCCGCGCCCACCAGCTTCGCCAGTTGCGCCCACTTGCCCTTGGTGTTCTCGCGGGCGGAAACATCCTCCTCGTCCTCGATCACCTCCTCCACCTCCTTGTTCAACGCATCGATCTCCTCGCGGTTGATGTCCAGCTTCGCCAGACGGCTTTCGTAATAGATCGGCACCGTCGCGTTGTCGTTTTTCGCGTCCTCGATGTCGTAAATGGAAACGTAGCTGCCGAAGACCGCCTGCGTGTTCGCATCCACCTTCT
>JBBSJY010000243.1:0-6790 GCA_038256845.1 Verrucomicrobiales bacterium | reverse complement strand
GGAGGTGATCGGGGAAACCCCGCCGATGAACCAGCCGTCGCGGCGATTTGGACAAAGCTTGCCGGCAAGACTTCCGGAAACGGTGCATACCGGGACTCGGACGACATCGGGCGGTCGGGAGTCTTCGGAGGCTCGCGCGGTGAGTTTGAGCCGGGTGGCGGTTTGCCAAAGCAAGGGCGCCGCCGTTTCGTGGGCGAACAGGCCGGGCATGCCACGACCATTGAAGTGGCCCACCCAAACGCACAGCACCCAATCTCCCATCACGCCGCAGGCCCAGGCATCGCGGAAACCGTTCGACGTTCCGGTTTTGCAAGACAGCCCGATCGGGGCGCCGGGTTCATTGCTGCGCAGGGCGTTTAAAGTGAGCCAGCACGCCTCCGGGGATAGTCTGCCCTGCGCGGGATGCGCGAGTTCCGTGTAGAGCTTCGCCAAATCCTCCAGCCGCATTTCGGTGGCTCCGATCGCAAGGGCCAAGCCGTGGCTGCGGTGCGGAAGATCCACGCCGGACGAGCGCAGGAAAGCCTCCAAGCCGCCGCCAGGCAAACGGTTCGCCAGCTCGATGGCCGGAATGTTGCGGCTGCGGCGCAACGCCTCGCTCGCGGCGATCGGACCGAGGAACTCGCGGTCGCTGTTCTCAGGATTGTAGCCGGCAAAGCGCCTCGGGGCGTCGTCGAGCAAGGTCTGCGGCTGGATGAGGCCTGCATCCAAAGCGAGCGCATAAATGAACGGCTTGAGCGTGGAACCGGGTGAGCGTCGTGCGCGGGTGCCATCGACCTGACCGGCGATATCGACATTGTGGAAATCGGCGGATCCGACGCTCGCGCGTATCTCTCCGGTGGGTGCGTGCAGCAACACGGCGGAAGCATTGCGCAGGCCTTGCGAGTACCAGCGGTTGAGGAAATCGCGGATCGATTGTTCCACCACATGTTGCTGGGCCAGATCAAGCGAGGTGGCAACCGCTAGGCTCCCGCGATCTTCTCGTAACCGACGTCGCGCCAGATGGGGTGCCTCACGGGGGATGGCGGTCGGCACCAGGTTGAACTCGATATCCAACTCGTTTGGCGGTTCGCCATGGTTGGCCCGCAGGCGGGTCATGAGCCGGGCCTGGGCTACGGCCAGTCGCGCGTTTCCATCGGCGCGCGGCCGCCGGGCGGTGGGACTCTGCGGGATCGCACTGAGACTGGCGGCTTCGCGCAACGTCAGTTCCGAAGCATCTTTCCCGCACCAGCGGAAACTCGCAGCGCGCGCTCCTTCCACGTTTCCACCGTAGGGCGCGATGGTGAAATACGCGGCGGCAATCTGCTCCTTGGAGTAGTGTCGCTCCAACTGGATCGCGCGGAACATCTGCTCGCACTTGCCCGAAATGGAGCGGGTGTGAAGGCCCCAGCGCAGGCGGCTCAATTGCATGGTGATCGTGGAGCCACCACCGAGCTTTTGTCCCGAGACCACGCCCCATCCGGCCCGCAAAATAGAACGGCCATCCACGCCCGTATGACTGAAGAAACGCCGGTCCTCCATTTCCAAAGTCGCCTCGAGCATCTCCGGGGCGATCTGGTCCATCGCAGCAGGAAGCCGCAGCATCCCGTCGCTGGTGGTCGTCAGGAAAATCACATGCTCATCGCGGTCTAGAACCGTTCGTGAGTATTCCAAGTCAGGTGACAGAAGATCCGGCTTCGGCAAATACGCGTATCCAAGCGCCAGCAGACCTAACAGCAAACCGCCGGCTTTGAGGCAGCGGATGCAGAAGGTCTTTCGCTTGGATCTTTTCGACGACATGGTCACGATTATTCCCGCGCGAGAATGATGATTTTGCCGACTGCGCCGTTCGCCCGGACTTTCGCCTCATACATGTCCTCGGCATACGGCGGCGGGACCACGAAGGTTCCGGCGCAGGTCGGGCGCAGCGCGTATTGCAGCGTGAGCGAACCCTCGGCGCTAAGTCCGAGATAGATCAGCGCCCGGTCTTCCCGGATGTCGATGTAATCGGTGCCCTGACGCGTTGCGAGACCGGGGCGCAGCGAATCCGGCTCGCCGGGAGGCGCGTATTCGAAACCACCGGGCAGCATCTCGGTGATCGCTAGATTCGGCACGTCGGTCTTGGTCAGGTTGCGGAGGGTCAGTTTCGCAAACAAGGTTTCACCCAGTTTGCTCTGCGTGACCGGTTGTCCGTCGGCATCGACCAACTCGCGCAGCACTTCGATATGCGTCGAGCTGGCTTTCTCGGGCAGGTTTTTCGCGAAACCTTTCTCGATCGTCTGATACCAAGCTCCCAGACCCTCGGGTGAATTCTTGGCGAAGAAGAAACGAGTCATGCCTTCCGGCACCTTGACCTGCAACTGACCCATCGCGGGGTCGGCGAGAACCTTTACGTCCTGACCCTGCAACGAGGCGATCCCCGCCTTCACGCCATTGCTTGCCGCCAAGTCCGAATATGCTTTAAGTGCCTGCACACTCCACGCTGCGGAAAGAGTGTTAAAGTCCGCCGCCTCGATCATTTGCGTGAGCGGCTTCATCTCCTCGTAGGTGAGCTTTTTGGCCATCTCAGGGAAATGGCGGCAGAGGATCGTGAAAGCCGTGGCTTCGTTGGCCAACCTACTAGTGTAATAGTAATAGCCCCATTCCCAGTCCTTTGGAGCAGGCTTTTTCAGCGCGGCGCGATGTGCCTCGATCAGTGGAACGGCCGCAGTTTCTTTTTTAAGAAGCCGCCACGTTGAGGCTAGCCATGCGGCTGTGGAGTCGCGATGCCACATTTCCTTCGGCACCTTTGCGTCGAGGTAGTCCTGAAGTTTCAGCGCATAGTTAGTGGTGACTTCCTCATTCCTTGTCAGAAGGTAAATCGCCGAAGCCCGCATCTCGGCTTCCCAGCGTGTTCGCCAGTAATAGATTCCCCCGTTGTGAGTGGAAGGATCCGTGATCTTGGCATCCGCCATGTAGCGTAGGCGTCGCAGCGTGGACTGATAGAGATTGGCGGGCACCGGCAAACCGCTAGCTTTGCAATCTGTTAGGAAATGGCCGACATATACCGTGAGGTAGTCAAAGCCATCCTGCTCATCAGTCCCCCAGTAGCCGAAACCACCGTTGCGACCCTGACGGCGCGAGAGCTGATTCATCGTATCGGCGATCACGCGGGCGGCCTCCTCCTTATCGATTCCGAAATTGGCGTCGTCTTTCAGCACCAGCCATGGATATCCTCGGCTGGTAATCTGCTCGGTGCAGCCATGAGGATATTCTTTCAAATACGCAGACAGGCCGTGAGCGAGACCGAGTGGCGTGGTGGAGATGACCGCTTCCCTTTCGGAGAACTCCTGAAACATTTGATGGTTCACCGCGAGGTCGTGCGATCCGTTGCGGAACCAACCGCTTTGAACCTTCGCCGCCCGAGCCACACCGGGCCGCACGCTGAACGAACTGCTCGATACCTGTCGACTATTCCCGCTGGAAGCGGTGAATTTCAGTTCGGCATTTCCTAACAAATCAGTCGCGCGGCAGCGATAGCTCACCGTGACCTCCTTACCCACAGGGATGGTCTGCACTTCCGGTGCAGCACCGATGATCTCCACCCCACCCTGGGGCTCCACTTGAATGTTCACTTGATCCGTGACGGAATCTCCCTCCAATTGATTGGCCACTGTCACGGAGGCCGTGAATTCATCGCCCGGAACTACGAAAAGCGGCGTGGTGGAGGTCAGCACGAAGTCGCCCTTCACGATGGATTCCGACTGCCCCACACCGACCGAGTCCGGAGCCACCGCCACAGCCATGATCTTGAGCCGGCCGGCGAAGTATTCCGGCACCTCATAAAAGACCTCCTTGCGCTCCGGTCCACAAGGCACGAAGCCACTCCAATAAACCACTGGCGCATCCCGACGGCGCTTGAAGGGATTGAGCCCCAATTTCAACGTGGGAATGATCCCTCCTTCAGCTTCACCGTCGCCACCGCCACCGATCGCCAGCGCCTTTCGCAGCAGCGAGAACTCGGGCAGCAGGACGTCCATCAACTGATAGGTCTCGACCTCCAGCCTGGCCGAGGGAAGAAGATCGCGCAAGGGATCCGGTGCCTTGTAGCTGCTCACCAAGTGGATGCCCTCGTCCACTGCCCAAATAAGCATCCGGCCTTCTTTCGGTGCGGTGTAGCCGATCGCGAGGCGCTGGCCGGGGCGCACGCGATCCGGCGAGTCCAGGGTGACGGTCATCTCCCGTTTTCCGCGCGCGGCAGGGATGGGCATGATGCCGCTCGCCAGCGGATTCAGAAACACGTCGGGCGAATCCAAGTCGCGTGCCATCACGACATGCAGGTAGGCTCCCACTTCGAAACTGTCCGGCAAGCGGATCTTCTGCACGGTGGACTTGGTATCGCACTTGAACCATATCTGTTCCAAAACCGTGTCACGCTCCACCGTGATCAAGCCAGCCCCAGCAAACGGCGTGGTCAGGGAGAATTCCAGCTCCTCGCCCGGCAGCCATTCCTTGTCGGCAAACTTGATTCCCAACTCACCGCTGCGCTCCAGATCCTTGGCGGCATCCCCCTTGCCCGCCACGAAAAACGGGATCGCGCACAGCGTTTGCCCCGCTGCGTTGCGGAACTCGTAGCGGAAACGGCCTGGCTTATCCAAAGACAGAGCCAACTTCTCTCCCTGCGCGGGCAGCGAAACCGCAACGGTTTCAAGTGTTTCGGCGCGCGACTGCGATTCGTAGGCCAGGCTGCCGTTCCTTTGCTTTGTTAGAACGGACACGTGCTTGATCTGCACCAGCACGCGCGTCAAATCTGCCGCTGCCACTGGCTTGCTGTCCGGACCGATTGCCACGATGCCGACTGATACCGGATCCCGCCCGTCGAGATAATTCAGATTCCGTTCCGCCTTGTGCCCGATGAGATACGGCTGACGGGAAACCAGCGTGCTCAACTCGGTCCGCACTCCGCGCCCACCATCGGCCTCGAAGCCTTCCAGCTCCACACGCGCCTGAAGCATGGGAGCGGTATGAGCTTCTAGGTTCAACGGCAGAGTCGCCTTACCGTCTTCATCGGTCATGCCATCGGCAAACGGAATCTCCTTGGTGTCGAATCCATCCGAATCAGGCATGCCGAATTGCCAGCCCGGCCACTTGGCGAAGCTCGGAGTCGTGGGAGAGAGGAACAGCTTGCCCGCGACACGACGTCCAGCGGCGGGAATGCCGAACAGCGTATCGAGTTGCACCGCCACTTCCAACCCATCCGGTGAACGCCACCCGTCGGCCGCGTCCGGTTGGAACTTCGCCTTGATCTTCTGCCGGTCGGGCTGGAATTCCTCCACTCTAACAATAACTCCTCCAAGATAAACCGAGTCCTGCTGCAGTCCCGCAACCGCCGGTTTCGGACGCTCCAGTTGGACTCTCCATGGCCCGGTGGGAGCGGTCTCCGCTGTCGGGATGGTCAGCGAAAAAACTCCTCCCGCCTCTAGTTTCAGCGGGTAGCGACCGGCAACATCTTCCTTCGCATTAAACACCACCAACTCCAGAGGCAAGCCGGTCAGATCTCCCAACCAGTCGCGCTGGCGGACGATGCCGCCGACGTTGATCGATTCACCGGGACGATAGATCCCGCGCTCCGTGAAGAGTGATGCTTCGAGCGCTGAATTCTCGCTGTAGGCAACTCCACCGACATCGAACCGTGAGGTGTCCAGATGCCGTTCACTCTTGGCCCACGGAATGAATGCGAGGTCGTCGCCCTTCCTCGCCACCAAAGCCACCGGTTCCTGCTCCCGCTGCAAGCCGCGCAACGAGGGGAGTTCAGCTCTTCCGATTTCGTTGGTGGTGGCGTTTTTCAATACGCTGCCGTTCCTCGACAACACGGAAATTTCCACTCCCGCCACCGGCCCGCGGGCGCTGAAGGACTGCACATAAATGTATCGGCTGCCATCGGCGGCCTCTTTCATGATAAGGCCTAGGTCGGTAACCAAAATGAACCGTTGGTCCCGCGTTTGGTCGCCGAGCGGATAGATGCTGCTGGATTCGTCGCGGTAGCTGTAGCCGTCCTCGCCGTCGTCCAAGTCGCGACTGTAGGAGAGCGGGATCCACTCATGGTCTGGCGAGTCCGTCGGTGCGTCGCCATCTTCCGGCGTCCGAGGTCGTACTCCCTCAAGAGTCACGTGAAACAAACCGTGTTCGGGAGTCGCGCCCGGCTGGACCGCCTCGATTAAAGGGGAAAAGTCGAAGGACGAGTAGTTCATACTGTATTCGCTGCCCCTCACAATCGGCTGCACCATCTGTTGATAGTTCGAGATATCTTCAAATCCAAACCCGCCACGAAAACGGGGCGACTCGAAGTTGCCATGGGTTTGGCTCACCAAGTGATTGATCTGGCCCGTCTGAACCCTCCCCACGGTATAGCGTAGGTGGTCGAGACCGCGCGACTGAACGTTAATCTTGCGCTCCCCGTTCAGCGCCATCAGTCCTCCATTACCCATCAACGCAGCCTCTTTCGGGATTTCCGGAAGCATCGTGACGTCCCCGAAATCCTCCGGCGTGATGAAGCCACCCGGACCGACCGTGTCCTTGGGCACTTTGATGAAGACCTTGCCGCCCGGCTGCGACGGGACGCGGAACACGATGAGCCCTTCCATGGGCGGTGAATCCGGGGTGGTGATCCGTTCCAACGGCAGCTTCTTCGACTGCTTCAGGATCTCTTCCGTAACATTCTCCTTGGTCCACGGAATGATGCGCTGATCCTTGTCTTTCAGCTCCGGTGGGAGTTTCCATGCCTCCACCGCAGTGGCGACCAAAGCGGTCTGGGCGGGGATGCTGAGCTCGACGT